>CALFWA010000234.1 GCA_937928035.1 uncultured Caldilinea sp. | reverse complement strand
GCTCAAGGCGGTGCTCCAGGAGATCGTCAAATCCGAAGGCCGCATCATCCTGTTTATCGACGAGATTCACACGCTCGTCGGCGCCGGCGCAGCCGAAGGCGCTATGGACGCCGCCAACATGCTCAAGCCGATGCTGGCGCGCGGTGAGCTGCACGCCATCGGCGCAACGACGCTCGACGAATACCGCAAACACATCGAGAAGGATGCAGCGCTGGAACGGCGCTTCCAGCCCGTATTCGTCAGTGAGCCCAGCGTCGAGGACACCATCAGCATCCTGCGCGGCTTGAAGGAGCGCTATGAAGTGCATCATGGCGTGCGCATCACCGACAGCGCCGTGATCGCGGCGGCGACGTTGAGCCACCGTTACCTCACCGATCGCTTCCTGCCCGACAAGGCCATCGACCTGATCGACGAGGCCGCCAGCCGGCTGCGCATGCAGATCGACTCCAAGCCGCAGGAGCTGGACGAAATCGACCGGCAGCTCATGCAGCTGGAGATCGAACGAGAGGCGCTGAAAAAGGAGAAGGACGAGGCCAGCCGTCAGCGTCTGGAAGAGCTGGAGAGGGAGCTGGCCGAGTTACGTGAGAAGAGCGCGCAGCTGACGGCTCGCTGGCAGGCGGAGAAAGAAGCGATCCAGCGCGTGCGGACGATCAAAGAGCAGATTGACCAGGTCCGCATCGAGATCGAGCAGGCCGAGCGCGCCTATGATCTGCAAAAGGCCGCCGAGCTGCGCTACGGCAAGATGCGCCAACTGGAGGCAGAGCTGGCCCAAGCCAATGCTCGCGTGCAGGAGCTGCAAAAACAGGGCGCGCTTCTGAAGGAAGAAGTCGACGCCGAGGAGATCGCAGAGGTTGTAAGCAAGTGGACCGGCATCCCGGTTGCGAAGCTGTTGGAGAGCGAGCGCGAGAAGTTGCTGCGTATGGAGGAATATCTCCATCGCCGCGTCGTCGGACAGGATGAGGCGGTGCGCGCCGTGGCCAATGCCATTCGCCGCAGCCGCGCCGGCCTGCAAGACCCGAACCGCCCGATCGGCAGCTTCATCTTCCTGGGCCCCACCGGCACCGGCAAGACGGAGCTAGCGCGCAGCCTGGCGGAGTATCTTTTCGATGATGAGCGCGCGCTGATTCGCATCGACATGAGCGAATATCAGGAGCGACACACCGTTGCGCGGCTCATCGGCGCTCCGCCCGGCTACATCGGCTATGACGAAGGCGGTCAGCTGACCGAAGCGGTGCGCCGACGGCCCTATTCGGTGGTGCTCTTCGACGAGATCGAGAAGGCACACCCGGAAGTCTTCAACGTGCTCTTGCAGGTGCTCGATGACGGCCGCCTGACCGACAGCCAGGGGCGCACGGTCGACTTCAAGAACACGATCATCATCATGACCAGCAACCTGGGCAGCCAGTACATTCTGGACGTCGCCGAGGTGGATGAGGAGGTCGAGCGCCGCGTGCGCGAGGTGCTGCGCAGCCACTTCCGGCCGGAGTTCCTCAACCGCATCGACGAGATCGTGGTCTTCCATGCGCTCAAGCGAGAGCAGCTGAAGGAGATCGTCGAAATCCAGCTCGAACGGCTGCGCAAGCTGTTGGCCCAGCGCCGCATTACGATCGAGCTGACCGACGCGGCCAAGGAGCTGATCGTCAGCGAAGGTTACGACCCTGCCTTTGGCGCCCGCCCGCTCAAACGGGTGATCCAACATCGCATCGCCGATCCGTTGGCGCTCGAAATCTTGCAGGGCAAGATTCAGGATGGCGATCATGTGCTGATCGACGCCATCGGCGACCAGCTGACTTTCACGGCGGTTGAGGTGCTGGTCGAGTAAACCCGAGCGATAAACCATCTTTCGAATCGAGGCGCAGCAGTGCGCAAAAGGAGCGCTGCTGCGCCGCTTTTTTCCCGTCTTGTCCGCCAGAAACCCATGTGCTTGAGTTCGCGCAAAATTTCCGGTTGGGTGGGACGCATCTGCGCTCCTCCATAATCGAATATGGTATAATCTGTTCACTATGGAAATTCTCGGAGGTCCACTCTTCGCCGTGGCCGGCGCCGGAGAATCGCACGGGCCGGCGATCACAACGATTGTCTTCGGCTGCCCGCCGGGGCTGTATCTGCGCGCGTCCGACATCCAGCGCTATCTCGATCGTCGCCGGCCGGGCAGCAATCGACACGGCACGCCTCGCCGCGAGGATGACACTGTGGTGCTTCTTTCCGGCCTTTATCAAGAGAATCTCGACATTCTGACCGCGGGGCCGACAATCTCGGTCTCCTACGGCGAAGAATGTTCGACGACGACAGGCTACGCCGAGGGTTACACCACCGGCGAGCCAATCGCCGCCGTTGTGCTTTCGACCGCCAAGAAATCGGCCGATTACGCCCAGTTCAGCGGACCCACCGGCGAGGTGCGCCCAGGCCACACGGATCTGGTAAAGTACAAAAAAAGCCAGGGCTTTGTCGATCCGCGCGGAGGGGGGCGCTCCAGCTACCGCTCCACGATCAGCGATGTGATCGGCGGTTCGATCGCTCGCATCTTTCTGGCCGAGCGCTTCGGAGCCGTCATCCTCTCTTCAATCTGCCAGGTCGGTGAGCTGCGCGCTGCAAAGACCTTAGCTTCGTATGTAGAGTCCCTGGCCGGCGCTGGCGGGCGCGTGCCCATTGAGCCGTTGGCCGAGCTAGAGGCCTCGATGGAGGCGGCGGAGATTCACTCCATCGACGCCGATTTTGCCCATGCGGCAGGCGAGCTGATCAAACGCACGCGCATCGAGGGCGACTCGCTCGGCGCCGCAGTGGAGGTGGTGGCCGTCAATCCGCCGCCGCTAGTCGGCGACCCGCTCTATCAAAGCCTCAAGGTGCGCATCATGGGCGCGCTCGGCGGTCTGAACGCCGTGCAAGGCGTCGAAGTTGGCGACGGTTTCGCCGTCGTCGAACGCCGCGGCAGCGAAAACAACGATCCGATCCGCAGCACCGGTTATCAGCGCAACAGCCACGGCGGGCTGATCGGCGGGGTGACGACCGGCATGCCGCTTGTCTTTCGCGTCGGCTTCAAGCCCACTTCCACCATCGTCAAGCCGCAGCAGAGCGTGCGCAAGGACCTCAGCGAGATCGAGTTTCGCCTGCAGAAGGGGCGCCACGACCCCTGCGTCGGGGTGCGCGCCGGCGTCACCCTGGAATCGCGCGTGGCGATTGAACTGATGAACGCCGTGCTGATGCACGCCGCCATGCACGTCGATCCCGCCCATTTCCGCCTGTTCGTTTGACCGTATGCCCTCCATCTCTCCCTTTGGCGACAGCACGTCCATTTCCATTCCGTTGATCCTGATCGCCATGAAAGGGCATCCGGCCACCGGCAAGAGCGCCGTGGCGGAAACCCTTGCGCGACGATTGCGGGTTCCGCTCATCGATAAGGACGACATCAAGGACTATGTCCTAGAGATGCCCGACGCCAACGAACTCGCGTACCAAATCATGTGGCGGATCGTCGAAACGCAGCTTAGTGTAGGGGTAAGCGTAATCGCCGTCTCGCCGCTTTCTTATCCCAACGGGTATGCACGCGCACAGGAAATTGCGGCCCAGCACGGAGCGCGTCTGTTGATCGTGGAGACCGTACTCGACGAAGCGGAATGGCGACGGCGGCTCGACGCACGGCAGCCCGGCGACTCGACACACAAGATCAGTGGTTGGGCCGCCATGCAAGAGATGTTGCGTCGCTACGATGGCTGCTGGCGGTACCCGATCAAACCTGAACATCATCTGATGCTCGACACGGCGCAGCCGCTGGAGCAGTGCGTGGCCGCCGTCCTTGAACGGCTCAAAACATCTCAACAGAAAGAGTCTTCCGTATGAATCCATCTGAAATTTCAGACGGCAACATCATCCTCACCGGCTTCATGGGCGTAGGCAAAAGCACCGTGGGGCGCATCCTGAGTCAACGCCTGGGACGGCGCTTCGTCGATATGGACGACGTACTGGTCGAACGGTTCGGCAAACCCATTCCCGCCATCTTCGCCGAGGATGGGGAAGAAGCCTTTCGCGCAGCGGAAGCGCAACTTTGTCAGGAGCTGGCGCAACAGCGCAATCTGGTGATCAGTACGGGCGGCGGCGCGCTGGTCAACTCGGAGAACCGTCGCGCGCTCGAAGCCAGCGGCACCGTCGTCTGTCTTCATGCGTCCGAAGAGGAAATTCTGCGGCGACTGGCCGACGCCAACGATCGACCGCTGTTGCCCGGAGAAGCGGAAGAGCGCCGTCGACGCATCCATCTTCTGCTTCAACAGCGCCGCTATGCCTACGGGGCCATCGCCTATCAGGTGGACACAACCTCGCTGAGCGCCGAAGAGGTGGCCGAGCGCGTGCTCGACGCTGCGCTCGCTAACCAGGAGGCGCCGGGGTTGAATCGCATCCCTGTGCGCTCGCCGTCGGGCGACTACGACCTGCTGCTCGGCGAAGGAGTGCTCACCCACGCCGGTCGCTTGCTTCTTAATCGGGGTGTGCGCCCCGGCGTCGCGGCCGTCGTCACCAACGAGATGATTCTTCCGCACGCCGAGACGGTGAGCGCCAGCCTGCGCGGCGCCGGTTTCGAGCCGACGATCTGCCTCGTTCCCGAGGGCGAACAGCACAAGACGCTGGAGAATGTGGGGCTGCTCTACGACCAATTCGTTGCAGCCGGTCTGGACCGCCACAGCCCGGTGATCGCCGTCGGCGGCGGCGTCATCGGCGATTTGGCGGGCTTTGCAGCCGCCACTTATCTGCGCGGCGTTCCCTTTGTGCAGGCGCCCACCTCGCTGCTGGCGATGGTGGACGCCTCAGTCGGCGGCAAGGTGGGCGTTGACCTGCCGCAGGGCAAGAATCTCGTCGGCGCGTTCAAGCAGCCGGTCGCCGTGCTGATGGATGTGGCGACGCTCTCCACACTGCCTTCGGATGAATTCCGCGCTGGTCTGGCCGAGGTGGTGAAGCATGGGATTATCGGCGCGCCGCAGCTCTTCGTGCAGCTGGAGAAGGAAGGGCCGGTCAACCTGTTGCAATTGGTGGCGGACGCCGTGCGCGTCAAGGTGCGCATCGTCGAGCAGGACCCCTTTGAGCGCGGGGTGCGGGCAACGCTCAACCTCGGACACACCTTCGGCCACGCTATCGAGCAGGTCAGCCGGTATCAGATGCGCCATGGCGATGCGGTGGCGGTCGGCATGACGGCGGCCGCCAACATGGCCGTTGAGCTGGGGAGGTGCGACCCTGCGCTGGCGGCGCGCATCCACAACTTGCTGGAGCGACTGGGGCTGCCGACGAGCGTCTCCGGCTTCAGCGTCGACGCCATCTACGCCGCCATGGCGCAGGATAAAAAGCGCGTCGGCAAAACGCTGCGTTTCATCATTCCCCAGGCGTTGGGAGACGTGACCATCATCGACGATCCGGGCGAAGCGATCGTGCGCCGCGCCATTGCGTCGGTCATTGCGTAGGCGGACATCGTGAGCGCCTTTCGACGCGACCGCTTCACCTGGCTCGCCTACCTGCTGCTCGGCTATTTCGCCTATTTGCAGGCCTCGCTAGGGCCGTTGATGCCCTTCTTGCGCAATGAATTGCACCTAGGATACGCGGAGGGCGGCCTGCACCTGAGCGCCTTCGCCGGCGGCATGATCGCCGCCGGCTTAAGCGCCGCGCCGCTGGCGCAGCGGATGGGGCGACGGACGCTGTTGTGGAGCGGCGCCGGCGGCATGGCGCTTGGCGCTCTGCTCTTGATGAGCGGGCTCCATGTTGCGGTCACCTTGAGCGCCGCGCTGGGGATGGGCTACCTGGGCACGTTGCTTTTGGTCATGATTCAGGCGGCGCTTTCCGACCATCATGGCGCTTTCCGGGCCACTGCGCTGACCGAAGCAAACATGCTGGCGATGTTTTGCGCGGGGCTTTCGCCGCTGATGGTCGGGCTGTGGGCGCGTACGGCGATCGGCTGGCGTGGGGCGTTGCTGACGGCGGTGTTGGCGCTGGGCTGGATTGCACTTTTGAACAGAGGCGTTTCGATTCCCTCCCAGACAAGTTCGTTCGAGCAGCGCGCTGCGGCGAAACGGCTGCCGGCTTCCTTCTGGGCAGTGTGGTTGGCGCTCATCATGAGCGTGGCGATGGAGTGGTGCGTGGTGGCGTGGAGCGCCGACTTTTTGACCGGCGTCGTCGGTCTGCCTGCGACGAACGCCGCCATGCTGGTGAGCGTCTTTTTCATCGGCGCTCTGCTCGGCCGTTTCGCCAATAGCCGATGGACGTTGCGCACGTCTCCACGCACTTTGCTGTTAGCGATGTTGGTTGTGGTGGCGCTCGGTTTTCCGGTCTTCTGGTTGGCGAGGATGCCGCCGGTTACTGTGATAGGGCTGGGCATCGTTGGCTTTGGCGTCGGCGCACTTTTCCCACTGGGGTTGTCGACGGCGTTGAATATCGCCGCCGATCATGCCGACGCCGCCAGCGGGTGGGTCTCAACGGCCGCAGGATTGGCGATCCTGATTGCGCCCTTTACGCTGGGCGCTCTGGCGGACCGTTATGAACTGAACGCAGCCTTCTCCGTTCTCCTCCTGTTCAATGCAACTGCGTTGGTCATCACAGCTGCGGTGCGTCCGAGGAGGCTCGGGTGAAGGCGTTGCCAGCTGAAAAGTCGCGAAATACGCACTCCGCAACTTTCATGTGGCGTAATCTTCCAGCGTGATGGGAGACGGCTGGCCGTGACGTTGTAAAAGCGCCACGCGCTCCAGTGCTCGCTGCACCGCTTCGGTGCCATCGAGCGCGGTGAGGCGATTCCAGAATCGATGGCGCTCACCAGGGGCGAGATGGATGAGACGGCCATGGCGCTGCGCCCGATTTTGACCCTCCGGCAAACAGTTGCCCGGCTCCACGCCGCAGACGTAGGTTCCCTGCCGAAAGTTCTTCCACTGCGTAAAGTAGGGTTCATGCGCAGCGTCCCACTCCAGCATCAGGCCGAAGGTCTCCGAAGTCAGCACCGCCGCCGCTTGTTTGCTCTCATCGAGCAGAACCCGGTGGAAGAAGACCTCCTCCAGATGACGCGGCGTTGCGGCGTGATAGTTTGGCCAATTATGCAGGGCCGACGCCGCCTGCATGTCGCGCGGAACCACGGCGGCGTGCGCCACATGGAGACGGACGCCCTCCTGCACGAGCGGATAGCCGAAGTTAAAATGGTGGAGCAACATGAAGGGCGTCGGCGCATCGTAGCGATTTTCGACGACGTCGATGATCTCGACCGCCGGCTCGCCCAGGCCGAAACGCACCGTGCGCGTCAGATGGAGTTGTTCGCCGAAGAGCGAAGCCTCGGCCACCTCGCCCGTCACCTCGGCGACGTAGCGTTCGGCCTGCCAGCCGCCGTGCACCGTCACGTTGTAGGCGCGCAGCAAGCTGAAGTCGCCATGGAGATCGCGGAACTGGCCGCTGCGCTGGTCGCTTTCCGGCGGGCCGACATGGCGCAACCCACAAGTCACGAGCACACCGCCGTTGAAGAGGCGCAGCCAGCCGGCGCCGAAATCCGCCGCATGGGGAGACCCTTGGCTGATCCAGGTCAACGGGCGCCCGTTGTGGGCCGCCAGCCAGATATCCAGGCCGCGATCGGGCAGCAGCGTCAACGTCAGGCCGCTGCTGTTGTAGCCGTCGATGACGCGCAGCCCGTTAGGCAAGACCGACTGCCGCCAATCGATGAACTGGCGCATGTCTACGCTGTGTCTTTCCAATGTAGAGCGGTTCAGGTCAAACATATTGCTCTTCCCCCCGTGCGGTTAAAAGTGTTAAGGCGATCCAGCGGCTGTTAAATTTCGGCCTCTTCCTCGAGGCGTTTGCGGTCGACGATGACGATCTGTTGTCGCTGCATTTCGATCAACCCTTCGACGATGAACGCCCGTAGCGTGCGCCCGACCACCTCGCGCACCGTGCCGAGATAGTGCGCCATCTCCTCCTGGGTCAACGGCGGAGGCGATTCGCCTCGCTCGACAGCTCTGGCCTGCTCCAATAACAGTTTGGCAAGGCGGCTGCGCACGTTGCGCATCGCCAGGTCCTGCACCTGGTTCACCAACCGTCGCGCCCGGCGGGCCAGATTCTCGATCATCGCCCAGGCCAGTGCTGGTTGGTTCAGCACAATAGCGCGAAGATCCTCGCGCGTGACGCGCCAAAGCCTGACATCCGTGTGCGCCACTGCGGTGGCAGGGTTCGTTCCGCCATCCATCGCCGAGACATCATTAAAGGTGTCGCCGCGCTGCATGAAATGCAGAATGTGCTCGCGCCCTTCTTTCGAGTAACGACAAATCTTGACGATCCCTGATTCCACCAGAAAGAGGCCTGCCGTCGGCTCCCCCTCCAGAAAGATCACCTCGTTGCGCAGATAGGAGTGAGGCGTTGCAACTTCGGCGAGCGCGCACACGGCTTCGAGGGGAGCGGATTGTAGGAAGCCTGCCTGCCTCCAGAGTTCGATAGCTTTAGTTCTTGTGGCGTCCACGTTTATTATTGTAACGGGACAGACGACGCCTGACAATCGCCAAGATCGATCTGCGCTCCGCCCCATTGTTGAAACTCTCTTGCAGAACAGCCAAAAAGTGCTGCAGCGGGTTAACCTGAGTGATGCGCCATCCCCTGCGATGGGCAAACAACACCAGTTCCGCCTGATAACCTCCGGTGGGTTCCAGGATCAGATGGATGACGTTGGCTTCTTCCGCTTGGCGCACCGCTTCGACCCGCTCGGCAAACCGGCGAAAGCCCGAAGCGGTATTGTCATAGCGCTCCACCTGGCGAGGGGTGCGTTTGCTCCAGGCAACGCCCTCAAAGCTGGCACACGCCACGTCCACCTCGACGTAGAGGATCGTCATCTGTTCGGCTCCTTTCCGTATGCACTCTGGGCAGCTTCATTCGGGCTCCGACCATGCGATGCACTTACATCCTGGTATGCGGGCTTTGCGCCTGTGATTCTCTACGTTCGCATGGTCAGGGGGCGATTGCCCACGCT
>CALFWA010000233.1 GCA_937928035.1 uncultured Caldilinea sp. | reverse complement strand
CGAGCGCTGGTGCGCCGCACGGAGCAAGAGCTCGCCAACCTGGAGCTGCGCGCACCCTTCACCGGCGTCGTCACCGCCGTCGACGTTGCGCTCGGCGAATTCGTGGCGGCCGGCGCACCGGTGTTGACCCTCGCCAACCTCGAGCGCCTTCAGGTGGAGACCTATGATCTCAGCGAGCGAGACGTTGCCTTTGTGCAGGTAGGGCAAGCGGCGAGCGTGCTGATTGAGCCGCTCAACCTCACCGTCCCTGCGCGGGTGACGCGCATCTCGCCGCAGCCTTCCACCATCGGCGGCGACACGGTCTACACCGTCTGGCTGGAGCTGGCGGAGCAGCCGTCCGGATTGCGTTGGGGCATGAGCGCGCGGGTGACCATCGAGGGCGAATCGTCTCGTTGAATTCTACGGCCGCAGGAGCACCTTCGACGTAGTGATGGCGCCGTCAATGAGACCGGCAAAGACTTGCGCGCCCTCGCGCAGCGGCCGCTCCTCGAGCCATGTCGGCGCAGGCGCGATCAGGCCGGCTTCCAGCAGGCCAAGCGCATCGGCGAAGTCGACGGGCGTGTAGGCGAAGCTTCCTCGAAGGACGATCTCTTGCCGAACCAGATAATTGGCCGCTAGCGGAGAAGCTTCGTCGTGCAAGCCGATGAAGAGGACGCAGCCGCCGGGTCGCACGAGCTGCACCGCCAGCCTGCGCGTGGCGTTGGAGCCGACGGCGTCGATCACGGCCGCTGCACCCTCGGGCAGCAGGCTGCGCAGCCGTCGTTCTGCCTCGTCGCCGCCGTGGACCGTGGCGGCGGCGCCCCACTGCTTCGCCTGCTGCAGTCTGCGCTCGAATCTGTCGCTGATCAGGATGGCGCCTTCCGGCTGCTCCGCATGGGCGACGGCCAGACAGAAAAGACCGATCGGCCCAGCCCCTAGGATCAGCAGCGGCCCCTCCGCCGCCCGCCACTGAATGTGGCGCACCCCGCGCAGTGCACACGCCAGCGGCTCGACCAGTGCAGCGGCCCGGTCGCTCACAGCGTCCGATAGCGGCCAGCACTGCGCGGTCGGCGCGCACACGTAGCGTGCAAAAGCGCCCGCTCGATGGGCGCCGATAATCTGGCGGTGAGGGCAGAGGTTGGGCAGCCCGCTGCGACACAGGCGACATGCGCCGCAACCGATCAGCGGATTGACGACCACGCGTTGGCCCGGATAAGGCGCCTCGCCGTTCGCCAGCGCGCCGCCTCCGATCTGGGCGATGCGTCCGCCGAACTCATGCCCCATCACCAGCGGCGGTTTGCGCAAGCTATTCTGCCCTAAATAGCCGGCAAGCTCCGAGCCGCAAACGCCGGCGGCCGCCACTTCCACCAGCACTTCATCGTGAGTAGGCGTCGGCGTCGGCAGCATCTGCGTTTCCATGCAGCGCGGCCCAAGCCAGATCAGAGCTTCCATGGTGGGGGGCGGCGGTTCGCCAATGTTCATGCGTTTCTCCTGGGTTGATTGCATGGGATGAATCAAATCTGATTCAGGCGACGCGATAGCGGGCGACAACCTCTTCATCCAGATCGACGCCTAGCCCCGGCTCCTGAGGAACGGCGACGTAGCCATCCACCACCGGGAAGCGTTGCCGCGTTAACGTCTGGCGCAGCGCCGACTGCTCGACGCAGTATTCCAGCAGCGAGGCGTTGGGCAGCGCCGCCAGGAAGTGCAGCGACGCCGCAATGCTCACGCCGGTCTTGTACGAGTGGTTGACGCAGAGACGACGCCGTTGCGCAGCCAGCCGACCGATCTCGATGGCGCGGCTGATTCCTCCGACTCGCGCCACGTCGGGCTGAATTACATCCAGGCCGGCGTCCAGCAACGCCGCAAACCCTCGCAGCGTCGTCTCCTGCTCGCCGGCGGCGATGCGAATGGGCGAGGCCTGCGTCAGCCGTGCGTAGCCTTCCAGGTCATCCGGATGGAGCGGCTCCTCTAGCCAGAATGGGTTGAATTCGGCGAACTGATGGGCGCGACGGATGGCTGTGCTGGCGTCGTAGGCCAGGCCAGCGTCGATCATGAGATCCACCGCCTCGCCCAGGCCAGTCCGCGCCTGGCGCACCAGCTCGAGGTCGAGCGCCTCGCTCTGACCCAGGGGCCCCCAGCCGAACTTGACGGCCGTGAAGCCCTGGTCGACCAGGCGCCGCGCCTGTTCATAGGTGGCTTGCGGCGTGTCGCCGAAGAGGTTGGAGGCGTAGGCGCGCAGCTTGGTGTGGAAGGCGCCGCCCAGCAATTGATAGACCGGCTGCCCTAGAACCTTGCCGAGAATGTCCCACAGCGCCATGTCGACGCCGCTGATCGCCTGTTGCGCCGCGCCCCCGCGGCCGAAAAAGATCGTGCCCTGGTACATTCGCTCCCACAGTACGGCAATGTCGAGCGGGTTTTGCCCGAGCACGCATTGACGCAAGCCGCGGGCGATGGCGTGGGAAAGAGGCGCCTCTATGATGGCTTTGGCGACCATCGGCGAAGAGTCCACTTCGCCGACGCCGACGATGCCGGCGTCGGTGTAGACGCGTACGATCAGGGTGTCTTGTGTGCCGTCGCAACGCTCGTCGACGACGGGAAGCTGCAGCCAGATGGCTTCTACGTCGGTGATTTTCATGGCGGCGTTCCTTGCGGGTGTTCTTTGGGTCGATAGCCGAGCAGCCGGGAAAGGCGTTCGGCGTTTTGTTGCACGAGCTGGCGCAGCGCAAGCTGGCGCTCGGTCGTGAAGCGCACCGTCGGCACCGAGACGCTCATGGCGGCGATGGTCTTGCCTTCGGCGTTGAAGATCGGCGCCGCGATGCAACAGAGACCGGGCGTAGATTCCTCGAAGTCGGTGGCGTAGCCGCGTCGTCGAATTTCGGCCAGCTCGGCGCGAAAGGCGGCCGGGTCGGTGATGGTGCGGGGGGTGATCGGCGCCAGCGGCTGCTCCGGCGGATACAGGCGGTCCAGCTCTTCTGCGGACAAAGCGGAGAGCATCATCTTGCCGACGCCAGTTCCATGCGCCGGGAAGCGCCTGCCCACAGCAGAGACCATGCGGATCGTGTTGGTGCCTTCCTCTTTGGCGATGTACAGCACCTCGGCGCCCTCCAACACGGCGAGATGCACCGTCTCATCGCAAGCGCGCGAGGTCTCGCGCACAATCTCCTGCCCTTCGGTCACCAGGTCGACGCCCGCCATGTAGCTGGCGCCCAGCTCAAACAAGCGCACGCCCAGTCGATAGGTGCGCTCGCGCCGACCCGGGCGCAGATAGCCCCGGTGGATCAGCGTCATCAATAGTCCGTGTGCACTGCTCTTGGGAATTCCCAGGGCGGCGGAAATTTCGGACAGGCTCAACCCATCTGGATGTTGCGCCAGTAGTTCAAAGATGTCCAGCACGCGCAGCGCTGATTTGACGCCTGGCAGTTGTTCTTGGTGCTCCATCGGCGACAGCAAAAAATTTATGGATATAAAATTTTTTCAATATAGCGAACAAAATAAGTATAACGCTTGCCGGTGCACCTGTCAAACGCCCAGGAAAGTCTAGTCGGGGGTCGCTCCATGTGTGGAGAAGGTCGGATGCAACTCTTTCGCAACTTTGTTCGTGATATACTCACAGCGCGACGGCTGCTACGCAGATTGCCTTTCACAGGAGGTCAACGATGACTGATGTGCAGAGCTACTCGGGCAAATTGGTGACAATCGAACGCTTCATCCTGGATCAACAGCGCGCGCATCCCACGGCGACCGGCGTCCTCACCAATCTTCTTTACGACCTGGCGCTGGCGGCGAAGATCATCGCCAGCAAAACGACGCGTGCGGGCCTGGCGGAGATCCTGGGCAGCGCCGGCGAGGAGAACGTGCAGGGCGAGGAGGTGCAGCGGCTGGATGTCTTTGCACAACGCACGCTGTATCGGTTGAACGACCACACCGGCCGATTGGCGGTAATGGCGTCGGAGGAGGTGGAAGACATCATTCCGATTCCAGAGCGCTATCCGACCGGTCAGTACGTGCTTGTCTTTGACCCGCTCGACGGCTCGTCCAACATCGACGTCAACGTCAGCATCGGCACCATCTTCGGCGTGTATCGCCGCAAGACGCAGGAGGGCCGGGGAACGCTGGAGGATGTGCTCCAGCCAGGCCGCAACCTGGTGGCGGCGGGCTACATCCTCTATGGCGCCAGCACCATGATGGTCTATTCCACCGGGCAGGGGGTGCACGGTTTCACGCTCGACCCTGCGATCGGCGAATTTTTACTCTCCCATCCCAACATCCGGCTGCCGGAGAAGCCAAAATATTACAGCGTCAACCAGGGTTATCAACCTTACTGGTCGCGCGGGGTGCAGGCGTACACAGAGTGGCTGCAACGGGACACCGCAGAGAAGAAGGCGCTGTCGCTGCGTTACATCGGCTCGCTTGTGGCGGATTTTCACCGTAATCTCCTCACCGGCGGCGTCTTTTACTATCCGGCCGACCGCAAGGACCCCAAAAAGCCGGGCGGCAAATTGCGCTTGTTGTATGAGGCGGCGCCGCTTGCATTCCTGATCGAGCAAGCAGGCGGGTATGCTTCGGACGGTGGACGGGCCATTCTGGATATTCAACCGGAGAGGCTACACCAACGCACGCCGCTTTTCATCGGCAATCGACTGCTTGTGGAAAAGGCGGAGGCTTTTATTCGCGAATATGATGGGTGAACCGCTCTCAAACTTTGCAGGAAATCTGTTCTCAGGAATGCATGGTTGCAGTTCGATGAGGTTTTTGCGTAGAAGGCGACCTTTTCAGGAAGCTGGATGGAATTTCACAGGAGATTCTGACGACAAAGAAGCGCAGCAGATAGCTGCGCTTCTTTGAATTTCCCAAGACCTTGCGGTTCATCGA
>CALFWA010000232.1 GCA_937928035.1 uncultured Caldilinea sp. | reverse complement strand
GACGAACCGCGCCGCATCGCCGAGTCGATCCGCCAGATGGGGCTGAGCCACGCCGTGCTCACCAGCGTCAACCGCGACGAGCAGCCGGACGGCGGCGCCTGGGTCTTCGCCGAGAGCATCCACTGGATTCGCAAGCTTGTCCCCGGCTGCACGATCGAGGTGTTGATCCCGGACTTCAAGGGCGACTGGGCAGCGCTGCAGGTTGTGATGGATGCTCGTCCGGAAATTCTCAACCACAACACCGAGACGGTGCCGCGCCTCTACCGCACGGTGCGGCCGCAGGCCAAATACCCGCGCAGCCTGGAGCTGTTGCGTCGCGCCAAACAGATGGACCCTGAGGCGCTCACCCAATCCGGCATCATGGTCGGCCTGGGCGAGACCTGGGACGAGATTCTGCAGGTGATGGATGATCTGCGCGCCCACGACGTAGACATCATGACCATCGGGCAGTATCTGCAGCCGAGCCGCTTTCACCTGCCGATCGTGCGCTACTACACGCCAGACGAGTTTGTCCGCCTCAAAGAAGAAGGGGAAAAGCGCGGCTTCAGGTGGGTGGAAAGCGGCCCGCTCGTGCGTTCGAGCTACCACGCCGACGGGCAAGCGCACCTCAGCCCAAGGCGACAGTAACTCAGATAGAAGCAAATGGGCGCTCTGTATCCACGACCGTTCCTGAAATGGGCTGGCGGCAAAACCCAGCTCGCCGACGCCTTACTGCGGCGTCGGCCCGCGCGCTTTCAGACGTATCATGAGCCATTCGTCGGAAGCGGAGCGATCTTTTTTCGCCTTTATCGGGAAGGTCAGCTCCAAGACGCCATTCTTTCAGACGTCAACGCAGAACTGATAGACGCCTATCGGGCGATTCGCGACCACGTGTTAGAGGTGATTGACATCTTGTCGAAGCTTCCTCACAGCAAAGAATTTTACTACGAGATTCGCAGCAAGGACCCCTGGTCGCTGAGTCTGCCTGAGCGGGCAGCCCGAATGATCTATCTGAACAAGACGGGATACAACGGCCTGTATCGCGTCAATCGACAGGGACGGTTCAACGTGCCGTTTGGACGCTACAAGTCACCCGCATATCTGGATCGAGAGAACTTGCTGGCGGCGTCACAGGCGCTGCAACATGTCGAAATCCTTTGCGCGCCGTTCGATACGGTTGCAGAAAGGGCTGAACCCGGCGATTGGGTGTATTTTGATCCTCCGTATGTTCCCGTTTCTCAGACGGCCAACTTTACATCGTATTATGCAAATGGCTTTACATTGCAAGATCAAGAACGGTTGCGAGACGTTTGCATCGCGCTGAGTCAAAAAGAGGTTTATGTGATGGTCTCCAACTCCGATGCGGCGCTCGTGCGTTCCTTGTACGCTTCTCCATATTTCACCGTGGATAAGGTGCAGGCGAATCGCGCAATCAACTCCAATGGAGCCAAGCGCGGCAAGATCACTGAACTGGTGATCACGAACTATCGAGTCGATCAATTGCTGGAACCACGCCTGCAATAGAGCGCGCCAATCGTGTCTTTGCTTTTGGAGCGCCACCCGTCGGGCGTCTGTGTGAATCGCTTCGCCGCTCCACCGACCATCACCGGTGAAGGGCAGCCCATTACCCTGCAGACTATATTCAAAGCATGTCCGCTCAAAGGTTGTTAGACTACTTCCATCGTCGTCAGGGTGAAATTCTCGAGACCATCGGCCTATTCGTCTCTCACGAGACCCCCAGCCATGACAAACCCCGGTTGGACGCCTTCGCCGACCTGCTGGCCGGACGTCTGGCTGCGGTGGGTGCAAGCGTGGAAGTGATCGCCCAGCCCACGCGCGGCAACCATCTGCGCGCCCGTTTCATCCACGGCAACGCAACTGAAAAACCGGCCCTGGTGCTCTGTCATTACGACACCGTCTGGCCGGTCGGCTCGCTTGCGACGCACCCTTTCCGCATCGAAGATGGCAAAGCCTACGGCCCCGGCATCTTCGACATGCAGAGCAGCCTGGCGCTGGTCGAATATGCGCTGCGCGGGGTGCGCGAGCTGGACATCCAACTGCCCAGGCCGATCACGTTGCTGATCACCTCAGACGAAGAGATCGGCAGCGGTTCGTCGCGTGCGCTCGTTGAGGAGGAAGCGAAGCAAGCCGCCTACGTGCTCGTCATGGAGTCGCCGCTGCCGGGCGGCGCGCTGAAAACTCGCCGCAAGGGCACCGGCTCCTTCATCGTCGAGACGATCGGCCGCGCTGCGCACGCCGGCGTCGATCCCTATCAGGGCGTCAACGCCATCGAAGAGATGGCGCATCAGGTGCTGGCGATCCATGCCCTGGCCGACCGAGAAGCAGGCACGACGCTTAGCGTTGGCGTCATCGAAGGCGGCACGGCCACCAACGTCGTGCCGGCGCGCGCCAAAGCGCGCGTGGACGTGCGCGCTTGGACGCAGGCCGAAGCCGATCGCATTGCCAAGGCCATGGCGACGCTGCAACCTGTGCTTCCCGGTGCGCAGGTGATCGTGCGCGGGGGCTGGAATCGTCCCCCGCTCGAACGCAGCGCCACCGTTGCGATCTTCGAGCGCGTGCGCAAAATCGGACGCCAACTCGGGATAGAGCTAAAAGAGGGGGGCACCGGCGGGGGCAGCGACGGCAACTTCACCGGCGCGCTTGGTGTGCCCACGCTCGACGGCCTCGGTATACCGGGCGCGGGCGCCCACGCAGACCATGAACATATCCTGATCGATGAACTCCCGGGCCGGGCCGCTTTGTTGACCGCAATCTGGAAAGAATTGGAGCCGCCATGACGTCAACTCTAAAACCCTCGGCGCAAAAAGTTCAGGATGCCCTTCGAGCCAGAGGTTTCCGCAACGAAGTTATCGAATTCACCGCCTCCACGCGCACCTCGGCGGAAGCTGCAGCCGCCGTGGGTTGCACCGTTGAACAGATCGCCAAATCGCTCGTATTTGTGGGCAAAAGCAGTGGTCAGCCGCTCCTGGTGATCGCATCGGGCGGCAACCGCATCGACGAAAAGAAAGTGCAGGTGTTGGTTGGCGAAAAAATCGTCCGCGCCGACGCCGACTTTGTGCGCGCCCAA
>CALFWA010000231.1 GCA_937928035.1 uncultured Caldilinea sp. | reverse complement strand
AGTCGGCGAGAATCTGCTCGATGGTTTCTCCCGCCTGCAGTCTGTCGACCGCTTCGGCGAAATAATCTTCCATGGACATAAAACTTTTCAGTTGTGTTTCTCGCTCCAGGCGACTGCGCTTGGCCCGCTTCTTCGGTCTTCGATTCGGTTGACGGCGTTGGCTTGCCGCACACAGACGAGATTCAAGGCTCTCCTCCGTACAGGAACATGCGCAACGTTGCCACCGCGCGATATTGCAGCGCTTTGATTGCGCCTTCGGAGCGATCCATCATCTTGGCGACTTCGCTGATGCTGTATCCCTCCAGAAAGCGCAGGCTGACCACTTCTGCTTGCTCGTCGGTGAGTCGCCGAAGGGCGGCGCGCAGGCGTTCGATGTCGAGCGATTGTTCGACGGCGGCGTCGAGCGGCGTTTCTTGCGCGGTCACAGGCGTCGCTTCTTCAATATCCACCGTTCCTTGCCTTCCTTTCCGTCGATAGTGATCGATCACGAGATTATGTGCGATTCGATAAAGCCAACCAGAAAAGGAAGAGCGCCATGCCTTCTGATCGCGGATCGCCTCCAACATTTTGAGAAAGACCTGAGAAGTCAGGTCTTCTGCAAGGGACTCATCCCCGGTGCGACGATAGATATAATTGAAAATTTTGGCTTCGTATCGGTCATACAGCTCACCCAACGCCGCTTCATCGTACTGCGCGGCGGCCTCTAACAGCGCTTCCTCGCTGGCGTCGGCGACAGGCGTGGGTGCTTCAGTATGAGCTGGATGCGAACGCCCTTTAAACATGATGACGAAAATCGTTATAAAAAATAACGGTCGATTTGGAGAATTCGTAACAGGATTGGCACCGTTCCATCGCCTGTACGCCAGGCGTCTGCACGGGGGGCGAGCGTCTTGAAAGGGCGCAAGGATGGGACGCCCGCCTGTGTTGCGAGTCTTTCCGTTTATGAAATAGACCTGCTTTTGGCGTACACATCAAGGATGCGCTGCAGGGCGGTGAGATTGGTGAAGACCGCCAGAATCCACAGCACAGGCAACATCCATCCGGTAAGCAGACCGACGATCAACACAACGATTCGCTCTGTGCGTTGAAAGAATCCCTCCTTGCATTCAATTCCAACCGCCTCGGCGCGTGCGCGCGTATAGCTGACCATCAACGAGCCAACAAGTGTAAACACCAGCAACAAGATATAAGTTGCCCCGTCGTCGCGCCCGCTGTAGAAATAGATCAGCCCTAACAGCGTCACGGCTTCGGAGTAGCGATCGAGTGTGCTGTCGAGGAAAGCGCCGAAGACTGTCACCTGGTCGGTGCTGCGCGCCAGTGCGCCGTCCAGCGTGTCGAAGAGCGCCGCAAAGATCAACAGAAGGCCGCCTAAAAAGAGATTGCCCGTGGCCAGAATCAGTGCAACGATCGCCGTCAGCGCAAAGCCGATCACCGTCAACGTATTAGGGCTGACGCCGGTTCCTTCCAAGGCGCGGGCGATCTGATTGAGCGGCGTTGCTATCCAGTCGCGTCCGTATTTTGAGAGCATGATTTCCTACGCATTCTGGAACGTAAAAACGAAAGCCAATAGTCCCTTCGGGGAAAGATGTTACCTTGACGATGAGATTGCGTCAAGGAGTCTACGCCGCGTGCTGTAAACCCCCGAAATGACAAGGCGGAGATGACCGGTTTTCGATCGTCTCCGCCTATGCCTGCCGTGGTGGATGTTCGTTTGCGCTATTTGGCGATCACCGGCATCCACAAGCCGTTGGATGTGCACAGCAACGTGATTGGATGCAGGCTGGCCAGCTCAGAGCCGGGTTGTTGCGGGTCTGGCGTGCGTAGGAACAGGAAGGCGCGCTCTAGATTCGACGTGCGCAGCGTCGGGGTGATGGTCATGGTCAGCGTGGCGGGAAGGGTGCTGGCGTTCGACGAGACGTCGGTGATCCAGGCCACTTCCGAAGGCCAGGTATTGGCGGCGGCCATCACTTCGCCGCCCAGGTCGGCCATCGCCGCTTGCGCGCCGGTGCGATCGGTCAGCAGCAGACCCTCCTCCGTCGGCTCCACAAGCAGAATCTCGCCCTGCAGCGCGGAAGCTGCGGCTGCAGTCACCGGCGCAAGCACCTGCGCTCTGAAGGGGTTGCCCGGCACGCCCACCACTTGCACCGTCGCCGATCTTTCCTCCAGCGGTTCTTGGCACGGGAGGTACAAGGCGGTGATGTTGGAGGGCGTGGCGCCGAAGGGTGGATATTCGACCGTGACCGTGAAAGGCACCGTCAGCGGGCTGTTGGTAGCGTTCGGGCTGGTGAAGATGAGGGCGCCAGTGTATTGCTGACCTACGACGAGCAAGGAGGTGTCGATCTGATAGGTGAGATTGAGCGGCGCGCTTGTGTTGCCTGGGGCGAAGCCAGAAACCGGCGACACCGATAGCCATTCTCGATCGCGCGTCGCAGTAAAAGGAATGGCGTCGGCCGTAGCCGGGTTTTGCAGTTGGATCGTTCCGGTCTTTGTGAAGCCCTTATACGCCACCGTGGTGACGCTGGCCGGGTTCGCCGCCAACGACGGCCCGGAGATGAAGCCGATGCGGTCTACATCCCCCAACACAAGGTTGCGACGATTGGTGGAGGCGCTCACTTCCTCAAAGCGCGGGGAGTTGTGGGCG
>CALFWA010000230.1 GCA_937928035.1 uncultured Caldilinea sp. | reverse complement strand
GGTGGCAAGAGGAGTGCGGGAACAACAGCGGCGCCGAGGGAAGGGCAAGCGTTGATCATCGGTTGGCGTTCGGGACATGGGTGGCCTCTCTTCGTTGCTACATCTTTTCAAGCGTTGTATCCCGAGTCTGCCGGCCCTAAGCGACCGGGGAAGCGTCGATAGAACGATGGATACGTCGATCTAAAAATTTTTTATTGGTACGAAATGTCCTCGATCTTGCGCACGACCTGCAACCAACTCTGTCCCGGCCTCAGCGTGATCGGAACCTCGCCGGGGCCAAGCCAGCGCGGCGGCGCCTCCTGGCTGGCGCGCCAGGTGCCTTCATAGACCTTGCCATCGCGGAAGATGCGCAAATCGCCAAATTCATGCAGTTTGATGTTGATGCCCTTGGTGCCGAGCGTATCCTCGATGATGTCGGTCACCTCATGCACGGCGGCCAGGACGATCACGTTGGACGCCACGATGGGGCCGTTGATGGCCGGATCGAACTGTTGCACGCCGCCCTGATAGCGGATATAGCCCCCCAGCGCCGGGTCGTAGCGCCATTGCACGCTGTTGCCGCCGGGGTAAGGGATGTCGATCACTGCGGCCTCGCCGGCGGGGTTGGGCGGAGGCTCCTCACTAAATTCAAAGCCCGGTTTATTCCACTCCGTGGGGATGCCTTTGTCCGCAAGCCATTGTCGCACACCATTGGTGCGCGCCTGCAGCCGCGTGCGATAGTCGGTCCCCAAATTGGTGAAATAGCGGTTGTTGGAAGGGTCGTCGATGTCGGCGTCGAGATAAGGAAAGCCGACTTCGTTCTTGAGCAGATAGCGGATGGCGTCGCTGCCGCCCGAACAGGCGAGCACCCCGCCGTACATCTGCACCATCCAGATGTTCGGGTAGCGCGCCGAGCGCACCGGCCCGATGCGATCCGCCTCCTGGCTTTGATACATCGCCGTCAGGCGCGTCAGCGAAAAGCCATCGACGATGTACTCGTACACCAGGTCGGCCTTGCTCAATCCCCAATGCGCGGCGCGGCCGGCGGCGTCGTTGTTGACGCAGACAAAGATCGGCAACTGCTTGATACGCTCCGGATCATCGACCGGCAGACCGGTGAAGGGGGCGATGTTCTCCGGTCGCGGCGTGGGGGTGGACGGCTCGGGCGTGGGCGTCGGCATCGGTAGCGCCACAGGCGTGGGCGAGGCGTGCGGGTTGCCGGCCGCTGCTATCGGCGTCTTGGTGGGCGTAGGCGTAGGCGCGGGTTCGCCGGCGCCGCAGGCTGCAAGGGAAAGCGCAGTCACGATAAGCAAAACGAAGAGCAGGATGCGTTTGTGTTTGGTGAGACGATGCAACATGATAACTCTGGATAAAATGGCGAAGGAAGATGGATTAAAGGACGACATGGCGACAGGCGACTTCACTTTCGTCAAGATATGCATAAAACGCAGGTGACAGAATCGACTTCACGGATGACCAATTTACGCCGGCTCAAACATGGGAACAAGACCTTGCCTGACAGAAGTGCGGAAAAGTTCGAGCAGCCATTGCGTGCGCTTGCCCACGCAGCCATCGCCGATCCTCTGGTCATCGATGCGCACAATCGGCATGATCTCTTTCGTGGTGCTGGTGATGAACGCCTCGTCGGCGACGCTCAACTCGGAGCGATGGACCGGACGTTCGACGATCTCGAAGCGATCAGCGGCCAGCGTCAGCACCGCCGCGCGTGTCACGCCGGGCAAGATGTCTTTGGCCGGCGTGACCAGTTGATCGCCGCAAAATAGAAAGAAATTGCTGGTGGTGCATTCGGTGATGACGCCCTGCGCATCGCAGTAGAGGGCCTCGACGGCGCCTGCCGCGCGCGCGCGCTGTTGGCCGCGGATGGCCGTGATGTAGTTGAGGCTTTTGACCGTCGGCATAAAGCGCGGCGCGTCGAAGGTGATGAGGCTGGCGCCCTGGCTGTACAGGTGATCGGGCTGCGGTTTGACCGGCGCAAGCATCACCAGCAAGGAAGGGCGCCCTTCGGGCATGAGAAAGCTGCTCGAGGCGCCGCCGGTGACGATGATGCGAATCGTCACGTCCGTCGGGTCGTTGCGCGCCAGCGTCTCTTCGACGATCGCCTCCAACGCAGTCAACGGCCACGGCAACTCCAGGTCAATTTGGGCTGCAGAGCGCTGCAGACGCGCCAGATGGGCCTGCAGGCCGAACGGCTGCGCGCCGTAGGTGCGCAAGAGTTCAAAGACGCCATAGCCGCGCACCAGGCCCAGGTCGTCCAGATGCAAGGCGGCCTGGCGGGCCGGCACGAATGCTCCGTTGACGTAATAAATATATTCAGGCGGATCGGCGTTGTTCATGGACGGATATCCCAGTTTCCAATGCACACCCATTTGTAGGTCGTCAGCTCCTCCAGCCCCATCGGCCCGCGGGCGTGCAGTTTTTGCGTGCTGATGGCCACTTCGGCGCCGAGGCCAAACTGCCCGCCGTCGTTGAAGCGCGTGCTGGCGTTCACGAAGACCGCCGAAGAGTTGATGGCGTCGACGAAACGATTGGCGTTGGCGAGGTTGTTGGTCAGGATGCCGTCGGAATGCTCCGAGCCGTGCTCGTAGATGTGCTGAATCGCCTCTTCCACATCGTCGACGACCTTGACGCCCAAAATCAGAGCCATCCACTCCTGATCGAAATCGTCTGGACTGGCTTCCAACACGGTGGCGCCGCAAGGATTCGCCTGCAACAGCGCATACGCCCTTGGCTCCGCCCGCAGCTCCACCTTGCAGCGCGCCATGCGTTCGGCGAGCATGGGCAAAAATTGCGCGGCCACGGCTCGATGGACGAGCACGGTGTCGCAGGAATTGCAGACGCTAGGCCGCTGCACGCGTGCATTTTCGATGATGTCGAGCGAGCGCGCAAGGTCGGCGCTTTCATCGACGAAGAGATGGCAAACGCCGATGCCGCCGGTGATGACCGGGATGGTGGCCTGCTCGCGACAGAGCTTGTGCAGGGCCGCTCCTCCGCGCGGGATGATCATATCGACATAACGGTCGAGACGCAGCAATTGCGTCACCAGCGCGCGATCGGGGTTGTCAATATATTGCACCGCCTCCACCGGGAAGCCGCTCGCCTCCAGCGCGTCCTGGATCGTCTCCACTAACGCCATGTTGCTGCGCAAAGTTTCGCTGCCCCCGCGCAAAATCACGGCGTTGCCGGTTTTGAGCGACAGCGCAGCGATGTCGATTGTGACGTTGGGCCGCGCCTCGTAGATGACGCCCAGGACGCCGATCGGGATGCGCCGCTTGCTCAGCCGCATGCCGTTGGGCAACAGGCGGCTTTCGATCTCGGCGCCGACCGGGTCGGGCAGCGCGGCGACTTTACGCGTGTCCGCCGCCAATGCGCGCACTCGGCCTTCGTTGAGCAGCAACCGATCGAGCAGCGCAGGCGTGTGCCCTTTGGCGCGTGCATCTTCCATGTCCCGAGCATTGGCCGCGAGGATGTGCTCGAGGCGCGCTTCGAGCCTGTCTGCAATCGCCAGCAGCGCCTGGTTTTTGGCGTTGGTGGTGTAAGCAGCCAAGCGACGGCTGGCGGCGCGCGCCGCCGCGCCCATCTGCTCCAGGCTCACGCGTTGTTCAACCATGACTCCCATATCCGATCTCCTTCATAGAGCCTGCTCCTGAGCGCCCACCGCTGAGCATTGAGTTTTTGCCTGACGTGGCGTCTCAATGCAAGGCGCCCCCTCATTGTACAGCGAAATGCGAGAAATGCTGTCGTCGCTTTTGCGTGCGTACTTTACCACAAGACAAAATTACCACAAGACAAAAGAAGCCTCCTAAAGCCCCATTCTTTTGACGATAGAACCCTCGCTGCAAATTCCAACCTTAAAATTATCGTCTATTTAACCAGAATATATTGCTTCTTTACGCAAAGAGGAATAGAATGACAGGGAAATGAAAGCGCTGTAAGCCGCATTGCGTGGTATGCTCGTTTTCAGATGAACCCTTTTTCGGAGCGTGGCATTCTTTTATGAAGTGGCCCAAACGGATCGTCGCCATTGGCATCATCCAACTGGCGCTGCTTGCTCTTCTAGGCGCGGCGGCGCTGGCGGTTGGTGAAGAGCCTGGCTCAAGCGGCTATATTTCCGGTTCAGTCTTTTACGACCTGGACGGGAACGGCCAGGCGAACGTTGGCGAGCCGAACGCCGCAGGCGCAACGGTCTTTATCCAGCGCGAAGGAGAGGCCGCGCCGATCGTCTTGAGCGCCGACGCCGAGGGTTTTTTCGTTGCGCGCCATCTCCCCTACGGTGCTTACCGGGTTTGGGCGCAGGACGCTG
This sequence comes from uncultured Caldilinea sp., assembly GCA_937928035.1. Taxonomy (GTDB): domain Bacteria; phylum Chloroflexota; class Anaerolineae; order Caldilineales; family Caldilineaceae; genus Caldilinea. Next base: position 16,733 of record CALFWA010000230.1, on the reverse strand, counting down.
AATCGAACCTTTCTACGATGCAATTTGTGGCGCTGGACGAGGTCAACGGCGCCGGCAGCATCGACCTTCCCATCCCTCGCGATGCTTCGGGCGGCGCACAAATTCGCTTCACCAACAGCATCTTTTTGCCGCTGGTCAATCGCTGATCTTCCCATCAACTGCGCCGGAATCTCGCTTTCAGGCTCTCCCAACGATTGGGTTTGAGTTCTTCTTCGCTGATTTCGGGCGTTGTCTCGTTGATTTTAAAGTAGATGTTTAGGCGATCCTGTTCGTACTTCGCTCCTGCAACGTCCAATCGGGCCAGCCCCATCGGCAGCGCCACGTTGCGCTTCCAGTTGCCGATGCGGATGATCAGCTCGTCGAAGATGCTGCGGTGCAGATGCACTTCGCTGCGTTCGACCAACGGCAGCGGCAGGCTCAGCACATAGTGGGCGCCATTGCGGAAGATTTCCTGCGGCTTTCCGATGTAATAGTGACGGGTTGGGTCGCCCTCGCCCCCGCGCACCGCCTCTGCGCCGAAGACGGCTGCGGCCATCTGGCGCAGCATGGGAATGCCGATCACCTCCTGCTCGAAGAAGGGCGCCTCCAGGATCGGCAGGGGATAAAAACACTCGTGCACCAGCTCTAGGTTCTGCGTCTGTGCGCTCTTCCACGCGTCGAAATATTGATCGGCGATGGAGTGGGGAAATACTCGATTGCAGATCACGGCGTCCACGCTGTAGCCATAGAGGTTCAGATAGGTGTAAGCCCGCTGCGCTTCCTTGACCACCATTTTTTCGGGGTTCAGCACCACGCGCATGCTGCTCACTCGCCCGTCGCTGAGCAGTTTGCTCATGCGCTCTAGAAAACTGACTAGCTCCTCGATGCTGTCGAAGATTTCGTCGTCGGGCAGGGGCATGTCGGTCATGCGCTTGACCATCGGCCGCGCCAGTTGAATGGTTTTGCGCTGGAACGGGAAAATTTTTTCAATATACCAGCGGGCAATGTCGGGGAAGCTGAGCAGCTGCAGCGTGGAGCCGGTGGGCGCTGCGTCGATGATGATCACGTCGAAGCGGCCGCTTTCCGCCAGCGAGGTGATCTGCATCAGGCTGGCCAGCTCCTCCATGCCGGGCAGCACCGCCGTCTCCTCGGCGACGAGGCTGTCCATGCCCTGCCACATGAAGAGCGCGTTCAGGTAGCTCTGCACCGTGCCCCAGTACTGGTCCATCTGGCTGAGTAGGTCGATCTCTTGTCCCCAGAGGTTCGGCGCCAGCTCGACCATCTGGCTGCCGATGCGGCGGTCGAAGCTGTCCCCCAGGCTATGTGCGGGATCGGTGGAGAGCACTGCAGTGCGATAGCCCAACTCGGCGCAGCGCACGGCGGTGGCCGCGCTGATGCTGGTCTTGCCGACGCCTCCTTTGCCCGTGTAAAGCAGAATTCTCATCTTATCTCTATGTCCTTATCAACACCTTTGTCCGAAACGAGTCTGTGCGCTTTTGATCGCACTTTTTTGATCGCACTATAGCATAGCATAAGGGCGGGAAATCCGTCGGTGGGATGAACCCAGTTTATAATGGGCGCATGCGCGTGCTTTTGGTGAGCAAAGCGATGGTGGTCGGTGCCTATCAGCGCAAGGCGGAAGAGATTGCAGCGCAGGGGGTGAAACTGATTGTGCTGACGCCGCCTTCCTGGCGAGACCGTCGCGGCGCGCAGCCGTTGCAGCCGATGTACACCGATGGTTACGAGCTGCGTTCGATCCCTATTCGCTTCAACGGCGCGTTTCATCTTCATTTTTACCCGACGCTTGCGGCGGAGATTCGTCGCATTGCGCCCGACCTACTCCACATGGACGAAGAGCCATACAACTTCGCCACGTGGTTGGCGCTACGCGCGGCGCAGCGTCAACGCGTCCCGGCGCTCTTTTTTACATGGCAGAATTTGTTGCGCCGCTATCCGCCGCCCTTTTCCTGGTTCGAGCGCGCCAACTATGTCGCTGCCGCCGCGGCCATCGCCGGCAGCGCGGAGGCGGCGGACGTCCTGCGACGCAAGGGCTACGCTGGCGCGTTGGCGGTGATCCCACAGTTTGGCGTCGATCCCGCGCATTTTGCGCCGCCGCAAGCGCGCAATGTCCTCGCCGGCCGCCTGCATATCGGCTACGCCGGCGGCCTTTTGCCGGAGAAAGGACTCGACGATCTGTTGCACGCCTGCGCCCATCTGCGAGGAGAATGGCGGCTCACGCTGGCGGGCGAAGGCAGCGAGCGGCGCGCGCTGCAAACCCTGGCGGCGAGGCTTGGCGTTGCGCAGCGCGTGGCCTTTGTCGGCCGCATTCCCAGCACGGAGATGCCCGCCTTCTATCGCAGCATCGATGTTTTGGTTTTGCCCAGTCGCACCACGCCGAGCTGGAAGGAGCAGTTCGGTCGCGTCTTAATCGAGGCGATGGCGTGCGAAACGCCTGTCGTGGGCAGCGACAGCGGCGAGATTCCCCAGGTGATCGGCGATGCCGGCTTGATCTTCCCTGAAGGCGATCGTCAGAAGCTGACTCAACAGCTTCAGCTGTTGTTGGAGAATGCAGAGGCGCGCATCCGGCTGGCGCAGGCGGGGCGGCGCCGCGTGCTGGCGCACTTTACGATGCAGCAGGTGGCGCAGCGCACGGTGAACCTGTACCGAGAGGTGGTGGGGCGTTCATGAAGGTCGCGCTCAACGCACAATTGATCAGCGATGGGGCGAACTATCGCAGTGCAGGCGTGAGCAATTACAGCGCCGAGCTGGTGCGCGCCCTCGGCGAGCTGGCGCTTGAGGAGAGGAAGCGCGGCTCGTCGATCTGGGAGTTCTCCGCCTATCTCCATGTCAACTCCTTTGAAGCGCCCGGCGTCCGCCTGATTCGCTCGCCCAGGCTGCTCGAGCAGCCGACCGCGCGCATTCTCTGGGAGCAGACGCGCTTGCCCTTGCACCTGCGCCGCCAACGCGCCGACCTCATGCACGGCCTCGTCAACGTGTTGCCTCTGACTGCGCCCTGTCCTGGCGTGGTCACCGTCCATGACCTCTCCTTCGTGCGACTTCCGCAGACGTTGCCGCCCTTCAAACGCACATACCTGACCGCTCTCTGTCGCGCCAGCGTGAAGCGGGCTGCCCGGATCATCGCCGTGAGCAGGCAGACGGCCGACGATTTACAACGCTATTTTGCAGCGCCGGCCGATCGCATCGTCGTGGTTCACAATGGCGTGTCGATGCGCTTCAGGCCGCACTCCCCCTCAGAGTTGGAGGCCTTCCGTCGCCAGAGCGGAGCGCCGCTGCGCTATCTGCTCTACCTCGGCACGCTGGAGCCGCGCAAAAACCTGGCCCTGCTGGTGCGCGCCTTCGCCCGCTGGCGCACGCTGTGCGCCCCGGCCGACCGAGAGGTGAAGTTGGTGTTGGCCGGCGGCAAGGGATGGTGGTACGCGGAAATTTTCCGCATCGTTCAGGAGTTGGGCCTCGTCGACGCCGTGCACTTTCCTGGCTTTATTTCGCAAGAAGCGCTGCCCGCCTGGTATGCAGGCGCGGAGGCGTTCGTCTATCCCAGCCTCTTTGAAGGGTTTGGCTTGCCTGTGCTGGAGGCGATGGCGAGCGGTGCGCCGGTGATCTGCAGTCGGGCGCCTGGCGTGCAGGAAGTGGCGGGCGATGCAGCGATCATGTTTGACCCACAGGATGAGGCGGGGCTGGTCGCTGCGCTGCATCTGATGATGAGCCAGCCGACCCTACGGCGCGCATTGCATCGGCGCGGGTTGGCGCGCGCAGCGCATTTTTCCTGGCGACGCTGCGCCGAAGCGACCTGCAGCGTCTATCTACGCGCTGCCGCCAACTTGTGAGCAATGCAATTCGCTGGCACAATATCGGGCTGGCGAAGTCAGTCAGGCGCACCGGGTTCGGTCGGGGATGGAGGTGCGCCCGCAGTTCTGAACCCATTGCAAAAATGGCAGGCATTGACCATCTGAGCGTGACGAAAACGGCTACGCAAGAGAATCTCAAGACGCAGAAACACCGGGAAAGTTGGCTGGCGGCGCTGGCGCGTCGCGTGCCCGAGCGTCTGTGGCGGCCGTTGCTCATCGCCTCGGATGGATTGTTGATCTTCCTGGCCTTTCTCACGGCGTATGCGTTGCGCTACCAGGCCCAGCTGTTTATCGCCGTCGATCCGGCCTTTCAGCTTCCGCTCACCAGCTATTTGCCGCAGGTGTTGCTGTTGGTGCTCTTTTTGCTGGTCGCCTACCGATTTTCCGGGGTTTACCCCTATCAACCTGGACGGAGCTGGATCGAGGAAACCTGGCGCATCGCTACGGCGACCACCGCCGGCGTGATCATCCTCATTGTCGTCAATCTGGTTTTCCGTCCGATGCTCTACAGCCGCCTTGTTTTCCTATATACGGCAGTTTTCGTGACGCTCTATCTGGGCCTCAGCCGGCTGATCATCATGATGGCGCGCGCCCATCTGCGCCAGTACGACATCGGCGTGCGTCGCGTGCTGTTGATCGGCGCCGGCGACGTAGGGCGCATGGTCATGCGCACGCTGGCGGCGCGGCCCGACTACGGTTGGAAGCTCATCGGCTTTCTCGACGACAACCCGGCCAAAAGCAGCACCGACGTCGGGCGTTTCAAGGCGCTGGGGCCGGTCGAAAACGCGCCCGAAGTGATGGCTGCGCACAACATCCAGAGCGTGATCATCTGCCTGCCGTGGCAAACGCATCGCACGATTCAGCGGCTGCTGCGCGAATGTGAGCAGATGAAGGTGGACGCCTATGTGGTTCCTGACCTCTTTCAGCTCACCAAAAATCAGATGAAGGTTCACGAACTGAACGGCATTCCCCTCATCTCGACGCGCGACATTTCCATTCAGGGGTGGAACCTGGTTTTCAAGCGCGCCTTTGATCTAGTCGTCGGCTCGTTGATGGCGCTTTTGGCTCTGCCGCTGCTGGCAGTGATCGCCATCGCAATTCGCCTCGACACGCCCGGCCCCATCCTCTTCAAACAGGTGCGCGTGGGCAAGAACGGCAAAGAGTTTGTCTGCTACAAGTTTCGCTCCATGGTGGACAACGCCGATGAGATGCGCAGCCAGCTTGCCGATCTCAACGAATCCACCGGCCCGCTCTTCAAGATTCGCAACGATCCGCGCCTGACGCGCGTGGGACGCTTCATCCGCCGCTACAGCCTCGATGAGCTGCCGCAGCTTTACAACGTGCTGCGCGGGGAAATGAGTTTGATCGGCCCGCGACCCAATCTGCCAGAAGAGGTGGCGCAATATCAGGAATGGATGAAAAAGCGTCTCTCGGTCAGCCCTGGCCTGACGGGACTTTGGCAGGTGAGCGGACGCAGCGACCTCACCTTCGACGAGATGGTGCTGTTGGACATCTACTACGTGGAAAACTGGAGCATTGGCCTGGACATCAGCATTCTGCTGCGTTCGGCGCCGGCCGTATTGCGCGCAACAGGCGCTTACTAGTCGACGACCTTCATGAAACGCATCCTGATTTTGATGAGCGACACCGGCGGTGGTCACCGCGCCAGCGCGCAGGCGCTGAAAGCCGGTTTCGACGAGCTCTATCCCAACCGCTTCGCCATCGAGATTGTCGATTTTATCACCGACTATATGCCGTGGCCCTTCAACCAGATGCCCAAGGCGTATCCTTTTCTCTCCAACGATGCGCCCTGGCTCTGGAAGCTGCTCTACGGCGGCCCCAACCATCGGCTCAGCAATACGTTGGCCCAGATCGGCAGTCGACTGCTTGTCCGCTCTGCACACCGCGTCATCGATGCCCATCAGCCCGATCTGATCATCTCCGTGCACCCGCTAGTGCAACTGGTCTGCATGCTGGCGATGGCGCAGCGCCCGCAGCGCATTCCGTTCGTCACCGTCGTGACCGACCTGACCACCGCTCATCCGCTTTGGTTCCATCGCGAGGTGAACGCCGTCTACGTCGCCAGCGAAAACACGCGCCAAATGGCGTTGAAAGCGGGCGTCGACCCCGCCCGCATCCATCTCTTGGGTCTCCCGATTCGCCCCGCCTTTGCGCGGTCGCCTCGCCCCAAGGCCGACCTGCGCGCCGAGTTGGGGATGGCGCTGGAGCTGCCCGCCGTGCTGCTCATGGGCGGCGGCGAGGGCGTGGGGCCGGTGGAGGAGATCGCCGCCGCATGCGACGCCAGCCTGAGCGCAACGGGGCGCCCCCTTGGGCAGATCGTCGTGATCTGCGGTCGCAACAAGGCGCTGCAAGAGCGGCTGACCACGCGTGCATGGCGCACGCCGGCGCGCGTCAACGGCTTCGTCGACAACATGCCGGACTGGATGCACGCCTGCGATTGCATCGTGACCAAGGCGGGGCCAGGCACGATCGCAGAGGCGCTGATCTGCGGCCTGCCGATTATCCTGAGCGGTTTCATCCCGGGCCAGGAAGAGGGCAACGTGCCCTTCGTCGTGGAGAACGGCGTCGGCGTCTACGAGAAGTCGCCCGCTGCGATTGCGGCCATCGTCGCCCGCTGGTTCGGGCCGGAGCGCGAGCATCTGCGCGAGATGTCGGCGCGTGCCCGGGCGCTGGGCTATCCACACGCCACCTTCGACATCGTGCGTTCGATTGTGCAGTTGATGAAGGATTGATCAGGGGGCGCCGCCGCTGAGGGAGGAATCCGCATCCTCGCTCCGCAGGCGCTTCTGAAGGCGCGGCAGGTGCGGCAGCAGGTCAGACGCCACGACGCCGGCCTCGCCGATGGAGGCCGCGCACGCCAGCCCCGCTGCGCCGTGCAGCCATGCGCCGACGCAGGCCGCTGCAAAGGCGTCTAGCCCCTGCGCCAGCAAGCCGCCGATAACCCCCGCCAACACATCGCCGGAGCCTGCGGTCGCCAACGCCGAGGTCGCCACAGGCAGCACCGCCAGCCAGCCGGACGGCTCGGCGACCACCGTGTAAGGCCCTTTGAGAAGCACTGTGCAGCCCCATTCTGCAGCCTTTTGGCGCGCCAGCGCCCAGCGGTCGGCCAGCACCTGCGCAATGGAAAGACGGCACAGCCTCGCCATCTCCGCCGGATGCGGCGTTAGCACCGTGTGCGCAGGCAGGCTTTGCCACCATCCGTTATGCGCAGCGAGACAATTCAGCCCGTCGGCGTCGAACACGGCGGCGGGGAGGGAAGGGCTCAGCAGATTCGCCATGAACTGACGCGTGGCGGGCGCGTTGCCCAGGCCGCATCCCGCCACCAGCGCGCGATAGCCCTGAATGGCCTCATGGACGGTCGCGGAGGCCTCGCCGGCGATCACGGCGCCATTGGCTCCCGCCGCCTCGGGTAGCAACACGTAGGTTGGCTCCGGCAGTTTGGCCGCCGTCAGCGAACAGACTGCGCGGATCGACGCCACGGTGACCAGCCCTGCGCCGGCGCGCCCGGCCGCAGCGCTGGCGAGATAAGCGGCGCCCGGATACGCCTCGCTGCCGACGACCAGCATCACCTTGCCGAAAGCGCCTTTGTGACTGTTGGCGGGCCGGGCGGGCAGCCAGGAGCGAATCGTCGTCTCGTCGAGCGCGAAGGTGCGCACGCCCTGCACGAGCGCAGGGTCGATGCCGATGTCGGCGACGAGCAGCTCGCCGCCGGCCTCGGCTGCGGGAAAGAGATAGTGGCCTGCCTTGACGCAGGCGAAGGTCACGGTGAGGTCCGCCGGCAGCGAGTGTGGGTCGAGCGCGCCGGTGTCGCAGTTCATGCCGCTGACGCAATCGACGGCGACGACGCGGAAGGCGGGTTGGCGCAGGCTGCGCGCCCGCTGCACCTCGTCGAGCAGGTCGGCCAGTTGCCCCTGGATGGGGCGGTTGGCGCCGGTGCCCAGCAGTGCATCGACGACGACGCTGCAGTCGAGCCAGGCGCGCAGCGTCTCGAAAGCGGGATCCGCATCGGCGTGGGCTGCAGGAACGCCGAGCGCCTGGAGGCGCGCGAAGTGTCCCTCGTAGTCTCGCTCCGGGTCGGTGGCGCGTTTCCACAGGTAGACGCGCACCGCCGCACCCGCTTCGTGCAGATGGCGAGCGCAGACCAACCCATCGCCGCCGTTGTTGCCCGGCCCGGCCAGCACCAGACAGGAGACGCGACCGTAGCGCTCCAGGATCGCCTCGGCCACGGCGCGACCGGCCAGCTCCATCATGGCGGCGTAGGAGTGGCCGCCGGCGTCGGCGGCGCGTTCGAGCGCCTGCATCTCGGCCACGGTGACGATGCGCTGTTTCGCCGGAATGAAGATCTCCAACGTCTTCTCTTGCATCATCACGTTCCCGACATCTCCGGCGGCTGCGGCGCCAGGTTCATCTCCTGCAGCAGGCCGACCAACGCGTAGTTGTGCGCCAGAATCAACAGCCCCGGCAAGATCAACAGCACTGGCACCAGCAAAGCCACGCTGACTGCAATTAACAGAAGTTGGAAGAGCAGCATCAGCAGCGAATAGAGCGGATGGCGCACGACGAGCAGAAAGCTGTTGCGCAGAATCAGCGAGAGTTTCGGCTCCGTTTGTTGCCAGAAGAGCGGATAGAAGTATTGCGCCGCCAGCGCCGAGAGCAAAAGCAGCCAGAGCGTGATGAAGCCCGGCACCACCAGCCAGCCACCGTTACTGAAGTAAAAATCGACGCTGTTCACCATGATCGGGGGCGCCGCAAGCAGGAGCAACCAGAGCAACACCGCGCGGCCGATATGTTGCTTTGCGCCTTCCCAGAAAAAGTCGAAGCCGGCGCGTTTGTAATTGGCGATGCGGTTGGCGACGTAGTGAACGCCCGCCCAGGTCATCGGGGCCGTCACGATCAAAAGGGTCCCGATCCAGAAAACGACGCTGAGAGCCACGACCAGGAAAAATTCTTCATAGGCGCCTTTGAGCGTGCGTCCCATAATGGTGAATGCTTTCATGGCGCAAAATTATATCATAGAGGAGTCGATGATGGATGCTGCTCAGAGGCGCTTTCCAGGGAAGCAAGCATCTGCAGCGCCGCCTCCGCCAGTTGGCGTCCCCGGTAAACGCCGCGCACGATCCCAACGGCGTCGATAAGGACGAGCAACGGCGCTTCGTTCACTTTGTGGGCGCCGTATTGTCGCGACACAGCGCCGTCCCAGTCGAGCAAGATCACCACGTAATCTGCCGCATTGAGGCCCGGCGGCATGGCCTCGCCGGCTTTGGCGTAGGCGCTTTTCATCACCCGTTCGGCCAGCGGGCGCACAAAAACCGACAGCGCGCTCATGTCGACAACGCTGCAGATGAGCAGTTGGGCGGCGTCGGGCCAGCGGGTGCGCACCGCCTCCTGCATAGTCCGCACCGCTTCGATGGTGTGTTGGTCGTGAAAGACCAGCATCAACGGCGTTCCTCGACAGAGGTCGCTTCCGACCGAGCGATTCGAGCCAAGCGCCGTCAAGGTGAAAGAGGGTGCTGGCGCGCCCAGAACAAGTGCTTCTTCAGCCATACTCGCGTCGAACGCATGCTCCATGTTGCGTGTCGCTTCTTTTTCCACGCTCATTTGTATTTTCACACTCATTGTAATGGATGGTTTGCACTTTTCCCAACGACGGCCGTCATCGTAAGTTGCATTGCTGGTCGAACAGAAACGTGGGTGCGATAATAAAAGAGCGGCTTTGCGGCGCAACGCGTGCGGAGCCTCGTCGGGTGGATGCGTTGCGCTCTCAATGGATCGGTAAAACAGATTTTGCAGCAGTGTTGTAAATTTTAAGAATTTCAAATGGGTTGTGAAAGTGAATGAGGTTGCCATGTTCAAAAGCAAGAGGTGGAGACGCCTGAAACCGCTGTTCAGCGTGTTGCTGGCGATGGGATTGCTCTTCGGCGCCGTTGTTGCGCCGAACGGATGGACGTTCCCCGCTGCATCGGCGCAGGAAAGCCTCGGCGAGGGCAAAATGGCCGTCGTGGGTTTGGACGGCGCCGCGCTTACAGACGCACCCGGCGGGCGCATTATCCGCCAGCTCGCCCCCGGCGATATCCTGACGGCGCTGGGGCGCACGCGCGATGGCGCCTACCTTCAGGTGGAGACAGAACGCAAAACGAGGGGATGGGTCGCCACGCGCAGCGTCGTGATCTTCGGCGTTGAGACGCTGCCGATCGTCGAGCAGGCGACGCCGACGCCCACGGCAACGCCGACATCCCCGCCCCCGACGCCAACTCCTGGGCGGACTCTCACACAAACTCCTATGCAACAGCCTGCGTCGTCGCCAACGCCAACGGCGACTTCTGCTGCTGCTGCAACAGCTACGCCTTCGGCGTCCGCCACTCGCAGCTTGACGCCTATCAATGCGCCGTTGGCCGTCGAGAGTGGAGCGCTCGGCGTGGTGATCGGCACGGGCGCCAGACTCGCCAGCGCGCCAGAGGGCGAAACGCTGATCGAACTGCCCGGCGCCGAGGCGGTCACCGCCATAGGACGCAACGCCGACGCCAGCTGGTTGATGGTGCAGTTGCTGAACGGACGGCAAGGTTGGGTGAAAGCGGCGGACGTGGTGATTTTTGGCGTCGAGGATCTGCCGGTCGTCGCTGCACAGGGTGAAGTTGCGCAGGATGACACCGTTGCGGAGGCGATGACGACTCCTGCAGAGGAAGCCGAGGCGACGCCCACAGCGACGGCTCAGGCTGCGGCGACGCCTACGCCTGCGCCTATCGCCGCCGAGGCGCAGCTAGAAGCCGTGATGACCGGCGTCGCCAACGTGACCGGCGCCCGGCTGAATATCCGCTCTGGCCCGGGCGCAGCCTACCGCATCATCGGCAAGGCGGTCGGCGGCGAGACGCTCTCCCTGGCGGCGCGCAACGACGCGGGCGACTGGCTGTTGATTGTGCGCGCCGACCTGCCGGATGGCGCAGGTTGGGTGGCGGCGTCACTGGTGCGCGTCGAGAAAGATTTGACGACGTTGCCTGTTTCGTCAGCGGAGTTCACCGGTTCGACCCCGTCGCCGACGCCGTTGAGTCCGCCCGCTGCGCCGACGCCTTCCGCCGAAGCTGAAGCGACGCCAACTCCAGTTGTTGCGACGGCGACGCCGTCGCCCACAACATCACCCACCGCCCAGCCGTCTGTGCGCACGACCGGCGCCAGCAGCCTGAGCGGCAAGATCGTCTTTCAGGACGGCCGCGGCGCTATCTACGTCTACGATCTGACGCGCAACGAGGTGCGCTTTCTGACCAACGGCTTCGACCCCGCCATCAGCCGCGACGGTCGGAAAGTGGCGTTTGTGCGCGATGGCATCTACAGCATCGACATCGACGGCGCCAACGAGCGGAAGGTGTACGGCGGCAATGAGCTGATCACCTCGCCCAAATGGAGTCCGGATGGGCAGTGGATCGTCTTCAGTCGGTTGCTGGGCGAATACAAATGCTTCGACACCGAGTTCTTCGGCTGCGTGAGCCTGAGGGAGCTTTCTGGGCGTTTCCCAAACATTCCGCCTGCGATCCTGGGCCGCATCTTCTTGCGCAACGCCGAACGCATCTCGTTGCCCAATTTTGGCCTCTCGCGCGTCAACGCCGAAGGCAAGGAGTTTCGTGACATTGCTGCGCTCGACTCGGCGCTGGCGCCGGACTGGAACGAGGCCGGCATCGTCTATCAGTCGAAGGCTGGCCTTGAGATCACCCAGGATGCGCCGGACGGCGACACGCGTTCGGTGCAGAACGGCCGTTGGGACTGGGACCCCGACTGGGCGCCGAACGGCGGCCGCATCGTCTATCAGTCCAAGGAAGGCCCGCGCTGGGAGATTTTCAGCATCAACCCGGACGGCAGCGGCCTGGTCCAGCTCACGCGGCCGGTGACGGCGCTGGTCGATCAGTTGCCCAGCAACGTGGCGCCCGCCTTCAGCTATGACGGCAGGCACATCGTTTACCTGAGCAATCGCAACGAACGCAACGACGCCGGCCCCTGGCGGTTATGGGTGATGGATGCAGACGGCGGCAACCAACGCCCCCTGCCGATCGAGGTCGAAATTCACTACGGCTTCGGCGGCGAGCAGGTGGCAGATTGGGGTCCGTGATAGGTTGACAGACGGATTGACGACGCCGACGATTTGCGCTTCCGTGCATTCCTCCGCAAAATGGATGGAATGAGGGAATTGCAATCGACCCTGGGCCGTTCATCCAGCGTCTTCGTCGGTGCATTGACGCGCAAGCGTCTGCTGTTGCTGATCGCCTTGGGCGTCGTCACCTGGGCGGCGCTGATCGCCCTATTTGGCGGAAGCGTTGCGCTCGAGGCCATCGCTTCCGCCAATGGTTGGTGGCTGCTGGCGGCGCTGCTGGTGCACTACGTCAGCTTCGGCGTGCGCGGACTCCGCTGGCGGCGCCTGTTGGGCATGGCGGGCTATCGCATTGGCTACGGGTACGCGACCAGCCTGCTGGTCGCCGGCTGGTTCGTCAGCGCGCTCCTTCCCGCCCGCGCCGGCGATCTGCTGCGCATCGGCGTGTTGCGGCTGGAAGACCCACGGCGCGCCGCAGTCCCGGTCGGCGTCAGCCTGGGTTCGATCGTGAGCGAGCGAGCGCTCGACATCCTGGCCATCCTGTCTCTGGGCGCCGGATTCGGCTGGTCAGTGTTGCATGCACAGGCTCCGAACTGGGTGATTGTAAGTTATGCCGCCGCACTTGCTCTGCTGCTTGGGCTGGCGGTCGCCATCCTTGCAGCGCCGCCCCTTCTGGATTGGCTGCGCACATGGAGTCAGCGGTCTCTCTGGCAGAAGTTGCTGAATTTTGTCCAACAGGTGGTCGGCTCGTTGCGCCTGTTGGCAAGACGTCCTCGCATCGCCGGACTGGTCTTTGTGGAGAGTCTGTTCATCTGGCTGAGCGATGCGGTGGTGCTCTGGTTCGTCATCCGCAGCCTAGGCGGCGATCTTCCTTTTGCGCACGCTGCTTTTGTGGCGTTGACCGGCGATGTGCTGGCCGCGGCGCCGATCACTCCTGGCGGCGTTGGGCAGATCGATCTCGCCTACGTTGCGCTCTTTGCGCTCACGCCGATGGTCGGCGCTGCGTTCAACGTCGGCGCCGCCGTGTTGCTGGTTCGTTTCATCACCTACTGGAGCTTCTTGCTCTTCAGCGGCGTCGTCGCTGCGCTGGCGGGCTTCGGAGAGGCCATTCGTCGCCTGCACAGTGAAGAGCTAACTCCATTCACCGGCGTCGACCCCGGTGCGTCGCTGGCCGTTCATCCTTCCTCTGACGCATCCTCATGAACACCTTGCTGACCTGGCTGCGGCGTTTTTACGCAATGCATCGCTGGTTTTTGATCCTGCTGTTGTTGTTCAGCGCGTTCCGCCTTTTCGCCATTGTGCTCTTTCGCCCGGGCGGCTTCATCGCCGACAACTCCGACTACGAGTTCTACTACGCCTGGGGACTGACCATCCCCATGGGATACACCACTTTCGTCGATCTGTGGACGGCGTACCCGCCGCTCTTCCCGGTTCTGATGTTGCCCATCTTCGAGTGGTCGAGCCGCATCCCGCCCTGGGTGGAGCCGAGGCTCTTTTTTCACCTGCTTTTCGGCCTCGAGCTGCTGCTTTTTGAGATCGGCAATCTGATTTTGATTTATCGGCTGGCGGGGCGCATCGAAGAGGCGGAGGGCGCTGCGCCGCAAGGACGCAGCGCTGCAGAGAGACCCGGTGCAATTGGAAAGCCGACAGGATGGGAAAACGGTGATCCACCCCTGTCGCTGAAGGCGAGCCTCTTTTATGCGCTGCTCTTTGCGCCGGTCTACACCCTGCTGGGCTGGTTCGAGGCGATGCCGCTCTTTTTTCTTTTGCTTGGCCTTGACCTGCTGTTGAGTCGACGTCGCGGCGCATGGATCGCCAGCGCAGTCGCCGCAGCGTTGGGCTTTCTGGTCAAGCTGACGCCGATGGTGCTCGTCCCGGTGGCCGTGCGCTGGCTGGGCGCTCGGCTCAGCCTCGACGCCCTGCGCAACGAATGGTTCAACCGCTGCTCGTCCGGCAACTTGCGGAAGCCGTTCCTCTACGGGACGGTGTTTCTCTGCGTAGCCGTGGGCGTCGGCCTGTCGCTGGCGCACTTCAACCCCTCGTTGGCGGTCAGCAGCTTCACCGTCAACAACCTGCGTCCGCCGTGGCAGAGCGTGTGGGCCTTGCTCGACGGCTACTATGGCTTTGGCCTGGTGCCGATCGACATGCGCAACCTGCGCGGGTTGGAGCAGGGCGGCCAGTGGAGCTCGCGGCTGCCGTGGACGTGGATCACGCTGGGCTTTGTTTTGCTCTATCTGTGGCTCTACACCCGCCGCTACGACTGGGAGCGCGTGCGCACGCCCATCGCCTTTACGGCGGTGAGCGTCATCTGGCTCTTCCTCTACAGCAAAGGTTGGAGTCCTCAATTTGTCGTGTGGGTGCTGGCTTTTTTGGCGCTCCTGCGCGCAGACATGTTCGGCGCACTGGTGGCCGTCATGCTCACCTTGCTCAACGTGCTCGAAAGCAGCGTCTATCTGATTCTGCTGCCCGACGAGCGCTGGATTCTGGTTGCGACGGTGCTGGCGCGCACAGCGCTGTTGGCGTTGATCGCCGTCGATTTTCTGGGGCAAATCTGGCCGCAGGCGAAAACAGGCGTTCGCTTGCAAAGCGCAGCTGTGCGCCTTTCGGCGGCTGCGATGGCGATGGTGTTCGTAGTCATGCTTCTCGGTGCGCCGCGCGCAGCGCAGGCCTACCAGGAGCGCCGCTTTGCCGAGCATCCCTGCCGGGAGACGATCGCGTTCCTACGCACGGAGGCGGATGGTCTGACGCACACCCTCGCAATGGAGGAGACCGACCTATGGCGCAACCTCTATCCCTGGCTGCGTCAGGAGTACGCGCTGGTCGTCGTCGACGGATACAACCCGGAGGACCGGCCGTTTGACCTTGTCAAGGCGGAGAAGCTTGCTGCGCTGGCGCAGAGGGGTGAATTTTGGTGGATCGAGCGGGCCAACGGCGCCGCCGAATGGGCGCAGGCGGCGATGAACTTTTTCGCTCGACCCGACGTCTATCGCGTCGACGCGCAACATCTCGACGGCTGTAAACTGGTGCGCGCGATCCTTTTGGACGATGCCCGGCCACCGGGCGTGTTTGAGGCGGCCTCCGGACAGATCGCGCTGCGCGGCGTTCGATTGGGCGAGGCCAAAACGGGCGCAACGTTGTCGCTGGTGCTATACTGGCAGGCGATGACGCCGATCAAGGACGATTACACGGTCTTCACACAGTTGTTTGCGCCGGATGGCCGCATGGTTGCGCAGCAGGACAACCCGCCCATGTTGGGGCAGGCGCCGACCGGCACCTGGCGCGTCGGCGAGATGGTGCGCGACGTCTATCGGTTGACGATTCCGGCGGATGCAGCGCCTGGCGCGTACAAGCTGCACGTCGGTCTGTATAATCAGGCCGGGCGGCTGCCTGTGACGCTCGCAGATGGCGCGCTCGCCGACCATGTGACAATCGACGTGGAAGTGCGTTGAACGATGCGAACGTTTCACCCGGACATCAGCCCGAAAGATCGCAGCACGGCGCTGCTCGTTTTCGGCTTTCTGCTGGCCTGCTACATGCTCACCTACACCGGCGTGATCGACAGCAGCGACGGTCTCGCCACCTTTGCCGTGACGGAAAACATCGTGCGTCGCGGCGCCTTCGACAACAATCAACTGTTGTGGATGGGCGCGCAACAGGGCAACATCGGGCCGGACGGCGTCCTCTATACGCGCAAGGGCCTGGGGATGGCGCTGCTGGCTGCGCCGCTGGTGTGGATCGCCAAGGTGTGGCCAGCGATCGGCATGGTGCACGCAGCCATGCTGCTTAACCCGCTGCTCACGGCGTGGACGGGCGCATTGATCTTTCGTCTGGGGCGTCGGCTCGACTGGGCGCGCAGCCTCTCGATCACAGTTGCGATGATCTATGGCCTTTTCACGCTGGCCTGGCCTTACACGCAGACCTTCTTCAGCGATCCGGTCTGTGGATGGGGGCTGTTTGCTGCAGCCTACGGGCTGATCGCCTACGGTCAATCGCGGCGCAAACGCTATCTGTTCGGCGCTGGCCTCGCCTGGGGCGTCGCCTATCTCGCCCGCACCATCAACCTGTTGACGTTGCCGATCTACCTGGTTGGGCTTGGGTTCGTCTTGCCGGCCATAGCAACTCATGCTGGTGAAACAACGTTAGGGCGGCTGCGTCGCGCCTTCTGGCTCTACTGGCGCCCCGTCGTCGCATTTGGCATTCCGGTGGTTGCGGCGGGCTCGCTCTCGCTTTGGTGGAACTGGGCGCGCTTCGGCAGCATTTGGGACACAGGCTACGTGGAGAGCGAAACTTTCAGCGCCGACTGGCTTTTTGGCTTCTTCGGACTGACGATCGGCCCTGCACGAGGGTTCGTGTGGTACAACCCGATTTTGTTGCTGGCCCTCCCGGGGGCGCTCTGGTTCTGGCGTCATCAGCGGCGCTTTCTAATTTTGACGCTCGCCCTGGTTGCGCTCTATTTCATCGTCTACGCCAAATGGTATATGTGGCATGGCGGGTATAGCTGGGGGGCGCGCTTCATCACGCCGGCGTTGCCTTTCTTAAGCGTGCTCGTCGCGCCGGGCTGGAGGTTGCTCGTTTCTGAACGTAAGCTGGGAATGCCTGGAATTGCGCTCGTTGCGTTTCTGCTGGCGACGTCGTTGCTCGTGCAGGCGCTCGGCCTGCTCGTCCCTTACAGGCTGGTGCAGGATCGACTGGCGGAGACGGTGAAGCCGCTCTTCGCCGAGGAGACCTTCACCCGGCTCGAATACTCGCCGCTGGTGATGCAGTGGGAAATGATTCGCAATGACGCCATCCAG
>CALFWA010000229.1 GCA_937928035.1 uncultured Caldilinea sp. | reverse complement strand
GATGAGTCGAAGCTCTATATCGTTGACACCGGCGTCTCGCATACGCCCAACGGGCCGCAGCACATTCGTGTTTTCGATGTGGTGGACAACGGGACGCGGCTGGCGAACGGTCGCATCTTTGTGGACATGGCGCCGGGCGTGGCCGACGGCATTCGCGCCGACCGCGACGGCAATATCTGGGCTGCAGCCGGCTGGGGCGGCCCCGGCTATGACGGCGTGCACTGCTATGCGCCCGACGGCGCGCTGATCGGCAAGATTCACCTGCCCGAACCGTGCTCCAACCTCTGCTTCGGCGGCGCGCGCAAAAATCGTCTGTTTATGACCGCGGGACAGTCGCTCTATTCGATCTACGTGGAAACGACCGGGGCGCAATGGCCGTAGATAACGCTATAGACGACACCATAGACGACATATGACAACGCCGATGCGACAGCAGTACCTGTCGATCAAGAGCCAATATCCTGACTGTATTCTGCTCTTTCGACTGGGGGATTTTTATGAGACCTTCGATGAGGATGCGCGCATTGTTGCGCGCGTCTGCGACGTGGTGCTGACGAGCCGACCGGTGGGCGCAGATCAGCGCGTGCCGCTTGCCGGCGTACCCTATCATAGCGTAGACTATTACATCGCCAAGCTGGTCAACGCCGGCTATCGCGTCGCCATCGCCGAGCAGGTCTCGGAGCCCGGCAAGGGACTGGTCGAACGAGAGGTGCGTCGCGTCGTCACCAAGGGTACCCTCGTCGATCCGAGCATGCTGGACGAGCGACGCAACAATTACTTGATGGCGGTGGTGATGGGACGCCGCGGGGCCACCGCAGGCGTCGCCTATTGCGACATTTCCACCGGCGAATTTGCGGCCACGCAGATTCATGCGGCTTCGCAAGCAGAGGTGGAGCGCCGCATCGGCGAAGAGATTTCACGGCTGCAACCGAGCGAGCTGATTCATATCGACTGGGAGCCGCAGCGCTCCTCCTTGCATGGGCTGATTGCGCTACACCACCCGTTGCTGACCACGCTCGAAGCCTGGCGCGTCTCGCCGGAGAGCGCCGAGGCGACGCTCAAACGCCACTTCGACGTCGCCACACTTGACGGATACGGGCTGCAGGGCAAGCCGGAGGCGATGCGCGCTGCAGCGGCGGTGCTAGCCTATGTCGGCGACATGCAGCCCAATGCCCGCGCCCAGCTGACGCGCCTCTCCACTTATGCGCTGGACGCCTTCATGACGCTCGACGAAGCGACGCGGCGCAACCTGGAGCTGACCGAGACGATGCGCGGGAGGGAGGTCGAAGGCAGTCTGCTCGGCGTGCTCAACGCCACGCTGACGCCGATGGGCAACCGCCTGCTGCGGCGCTGGATCAACCAGCCGCTGATCGACGTGGCCGCCATCAACCGCAGGCTCGATGCAGTGCAGCGCTTCTTCGACGACACGTTGATGCGCCTCGACATTCGAGAGCTGTTGCGCAATTTCGGCGACCTGGAGCGGTGGACCAACCGCGTGATGCAGGGCATTGCGTTGCCGCGCGACCTGGTGGGCATCCGCGAGGCGCTGCGCTTGGCGCCCAAAGTAGCCGAACGATTAGGAGACTGGAGAGTAGAGGCTGAGGATTTCAGCGCGGCGAACTTTCCCCTCTGCACCGACGTGCTGACGCTGCTCGAATCTGCGCTCGTCGACGATCCGCCGGCCAATCTCTCCACGCCGGGACTGATTCGCCCCGGTTTCGACGCTGAGCTGGACAGCCTAGTCGAACGCAGCCGCCACGCGCGCGAATGGATCGCTGGCCTGGAGCAGATCGAGCGTGAGCGGCTGGGCATCAAAAATCTCAAGGTCGGCTACAACAAGGTCTTCGGCTACTACATCGAAGTGACCAAATCGCAGCTCGACCGCGTGCCGGACTCCTACATCCGCAAGCAGACTATCGCCAACGGCGAGCGCTACATCACGCCGGAGCTCAAGGAATACGAGACGCTGGTGCTCAACGCCGACGAGCGCAGACTGGAGATCGAGCAGCGCCTGTTCGGCGAAATTTGCGGCCAGGTGGCGGCGCGAGGCGTCCGGCTCTTGCATCTGGCGCACCTGCTGGCCGAGATCGACGTCTTCGCTGCACTGGCCGAAGTGGCGTTGATGCATCGTTATGTGCGCCCAGAGGTCGATGAAGGGCATTGCATCGAGATCGTCGCCGGCCGACATCCGGTGGTGGAGAGGACGCTAATCGGCGAGCCGTTCGTGCCCAATGACGCCTTCCTGACGCCGGAGACCGCCATCCAGATCATCACGGGCCCCAACATGAGCGGCAAAAGCACTTACCTGCGTCAGACGGCGCTCATCACCTTAATGGCGCAGATCGGCAGCTTCGTGCCCGCCGAACGCGCCCGCATCGGCGTCGTCGACCGCATCTTCACACGCTTAGGCGCCAGCGACGAAATTCACCGCGGCCAGTCCACCTTCATGGTGGAGATGGTCGAGACCGCCCACATCCTCCATCACGCCACCAACCGCAGCCTGCTGCTGCTCGACGAAATCGGCCGCGGTACCAGCACCTACGACGGCCTGGCCATCGCCTGGGCGGTGATCGAGTACATCCACAATCATCCCCGGCTGCGCGCCAAGACGCTCTTCGCCACGCACTACCACGAGCTGACCGACCTGGCCGAACGGCTGCCGCACGTGGTCAACTACACCGTAGCCGTCGATGACAGCGGCGACAGCGAAGACGTGATCTTTTTGCGACGCATCATTCCCGGCAAGGCCGATCGCTCCTACGGCGTCCACGTGGCGCGCATGGCCGGCCTACCTGCGCAGGTCGTTGCGCGCGCGGAGGAAATCCTCGCCGACCTGGAGCGAAGCGGCGCCGCAGGGCCGCGTCGGCTGGCCGAAACCGTGGCGCCGAAGCGTCGCGCTGGCGCCATGCAGGTTTCGCTCTTCGCCGACGTGCATCCGGTCGTGGAGGCGTTGCGCAAATTGGACATCAACAACCTGACCCCGCTTGATGCGCTCAATCGGCTCTATGAGTTGCAGAAAATGGCAGGGGAGAGTTAAGAAATTCTGCTCCCATCGCTTGTCTCTCTCTTCTTCGCTGTGTTATGATGCAAGTTGCGTTTGTTGACGATTCAGGAGCTTTATGAATCCGCGCACGCTGCGTGTTCTCGAATATCCGAAAATTCTCGAACGGCTGGCTCACTATTGCGCCTTCAGCGGCGGCGCTGAGCTGGCCGCATCGCTTTTGCCCAGCGACGACCTCACCACCGTGCAGGAGTGGCTGGCGCAGACGCGCGAGGCCTATCAACTGTTGGGGCAAAAAGACGACATCAGCTTTGGCGGCGTCAGCGACCTGCGTCCGCTGCTCGATCGCGCCGAACGCGGCGCCGTCCTGCTGCCGCCCGACCTGCTGGAGATTAAATTCACCTTGCAGCGCGCCCGTCAGTTGCGCACGCTGTTGACCCGCCTGGAGCCTTCTTTCCCTCATCTGGCGGAAATGGCCGCCGACATCGAGCCATGCGATCATCTGGTCGAGCAGATCGGCCAGTGCATCAACGACCGCGGGGACGTGGTGGACAGCGCCAGCCCGGAGCTGGCGCGCATCCGCAGCGAGCTGCGCATTGCGCAGGAACGGCTGCTCAGCACGCTCGACCGCATTGTGCACAGCGCCGACATCAAACCCTACCTCCAGGAGGCGCTCGTCACTCAGCGGCAGGGGCGCTATGTCATCCCGGTGCGCGCCGAATACAAGGGCGCCATCGAGGGGATCATCCACGATCAATCGGCCAGCGGAGCAACGCTCTTCATCGAGCCGCTCAAGGTCGTGCAGCAAAACAACGCCGTGCGCGAGCTGGAGCTGCAGGAAGAAAAAGAAGTCCGCCGCATCCTTCTCGAACTGAGCACCGCCGTCGCCGAAGAAGCCGTTTATTTGCGTCGCAACGTACAGGCGCTGGCCCGGCTAGACTTCACCTTCGCAAAAGCCCGTTTCGCCTATGCGCTCGACGCCGCCGTCCCAGAGATGTTGCCCTTCCAGCCGCAGCGTTCGCAACAGAAACGGGATGAAACCGAGGAGGCCATCGCCCATCCCGGCTCCGTCATCGACCTGCGCCGGGCGCGACACCCGTTGCTCGATCCTCAGACGGTCGTGCCGATCGACGTCTATCTGGACGATGAAACCTACATCATCGTCATCACCGGGCCTAACACGGGCGGCAAAACCGTGACGCTCAAGACCGTCGGCCTGCTGGCGCTGATGGCGCAGTCTGGCCTCATGATTCCGGCGGATGCAGGCAGCAGGCTTTCCGTCTTCGAGGGCGTCTACGCCGACATCGGCGACGAGCAGAGCATCGAACAGAACCTGAGCACGTTCTCCAGCCATATGACTAACATCATCGCTATTCTGGAGGAGGCCGACCCACGCTCGCTGGTGCTGCTCGACGAGCTGGGCGCCGGCACCGCCCCGGAGGAGGGTTCGGCGCTGGCGATGGCGCTGCTGGAGAATCTGCGCGACCGCGGCATCACCACCTTCGCCACCACGCACTACAGCGACCTTAAACTCTATGCTCATAACACGGCCGGCGTGCGCAACGCTTCGGTGGAATTCGACGTCGAGACGCTCAGCCCGACGTATGAGCTGAGCATCGGGCTGCCCGGCCGCTCCAATGCGTTGACCATCGCCCGACGGCTAGGACTGAACCCGGTGATCGTAGAGAAGGCGGAGTCGATCGTGCGGCCGGACGCGCTCCAGGCCGACAAACTGCTCGACGACATTCGCCGCGCCAGGCAAGAGGCGCTGGAGGCCGCCGATCGCGCCAAAGCGCGCGAGCGTCAGGCTCAATTGCTTGAGGCCGATCTGCGCTATCAGCTCGCTCAGATCGAGCAGGCGCGGCGCACGGTGATCGCCGAGACGCGCGCGCTGATGCAGGCAGAATTCGCAGCGGCGCGCAAGGAGATCGAACAGCTTCGTCGCCAGGCGCACAGCGGCTTCGGCGCAAACGTTACAGCCCACGAAGAGTTCCTGGCGCGCGCCGAAAAAGAGCTGGCGCGACGCAGCCAGGCAACCGAAGAGGTCAACCGCCGTGTAGTCATGCCCGGCGGCGCCGAAGAACGGTTGACCGGCGCCATCGAAGTGGGAGACATCGTCTGGGTGCCCAGCCTGCAGACCAGCGGTGAAGTCCTGGCCATTCACAGCGCCGGCAACGAAGCGGATGTGCAGCTCGGCAACTTTCGCCTCAAGCTGCCGCTCAAACGGTTGGAGCTTCGGCAGAAAGCCGTCAAGGAGGCGGCTGCGTCTGGTGTTACAATACGCATGGAGGCACCCGCCAACAGCCCCGGCCTGGAACTCGATCTGCGCGGAGAGCGCGTCGAAGAAGGGTTGGAGCGTCTGGAGCGCTATCTGAACGAAGCCTATCGCGCCCGGCTGCCCT
>CALFWA010000228.1 GCA_937928035.1 uncultured Caldilinea sp. | reverse complement strand
GTCATCACTATATCATTGATTTCTATCTTTGTCAATCGAATTTTCGATAATTTTTTGTTGAAATTTCGACAATTCCGTCGAATTTTTCGAGTGCAATGCCAGTTTGCCGTCGATTCGCTTCACAAGTTCTTTTTTTGAACTCATCTTGTTCCGTTTGCACTCCCAAACCACCCGCTGCGGTATAATTTCATCGTATGAATCTCGATCACATTCGCAACTTTTCCATCATCGCCCATATCGACCACGGCAAGAGCACGCTGGCCGATCAGCTCATCCGCATGACCGAAACGGTGACAGAGCGGGAGATGCGCGAGCAGCTTCTCGACTCCATGGAGCTGGAGCGCGAAAAAGGCGTCACCATCAAGGCCAGCGCCGTGCGCATGATCTACAAACATCGGGGCGAAGAGTACGAAATCAACCTGATCGACACCCCCGGCCACGTCGATTTCAGCTACGAGGTGCATCGCGCGCTGCAGGCCTGCGAAGGCGCCGTGCTCGTCGTCGACGCCTCGCAGGGCATTCAGGCGCAAACGATGGCGCATCTCTTTGCTGCGCTGGAGCAGAACCTTACGATCGTGCCCGTCATCAACAAGATTGACCTGCCGGCGGCTATGCCTGACGAGGTGGCGCAAGAGATCGAGGATCTGCTCGGCGTGCCCGCAGAGGACATCCCGCGCATCAGCGCCAAGGCGGGCGTCAACGTCGAAGAAGTGTTGGAGCGCGTGATTGCCGAAGTGCCGCCGCCGAAGGGTGACCTCGATGCACCGGTGCGGGCGCTCGTCTTCGACTGCCACTACGACTCCTACAAGGGCGTGATCGCCTACGTGCGCATGGTGGACGGCGTAATCACGGGGCTGCCGAAGCTGCTGGCGATGAACACCGGCAAAACCATGGAGCCGCTGGAGATCGGCGTGCTCGTGCCGCAGATGCTGCCCGTAAACGAGCTGCATGCCGGTCAGGTGGGGTACATTGCCACCGGCCTGAAAAGCGTGCAGGACCTCGACGTCGGCGACACCATCACGTTGGCGGCGCGACCGGCGACGGAGAAACTGCCCGGCTATCGCCCGCTCAAGCCTATGGTCTTCGCCGGCCTTTATCCGACCAACCCGGATGATTACAACGAGCTGCGCGACGCGCTGGAGAAACTTCAGCTCAACGACGCCGCGCTGACCTATGAGCCGGAAACGAGTCAGGCGCTCGGCTTTGGCTTTCGACTGGGCTTTCTGGGCCTTTTTCACATGGAGATCGTGCAGGAGCGGCTCGAGCGCGAGTATGACATGGACGTGATTTTCACCGCGCCATCGGTGGAGTATCGCGTGGTCAAAACGAACGGCGAGGTGATCGCAATCGACAGTCCGGCCGCACTGCCCGATCCCACCGAGATCGAGCATATCGAGGAGCCGTGGTGTGAGCTGCGCATCTTCACTCCCGCCGAATACATCGGCCCGGTGCTGGACCTGGTGACGAAACGCCGCGGCGAGCTGAAAACGCAGAACTGGCTCGACAGCAAACGCGTCGAGATCGTCTGCCTGATTCCTCTATCGGAGATCATCGTCGATTTCTACAACGAGCTGAAAGCGCGCACCAAAGGCTACGCCAGCATGGACTACACGCTCGACCAGTATCGCCCGTCCGACATGGTCAAGCTCGACATTCTGGTCAACCACCAGCCCGTGGACGCGCTTAGCATCATCGTGCATCGCGATCAGGCCTATCACAAGGGCCAGCGGCTGGTCAGCAAAATGAAGGAGATCATCCCGCGGCAGATGTTCGAGGTGCCCATTCAGGCCGCCATCGGCAACAAAATTATCAGCCGCGCCAACGTCAAGGCATTGCGCAAGGACGTGCTCGCCAAATGTTACGGCGGCGACGTCACGCGCAAGCGCAAGCTGCTGGAAAAGCAGAAGGCGGGCAAAAAACGTATGAAGATGGTCGGCTCGGTCGAGATTCCTCAAGAAGCCTTCATGTCGGTGCTCAGCCTTGAAGAGGAATAGCGGGCCGGCTGCAGAGGCGTTAGGTGCTCCTCTTTTTCACGCACTTCGCTCGCTCTTTGGTTGCTCGAACCTTGGACGCCGTTCTGCAAGGAAAGACTGATGCATGAAGCGCCCGCCAGGAAGTCGCTGGGGCAGAACTTCCTGACCGACCGCCGCTATCTGGCGCCGATCTTGGAGGCGGCGGAGCTTACGCCAACGGACAACGTGCTGGAGATCGGCCCTGGCAGAGGTGTTTTGACGGAGGCGTTGGCCTCGCGCGTGGGTTGCCTCGTCGCCGTCGAGCTGGATAATCGCCTGATCGAACCGCTGCGTCAGCGCTTCGCAGGACAAACTCATGTGCATATCGTGCACGGCGATATCTTGGAGCACGCGCCGGACCGGCTTGTCGCCACAGCGTGCCTGGCCAGGACGGAAGATTCGGAATCCGACGCTGCTGAAGGCTTTCAACCGGAAGAAGCGCTTTCTCAATCCTATCCGCTCCCCATGTCGTTCTCTTACAAGGTGGTGGCCAATCTGCCCTACTACATCACGAGCGCAGCGCTGCGCCATCTGCTCGAAGCGGAGCAGCCGCCTTCGCTCGCCGTGCTAATGGTGCAGTGGGAAGTTGCACAGCGCATCTGCGCCGGCCCGGGGGAGATGTCGCTGCTGGCGGTGAGTGTGCAGTACTATGCAGAGCCGCGCATTGTGCAGCGCGTGCCGGCAAGGGCCTTTTCACCGAAGCCTAAGGTGGACAGCGCTGTTCTGCTGTTGCGCGTGCGCAGCCGGCCGGCGGTCGACGTTGCGCCAGAGCGCTTCTTTCGCGTGGTGCGCGCCGGTTTCAGCCAGAAACGCAAACAGCTGGTCAACACGCTGGCCGCAGGTCTGCGCCTTGACAAAAAAGAGGCGCAGCGTTGGCTGGAGGAGGCGGGCGTCAATTCAACGCGCCGCGCAGAAACGCTTTCTCTGAAGGAATGGGAGGCGTTGTGTCAACAGGCGCCACTCTGATGAAATGAACAATGAATCCGGCAATCTTGTAGACGTTGCGTCTGCTCCCGTAGGTCATCGCCTCCGGGGTGACGCACCGCTCACGCACAGCCCCCGCCGCCGGGCGCCAAAGTTATACAGATGCCGGAGCATTTGGGTGGAGGTTATCAGAGCGCCAAGGCTCAAGTTGCGTCCTGACAACCGATAGGTTGGCTGAAGCTCGATACGTTG
>CALFWA010000227.1 GCA_937928035.1 uncultured Caldilinea sp. | reverse complement strand
GGTGGGTGCACCGGCAAGATGTTGCGACCAAAGCGCTGCTGTCGCACCTCCGCCTCTTCACTGCTCAATCCGTCGAGCGATGTCGCCAGACGACGCAGGACTTCCTCTTCGGAAAGCGCGTGCCAATCTGCGCCGTCGATATCCAGATGCGTCTGCACCCGTTGTCCAGACACATTTGGCAACTCCAGCTTCTCCGTCATAGTCGTTTATCCTGTAGAATAATGATGCTGGCGCGCTGATGCAGGGAGGGTGTCCAATCAGCCAGTTCGACGTCCCTTGCTGCGGTTGGGTCTATCCATAGCCCGTCGGTTGCTCTACGTATTCTGATTTTATTTTCTCAACCATGACCATTGTGCGCAAGTTCAGGCTTGATTCCAGGTGGACCTCTGCGTCTTGCGAGACGGTGAACGACATTGAGATATGTTGCAGTGAACCCAATGGCCCCTGAACAACTTGCAATTGCCCGCCAGACCATCGACGCTTTCTATGCTTCGCGCGGTTGGACGCCTTTTGACTTCCAACGTGAGGCGTGGCGCGCCTACCTCGCCGGGGAAAGCGGCCTCATCCATGCGCCGACGGGCATGGGCAAATCCTATGCAGCGTGGCTTGGCCCGGTGATGGAATGGATCGCCGAGTATCCAGAGCCGGCGGAATGGACTCGCCTGCCTGCGCCGCCGCTGCTCGTGCTCTGGATCACGCCGCTGCGCGCGCTTGCGACCGACACGACGGCTGCCTTGCAGTCCGTCGTAAATTCGTTAGGGCTGCCGTGGACGGTCGAAAAGCGCACCGGAGACGCGAGCGCAACGCTCAAGGCGCGACAGCGCACGCGGCCTCCGACCGCGCTGGTGACGACGCCGGAAAGTCTCTCGCTTCTATTGTCCTACGCAGAAAGCGCTGCCATCTTTTGTCATCTGCGTTGTGTGGTGGTGGACGAATGGCATGAGTTGCTGGGCGGCAAGCGCGGGGTGCAGACGGAGCTGGCGTTGGCCCGCCTGCGCCGATGGCGACCCGACCTGCGCGTGTGGGGGCTTTCGGCGACGCTGGGCAACCTCGAGGAGGCGCTGGCAGTCTTGATGGGGGCTGCGCCGTCAACCCGTGCGCGCCTGATTGCAGGCGACGTTCCGAAAGAGATTCGCATCGAAACGCTCATCCCGGATGACATCGAGCGCTTCCCCTGGGCCGGACATCTGGGCATGAAGCTGCTGCTGCGCGTTGTCGAGGCCGTGCAGGCGGCGCGCTCGACCTTGATTTTCACCAACACGCGCGCGCAGACGGAGCTTTGGTTTCAGGCTTTGATCGAGGCGCATCCGGCGTTCGCCGGCGAGATTGCGTTGCACCATGGCTCGCTCGATCCCTCCTTGCGAGCCGAGATCGAGGAGCGCTTGCGCAATGGCCGGCTGCGTTGCGTGGTCTGCACCTCCAGCCTCGACCTCGGCGTTGATTTTTCACCCGTGGATCAAGTGATTCAGATCGGCAGCCCCAAAGGCGTGGCGCGGCTCATGCAGCGCGCCGGCCGCAGCGGTCATCAACCGGGCGCCGTCAGCCGCATCCTCTGCGTTCCGACCCATGCGTTCGAGCTGATCGAGTTCGCCGCCGCCCGCCAGGCGATCGAGGAGCGCATGATCGAAGCGCGCACGCCGCTGCGCAAACCTCTTGATGTGCTGGCGCAACATCTGGTCACCGTTGCGCTGGGCGAGGGTTTTGTCCCGGAAGAACTTCTCGACGAAGTGCGCACCACCTACGCCTACGCCGACCTCACCGATGAAGAGTGGCGTTGGGCGCTTGGCTTCGTCAGCGACGGGGGACGCGCGCTGCACGCGTACCCGCAATACAACAAGCTGAAGCCGGAAAATGGTCGCTATCGACCGGCCAATCGACAGATCGCACAATTCCATCGCATGTCGATCGGCACCATCACCGGCGATGGGATGCTCAAAGTGAGTTATCTCAAAGGCGGCTCGCTGGGCAGCATCGAAGAATCGTTCATTGCGCGGCTGCGACCAGGGGATCGCTTCATCTTCGCCGGCCGCGCGCTGGAGCTGGTGATGGTCAAAGAGATGACCGCTTATGTGCGCAGAGCCGGTGGCGCCGACGGCGCCGTGCCTCACTGGATGGGGTCGCGCATGCCGCTCTCCTCTCAACTGGCCGGGGCGGTGCGCGTCCAGTTGGCCGCCGCGCGCGATGGGCGCTTCGCTTCGCCCGAGCTGGCCGCCGTTCGTCCGCTCCTTGCGTTGCAGGAGCAGTGGTCTCGGCTGCCGGCGCCGGGGGAGCTGCTGATCGAATCCACAAAGTCGCGCGACGGCTATCATCTCTTTGTCTTTCCATTGGCCGGGCGATTTGTGCATGAGGGGCTGAGCGCGCTGGTCGCCTATCGCCTGGCGCAGGAGGCGCCGCGCACCATCAGCGCCTTCGCCACAGACTACGGCTTTGAGCTGCTCTCGCCGACGCCCTTTGCGCTCACCGAAGCCGACTGGCGGCGTCTTCTGCGCGCCGAGCATCTGCTGGAGGACGTGCTGGCGTGCATTAATGCTACGGAGCTGGCGCGGCGACAGTTTCGCGAAATCGCGCGCATTGCGGGGTTGATCTTCGTCGGCCATCCCGGCAGCCGCAAGAGTGCGCGGCAGCTCCAGGCCTCCAGCGGCCTGATCTTTGACGTGTTGGCGCAGTACGACCCGGACAATCTGCTGCTTGACCAGGCGCGGCGTGAGGTGCTGCAGCAACAGCTTGAACTTACGCGGCTGGAGGCGACGCTGACCGCTCTTGCGCACCAGCAAATTATTCAAGTCGAGACGAAGCGTTTGACGCCGTTCGCCTTCCCGATTTGGGCCGAGCGCATTCGCACGCAGGTCAGCAGCGAAGATTGGAGCGCGCGCATAGAGCGGATGGCGCTGGAGCTGGAACGCACGGCGAATCGCAACGGACGCCGCCAGCCGAGGAAGTGAGTTATCTGGCGATCTTCCAATGAAACAGCAGCGTCCAGGTCAACATCAGCTCCGGCAAGGCGTAACTCACGTCGATCAGTCCATGCGCCAGGGCTGCGAACGCCGCCGCCAGGCAACCTAGCGCCAGCGCCGCTTCGTCGCGTTGGCCTGACGAGCCTCGCAGCCATCTTCCAATACCCCATATCCCCACGCCCCACCAGCCTACGCCCAATAGGAGCCCCACCAGCCCTAGCCGCGTCCACCAATCCAGCACGAAGTTGTGTGGATGATTGAGGTTCGGCTCCTGCCACGCCTCCGGCAAGAGATAGATGCTGCGATAGTGATAGAGAAACTGATCGGGGCCGACGCCAAGCCAGGGATGGTCAAGCGCCATCGCCCAGGCGCTGCGCCAGAGCTGAATCCGTAAGAAACCGGTGCCCTGCTCGAAATCGAGCAGCCGCTGAAAACGTTCGGCGCCGAGGAAAGGCGTCAGCGCCAACGCGGCCAGCAAGAGGAACATCCCCAGCGCAAGCAGCGGCTTGCGCGACGCGCGGCGGCGCCTGACCATCCAGACGCCTCCCGCCGCCAAGGTGAGCGCCATCGCCGGCGCGGCGAGCAAGAGCGCGCCTTTGCTGAAGGTGAGCAGCCATGCCAGCGCCTGCACCGCGGCCAGGGCGCCCCAAAACATGCGGCGTCGCCATCCTTCGACAAAGAGCGCCAGGCTGAGCGTCACGGCCAGCGTGCGGTCGAGATAGAGCGCCAGGTTGTTGGGTGAATCGTACAGCGCCTGCACGCGACGCACCCCTTCCGCCGCCGAGACAAATCCCCGGCCGCTGGCGTACCCCCACAGGCCGATCAGCGCAACGGTTGTCGCGCCGAGCAGCCAGCCTGCAACAAGCAGCTGGCGATCGAGGGCCGGTTCCCATGAGAGACGCACCACGCCGATCACCACGCCCCCGAAGATCAGTGCAGACAGGAAGACGACGCGCCACTCGCGCAGCGCCAGCGCCGGATACCACACATCCAGGCTGGCGATCAGCGCCCAACTCCCGATCAGCGCCAGCAGCCAGAGCGCAGCCCGCTGCTCTCCTTCCCAGAATGGGGCGCCGGGCGGACGCTTCTCACCGGACAGCGAACGCAGCGCCCAATGTCCGGCGAGCGTGGCTGCGCCGCCCAGCGCACCGACGTCGACGATTCCCAGCGCACGCGTGGGTAGCAGCGGCAGATCGACGGCATAGGCGAAAGGCAGGGCAAAGAGCAGCGCCGCCAGCCAGAGCGCCGGACGTACCATCCCCGCCGCAGCGAGCAAAAGCGCGCCTGCCAGCGCCATCACCCAACGGTCGAGCGCCGTCCCGACGATCGTCAGCGCCGCGCCCAGCCCAAAGGCGATCCATGCGGCGCACTGCCATGAAGGCGAGGAGAGATCGAGCCGGCGAAACCGGGGCAGGGGCGACTGTAAAAGTTTTGCCTTCAGCATCGGCGTCAGCGCCGCAGCCAGAAGCCAGAATCCGGCCGCCATCAGCAACGCGCCCGGCCACCGCGGCGCAGGCAGAAGCGGCAGCCGCTCGCCGGGGCGATGCAACGCATGCGTCGGCGGGTCCACGGCGACCCCATGCAAGGGCTTTTGCCCCCATCCGCGCCAGAACTCCAGCCGCACGACGTGAACGGGCGATGCAGGCGCCTCTGCGCGCTGCGCCTGTCGGTGAATCTCGACCCAGCGCAACCGCCTATCCTCCGGCGCGCCTGCCAGCTCAGGCGCCAGCAACGTCCTATAGCCTGCAACCAGGCCGAGACTGTTGAGGTTGCCGGGGATATTGACCAGCCGGTTGGCCGGCCGATCATCCACCGTGGCATAAAGGTAAGCCCAGTAGTCGCCCGGCGCAAGGAGCAGCCACAAGGCGTCGCCGGCGTAGGTGAAGGTGACGACGCCGGAGGGTTCGGAAAATGGATCGGTCGGTTCGGCCGGATCGGCCCCGTTTGCGTCCACCGTCCAACCAGGGGAGAAGGAGAGACCCGGACTCTCTACGCTTGCCAGCGCGCCGGAGGTCAATCTCGGCGTCGGCATCAACGTGGCGCCGCAGTCGGCGCAAGCGCGCAAAGGCAACGTCAGCGCCAGCCAGAGCAGGCCAAGGGCGAGCGCACCCCCGCCGATGGCCGCCAGCACGCGCACTCTGGTCGATTGCATTTTTCCCGCCCCGTGCATTCCAGGCTGGGTGAACGTCAATTGCACTCTACCTTTCCGCCCGCTCCACCAATGCGCGCGCAGCGCGGTTGTGACGTTCGACCAGGGTCGGCAGGTCCAGGTGCAGCGGCGCGCCGTCTGCCACCAGCTTGCGCCCGTTGACGATGGCCCAGTCCACCGGCTGCGGCTGGCAGAAGACCAGCGCAGCCACAGGGTCATGCACGGCGCCGCCAGCGTGCCAGAGCGTGTCCAGCCGGAAGGCGACGATGTCGGCGGCCATGCCCGGGGCCAGCGCGCCGATGTCGTCTCGCCCCAAGACGGCTGCGCCGCCCACCGTGGCGATCTCCAGCGCCTCGCGTGCGGTCATGGCGCGTGGGTCGCCCAGCACCCGCTGTAAGAGCAAACACTGCCGCACCTCGTTGAGCATGTGGCTGCCGTCGTTGGAGGCGCTGCCGTCGACGCCGAGACCGACCGGGACGCCTGCGTCGCGCATCGTCCGCACCGGCGCAATGCCGGAAGCCAGCCGCATGTTGCTGGTCGGGCAATGGGCGACGCCGGTGCGCGTGCGCGCAAAGCGTTCGATTTCCTGGGGGTTGAGATGGACGCAGTGCGCATGCCAGACGTCGTCGCCCGTCCAGCCGAGCTGCTCAGCGTAGTCGCCGGGGCGATGGCCGAAGCGCGCCAGGCAGAACTCCTCTTCATCCTTCGTTTCGGCGAGGTGCGTGTGCAGGTGGACATTCATCGCCGCGCCGAAGCTGCGCGCCAGCGCAGCGCTCTCGCGCATCAGGTCGGGCGTGACGCTGAAAGGGCTGCACGGCGCCAGCACAACGCGGCGCATGGCGAAGCGGTTCGGATCATGATACTGCTCGACGACGCGGCGACAATCGAGCAGGATGGCCTCCTCGTCTTCGGTGACGCGGTCGGGAGGGAGGCCGCCTTTGCTTTCGCCGAGGCTCATGCTGCCGCGCGCGCCGTGAAAGCGTACCCCCACCGTCTCCGCAGCGGCGAATTGATCGTCGAGCCGGCTGCCGTTCGGCCAGAGATAGTGATGATCGCTCGACGTCGTGCAGCCGGAGAGCAGCAGTTCGGTCAGCGCCAGCTGCGTGCTGACGAAGACGTCGTCGGGGGTCAGCTCCGCCCAGATCGGGTAGAGCGTTTTGAGCCAGTCGAAGAGCACGGCGTCCTGCGCGGATGGGATGACGCGCGTCAGCGTTTGGTAGAAGTGATGGTGCGTGTTGACGAAGCCGGGCAGCACGATGCGTCCGCGCGCCGGGATGACTTCATCGGCGGCGTTGCGCAGGGCGGCGGGCAACTCGCTCGTTGCGCCCACCCAGAGGATGGCAGGCCCCTGGGTGACGACCGCTCCATCGCGGATTTCTCGGCGCTGCGCATCCATCGTGACGACGAGATCAGCGTGTTCGATGCAGAACGATGTTGCGTGAGGTGCAGGCCTCTCCATCGGCTACTCCATCCTGGCGATGATCGATATTGGCGGCTGTCCGAAAATCGGAAGGGCAGCGGCTTGTACAATATCGCATCGTCCGCAGCGCGTCAAACGGGAGGGTGTTGGAGCAGATCCCGATGTCAGGCCGGAGACGCGACTTTTAGGTTCGGCCTCTGGTCAGACGCTCTTGTGTGAACGCTTGAAATTGCGTTTCATCCACCTGCCATAGCGCCGACGATCAACAACGGCTCTGTGCCGGACACCACTGCGGCGGGCATCGGTGCGTCCGGCGACTCGTGAGAGAGGTCCTGACCGCAGGCGAAGAAGCGGATCAACGGCCGGCGCCGTCCGGTGTTGCGATTGCGGATCGCGCCCCGCAGCATCGGATAGGCCGCCTCCAGCGCGTCGAGCACTGCGGCCAGCGTGACCGGCTCGCTCACTTCCAACTCGATCTCTTTGCCGACGTTCGCCAGCGTGCGCAGATGGTGAGGAAGGACGACGCGTATCATGGCAGCGTTTGCACCTCAACCGAAAGCACGGGAGGCAGATGCTGCACGATCGCCGTCCAGTGATCGCCGGAGTCGGGCGAGACGTAGACCTGCCCGCCGGTCGTGCCGAAGTAGACGCCGCACGGATCCAGGGCGTCGACCGCCATGGCGCTGCGCAGAACGTTGACGTAGCAGTGCGCCTGGGGCAGCCCGTCGGTGAGCGCCTCCCACTCGTTGCCGCCGGTGCGACTGCGATAGACGCGCAGCCTGCCCTCCGGCGGATAATGTTCGGAGTCGCTCTTGATCGGTACGACGTAGATCGTCTCCGGCTCGTGGGCATGCACGACGATCGGAAAGCCGAAGTCGCTAGGCAAGTCGCCGCTGATCTCGTACCAGTTCTCGCCGACGTCGTCGCTGCGCATCACATCCCAGTGTTTTTGCATGAAGAGCACCTGGGGTTGCGAGGGATGCATGGCGATGCTGTGCACGCAGTGGCCGATCTCGGCTTCAGGGTCGGGCAGCTCCCAGTTGGATTTCAACCCGCGAGTGGCGGGGCGCCAGCTTTGGCCGCCGTCGTCGCTGCGAAACGCACCTGCCGCGGAGATGGCGGTGAACAGCCGCTCTGGATTCGTGGGATCGATCAGGATCGAATGCAAGCACATGCCGCCTGCGCCCGGTTGCCAGAGGCTGCCCTTCGCCTCGCGCAGCGCAGGCAGCTCCCGCCATCTCTGGCCGCCGTCGTCGCTGCGGAAGAGGGCGGCATCCTCCACGCCGGCGTAGACGACCTCTGCATCGGTCGGCGACGGCTCCAACACCCAGACGCGCTTGAACTCCCAGGGGTGCTGCATGCCGTCGTACCATTGATGCGTGCCTGGAACGCCCTCGTAAGTGAACTCGTTGCTCACCGGCTTCCATGTGGCGCCGCCGTCGTCGGAGCGCTGAATCAGCTGACCAAACCATTCGGTCGACTGCGAGACGTAGATGCGGTTTGGATCAACGGTGGAGCCTTTGATGTGATAAATTTCCCAGCCGGCGAAGAAAGGGCCGCTCACCTCCCAATTTCGCCGCGCCTCGTCGGAAGTCAGAACAAAGGCGCCCTTGCGGGTGCCGACCAATATGCGGACGGTCGCCATGAATTTCCTCCTTTGTGATGATTATGCGTGTTGCGTATGCGTTGTGCAGCGCAAAGCCGCATCAACGCAACCCTGTTTCACGCTGCAGCAGGCAATTGAATGACGCTGAACAGCGCGCCGTAAAGATCGGCCACGACGGCGATGCGCCCATACGGCGTGTCGATCGCCGGTGCAGCGATGGAGCCGCCGCCAGCGGCGGCGCGCTCAACCGCTGCATCTGCGTCATCGACGGCGAAGTAGCCCATCCAGTGCGGCGGGGCGTCGCCCCATTCCGCGTTCATCCGTTGCACGCCAAAGCACATCTCCTCTCCTCGGCGCAGGATGAAATACGCTTCGCCTTGCGGGCTTGGCGTGAGGCCGAAGAGTTTGTCGTAGAAATCGCACGCTGCGGCTGCGTCGCGCGTGTTGACTTCGCTCCATGCAATGCCGCCGTGTTCGCCTTCCACGGCGGCGCCGATGAAGCGGATCGGCTGCCAGAGGCCAAAGACAGCGCCCGTTGGGTCTGCGCAAATGCTCATTTTGCCGGCGTCGCCGATGGTCGTCGGCTCCAGAAGCACCTGCCCGCCGAGCGTCCGAACGCGCTCTGCGTCTCCTTCGGCGCCGGCAAGAAAGATCGTCCAGGCGGTAGGCATGGCGCTGTCCGGCTGCGATGGACCTAGGCCGGCCGCCGGGCGCCCCTGCGCCAGGGCGTAGTGATAGTGCATCACCTCTGCGCCGAGATCGAGAAACTCCCAGCCGAACACTTGATGATAAAATCGCTTTGCGCCTTCCAGGTCGGGCGTGGTCAGGTCCATCCAGGTGAACGCTCCGTGGGAGCGCGGGGCCGTCTGCGTCGTCATGGTTCCTCCTCTTTGTACAAGGTTTTGTGAAAAACTTCCTTTTTGTGTTACGCGGCCCAAAATGCTCGCTCCAGCGCGGCGAGATCGAGTTTCTTCATGGGGAGGAAAGCCTGCGTGACGCGCGCGATTTGTTCTGGAGAGCCGGTGCGCATCATCTCGTCCATCGCTGCTAGGACAATCTGCCAGGAGACGCCGTAGCGATCTTTCAACCAGCCGCACTGTTCGGCTTCTGGAACTGCGGAGAGGCGCTCCCAGTAATCATCGATTTCCGCCTGCGTCTCGCAGTTGACGATCAACGAAATGGCTTCATTGAAGGTGAACTCGTGGGGAAAGCCGCTCTCGCCAAGGGTGAATCGTTGATTTTCCAACAGGAAGTCGGCGAATAAAATCGCCTCTTCTCGGTCGGTCGTCTGTCCTGGGCCGCACCGAACAATGGAGCCGATGGCGGAGTTCCGGAAAACCGAGGTGTAAAAATGGAGTGCCTCCTCCGCCTTGCCGTAATTTTCCCCAACAAAAAGCAATGAAGGATAAACCGTCGGCAAACCGGCGCTCGGTTCGCCGGAAGCGATCAGTTGCCAGGAGACGCCGTAGCGGTCTTTCAGCCAGCCGTAGCGTTGACTAAAGGGAGGATATGCGTCGAGCGGCATCAGCACCCGGCCGCCTTCGATCAGCCGATGCCAGAGAGAGTCCACTTCTTCGGCGGAGGCGCACTGCACGGTGAAGGAAATGGAAGGATTGAACTGAAACAGCGGACCGGCGCTGATGGCGTAGAAAGGTTGTCCCATCAGCTTGAACAACAGGCTTTCTACATCGCCGGATGGCGTGTCGTGCAGCACGGTGACGTAGTCCAGCCTGGAATTTGGGAAGATCGAGATGTAAAACTGCGCCGCCTCGACGGCTTCCCGATCAAACCAGAGATGAGGGGCGATTTTGTGGGTGATGGTCATTGAGTTTGTTCTCCATAGAGTCGTTGATCAGGCAATTCAATGAGACGTTGAAAGATGAAAAAGGTGACGGCGGAATGCTTTTCCCAAAGATCGGCGTCAATGCGCGGCGCTCGATCTCCCTAGGGGTTCAGCACGCATAACGCCTGACGAATCTCGTCCAGAGGATATGCTGCATTTGCCTCCAACCGGAACGGACGCCTCCTCCGTCGAAATGGTCGCCGATGTTTCAAAAAGCGAGGTCCCTTGGTCGAGAAAGTAGCTCCGAACATTGTCGAAGGTTTCATCGAGCAAGCCGTATAGGGCGGCAATGAAATGTTCCGTCGAGATCAAGGTTGAAATCGATGTGGTCATGACGCCTTCCCCCTCCTGTTGAAATTGTGCAATAGCGACATTATAGAACAAATGTTCGTAATTGTCAATGACTTTGTTTCAAATTGACCAAATTTTTATTTCGGGCTGTTCGCTATGACGACGTCGGCGCATTACGATGGAACAAGCAGAGCGAGGCGAAAACAACAGGCTGCAGCAGGGCTTTGGGCTCCAGGTCCGGGTCACCCAACGCCGGCCATCGGAGTAGGAGTGGAGTGGTTGTTAATGGAGTCTCCGCCACTCTCTTTGAGGAAGCTCCTCAAAGAGAGTAGGGGGTGGAATCCTGTAGAGGCGGCGGGCGCGTTTTGCTTCAAAGGCGATGCGTCGCTCCACGACGTCGCAGCCATTTTTCGATTTCGACGAGGAGATAGCCGAACACGGCGACGCCGAGGATTCTTCCCCAGGCGTCTAGCCCAATCGGCGCGCTGCTGAGCACTGCATTCATCCAGGGCAGATAGGTGAACGCCAGCTGCAGCAACACCATGCCGAGCACGCCGATGCCTAACCAGGGATTGCTGAAGAGACCGATGTGAAACATGGAATGCGTGAGCGAACGGCAGTTGAAGAGGTAGAACACTTCAACCATCACCACCACATTGACGGCGACGGTGCGCGCCTGCGCAAGGGAGGCGCCGTTGCGCTGCTCCCACCAGAACAAGCCGAACGCGCCGAGCAAGATGAGGAGACCCACAATGCCGATCCGCCACAACAGCACGTTGGTGAGGATCGGCGCCTCAGGGTTGCGCGGCGGCCGCCGCATGATGCCGGGCTCCTTATTTTCGAGCGCCAGCACCAGCCCCAACACGCCAACCGTCGTCATGTTGATCCACAGAATTTGAACCGGCAGGATCGGCAGCACGACGCCCAGCGCTACGGCGGCCAGGATGACAAATCCTTCGCCGAGATTGGTGGGCAGCGTCCATGCGATAATTTTCGTCAAATTGTCGAACACCCCGCGGCCTTCCTCAACGGCCGCCTCGATGGTTGCGAAATTGTCGTCGGTGAGCACCATGTCCGCCGCCTCACGGGCAACGTCCGTGCCGGTGAGGCCCATGGCGATGCCGATGTCCGCCTGCTTGAGCGCCGGGGCGTCGTTGACGCCATCCCCGGTCATCGCCACAACATGACGGCGATGTTGCAGCGCTTTGACCAGGCGCAGCTTTTGTTCAGGTGCAACCCGTGCAAAGATGGTGGTGCGCTCTGCAATTTCCGCAAGCGTCTCATCTGGGGTCGCTTCAATGTCGCGCCCGGTAAGAATGGCGGGATGGCCGTTTGGGCCGCCGTTGAGGCCGATTTGAGCAGCGATCGCTGCCGCCGTCAAGGCGTGGTCGCCGGTGATCATTTTGACCCGGATGCCGGCCTCTTGGCAGACGCGCACGGCCGCTATCGCTTCGGGCCTCGGTGGGTCTATCAT
>CALFWA010000226.1 GCA_937928035.1 uncultured Caldilinea sp. | reverse complement strand
GTAGTGCCAGCAGACAATCTCATTTTCATCGGTGTACGGTTTCTCGACAATGCTGTCGTCCACAATCATGACGCCTTCTTCGCTTTCCATCTCGCGAACGTGCGGCTTGACAACCCGCCACAAACCGGCTGATGTTTGTGCCTCTCTTGCCAGAAAGCGTTGCACTTGATCATGACTGACTTCTCCGTTCACGAGAGAAGACAAGCCAGTCGCAGTTGTTTGCCC
This sequence comes from uncultured Caldilinea sp., assembly GCA_937928035.1. Classification (GTDB taxonomy): domain Bacteria; phylum Chloroflexota; class Anaerolineae; order Caldilineales; family Caldilineaceae; genus Caldilinea. The sequence continues at coordinate 5,859 of CALFWA010000226.1, read as the reverse complement.
GAAGGCGCTAATCAGATAATCGCTGTACAAGTCAAGGAGTTTACCGTTTTTCATGAGCCAAGTTTACTCAAAACTGCGTAAGGTGAGCTAATAAATTTGAGGATGAATTCGAGGGTGACAAAGCTGGCAATAACAAATGGTAAAAGCCTGGCAGACGTATACGTATACAGCGCCAAGCCAAGCCACAGGTCGCCCCAAATATAACTTTGCCTGTCTCCCAGCCGCCAACCGCGCCGGAAGAAAAATATCGCCAGCGCACTAACGAGGGGCAGTAGTATTGCTCGAAAGCCTAATCGACTGACGCTCAGTGCCAGTAGGACATTGCGACGCAGAGCGACGCCACCAAAGCCGCCCAGTGCACAACTTGCTCATCTATAATGCGTTTGGGTTGCACCCTCTGTTTTTCGATGAACATCTTGCGAGAGAACTGCTTTGGTTAGCTGAAATATGATAGGTATGGTTAGGATGCCAACAAATGCCGAAGTGAGTCGTAAGGCAAATGCTTTATATCCCAACAGCCACACGAACAGAGATTGCAGGTAGATAAAAAGCGCCTCCCTGCCGTTGTTGCCATGAAAAAAGATCGCTCTAGAAACGCCTTCAATCACCCTGCGGGCATCTACGCCATTGAACGCCTCGTCATAAAAAAGCCCCGGAGGCAGACGATCTAGCTGATAAAAACGTAGAAATGCCGCACATAAAACAATGATGAGTAGCAACAAGAACCGAGATTGATTTGGCGCAATCCAGTTGCGCCATCTCATAGGGACTGCCGTTGTGCTGTTTTTTGCGCCATAATCTTCCCTTGGGACGAACCCAACTCTTCCCATCTACTGAATTGAAACTCTCAGCAAATCAACCCAATTGTCCTGCAGCGGCTGACCTGTCGCATCGTGCAGCGGCGTCCGCTCTCCGCTCGCCGGATCATACATGCCAAACCAAACCGTATACTCTCCCTCCTGCACGTCGAGCGGAATTGTCAACGCAACCGTCTCGACAATCTGCTCTCCTGCAACCCACGCGCTCGTTGGGTTGCCGCCGTTGAGCGGCGGCGCGTCCTGTTGCGCCGCCATGCCGAGCGCCGCATTGTGCACATGAATGAAGCGCGTGTAGTCGAGCAGAGCAGGGCCGTTCGCACGATAAAAGAGCGTCAACGTCAGCACGTCCCCCGGCGCCACGGTTGCAACGTCCGGCGTCACCGTGAATCCCTGCAGCTCCCCCCAATCGCCGAGCCGCACGTCGACCTTCTGTGCAGGCGCACTCCTCGGCTGGGCGACCACCTTCACCAGCGGCAGCGTCAATTCGGTTCCCAGCAATTGCCCTGCTGCATCGGTGATGGGCAATCGCTGGCCGTCTCCGAAGCGATATAGCCCCATGATGGGATGATAGAGTCCGCCGGGCATCTCTTCACCGATGAGCAACCGATACCCATCGGGCTGTGGATAGAAGGCGTTCCACAGCCGGGACGGTGCCGGTAAAGAGCCGGCGGTCTTATCATATTGAAGAGCGGCTCGCCCTGTATGATCGAGCAAATGGACAAACCCGTGGCAGTTCTCATCCACGCTGGCGTCCGCCCGCCAGTAGAAGGTGTAGTCAAGCGTCTGCCCCGGGCGCAGCACAAGCATCTTTGCAGCCTCCTCGGGCGCAGCGCGCCCATCCACGCGTACGCTCCATCCATCCAGCACGAGCGAGGAGCCAAAACGCAGGTGAAGCGGCTGCATCGTCGGCGATTCCGTTCTAGGGACGCCAGGAAGGTGCAGCGCGCCTGCGACGACGAAGACAGGCGTTTCATCAGGCGCAGCGACGGCCACTTCCAGCGTGTAATCGCCCGCCGCCAGCCCTGGCGGCAACGCCAGTTGATAGGCGTCGTCGAAGATCGTCAACGCAGGCGCGCTCGCCAGCCGAACCGTGTTGAAGAAAGCATCCCCACTCATCGACGTCGCCACGCCTCCCTCGGCGTCAACGAGCCGCCAGTGAATTCGTCCATCTACAGGAGAGCGGATGAGCCAGTACGGGAACAGGTGCAAGAATCGCTGCTCTTCCACCTGATAGCGAACGCCAAGCAGCTCCAGCGCGCCCTCGCCGACGGCGACGCGCGTCGAAAGCCAGGCCTTGGGCGACGGACCGGGCTGCAACGTTGTATAAAGTCCAACGGCCAGACAGAGCGCTGGCGCCGCCGCCAGCCACCGCCGCCTCGCCCCCTTCCTCCAGACGCCGACCGCCAACGCCGCCAGCGTCGCCAGACTCACCCACGCCGAGACCCAATGCAGCGGTGCACCGATGTTGCGAATAAGGACGCGGTGCGTTCCCGGCGGCAGGGCGAGCGTTTGCATCCCCCGTTCAGGGTCCGGATGCAGTTCGACCGCCTGTCCATCGATGGCTGCAGACCAGCCGGGGAAATAAAAATTCGCAATTTTCAGATCGATAGAGGCGGTCGTCGTCACGACAAGCTGCATCTCGGTCGGCGTCCCCATTTCCAAATCTACCTGAGGCTGCGCCGCTATCTCATCGATTCGTGCAGCGTTCCCGAACAGATCCAATCCCGCCCAGCGCGGCAAGAACTCGCTAGAGGAGCTGGTACCGTAGGCGTTGGTTTGAAATTCAAACTGGGCAACCGCCGGTCGTCCGACCCTGATCGGCTGTTCGAGCAGGGGGACGAACGCGCTTGCAGTGGGCCGTTGGCCGAGGAGAATCACGCCGATCAGCGCTGCAGCGCCCACCAGCGCCGCCAGTTTGGATCGAATGCGCGCAACGACGCCGGCCGGGAAGATGGCCAGCGGCAGGCTGATCACCGCCAGCAGCCGCCACGGGAATTGCGCAATCAGCAGAATCTCGCTGTTGAGCCAAAGCGGCAGCGCCCACGCCGAAATCATCAGCGACGCTGTCAACGCCGCCACCGCCAGCGCCCACCATTCCGGTGTGCGTCGCGGATGCGCTGCAAAGCCCACGAGCGCCAGGGTCAGCTGCACGATTCCTAATCGGAACGGAATCGCCGTCGAATATTCAAATGGGATGGAGATATCCAGAAAATTCAACCACGTCCAGGTATTTTCCCCCACGTAGCGCGCAGCGATCGCAAACGCAGTGGGGGCCAGGTTGCCTCGTTCCATCAGCAAAGGCGCCCAGAAGAAGGCGCTTATTCCCAAGGCCGCGACGCCCGCCGCCGCTGCAACGCCGAGGCGCAGCGCTAGCGGCCAGGGCAAAGTACGCGCCTGTATCATCACGGCGACAGCATAGAGAGCGATCATCGGCGGCATGAAGAGCAGCGAGATATTGTGCGTCAGCGCCAGCAGCCCCGCGCTCAAGGCGAATCCCAAAGCCGCCGGCGTTGGATTAGCGGCGTAAAAAATGCGGCGCAGAGACCACAAAATCCATGGCAGCAGTGCCTGTGCGCCGACTTCCGCCACCGCCCCGCGCGCATACACGTTGAGAAGCAGATAAGGCGCATACAAATAGGCAACTGCGCTCACCATCGCCCCGGCTCGCCGTCGCCAGCCCTCCATCCCCTCCAGCAAGTCGTGCACGAGCAGATACGCGCCTGCGCCCGCAAGCGCCAGCAGCGTTGCAAACGTCAACGCCAACGCCGAGGGAGGACCGGCCCCCAGAAACACAAACAGGCTGGCCAGGTAATAGGTCGCCGGCCCATAGAACGCAAGCAACGGATAGCCGTATCCTAGCACCAGGTCCGGCATCCAGCGGGGATAGAAAACGCCCTCGCGCTGGTGAATGGTCAGCAGTGCAATGCGCAAGACGTGCAACATGCCGTCGGCGGATTGCGTCAACCCGAGTTGCATCAGCGGCCACAACGCTGGCAGCGCAGCCAGGAGCAACGCCGCCGCTGTCAGCGCACTTGCAAGAAATCGCCTCTGCGATTCGGAAAGCATGGCGAATCTAGACGGCGCTCGCATCATCATTCTATCCCGTCAATGAGGAGAAACGTCGCCTCTCCCCCTTGTCCCGACCTCTTCACCGCCAACTGACGGCCGCTCACCGGCTCGTATAGCCCGATGCGCAGGCGATAGCGCGACGGGTCGAAGTCCGGAGGCAGGGCCAACAGCGCCGTCGAGCGCACCGTCTCTCCAGGAACCCAGAGATGCGTCGGGTTGGCCTCGCCGCCTGGGGGAAAGTCGTGCTGGCTGACGATGGCGCCCTCGTCGTTGAGCAAGTGCACGAAGGCTGTGTACGCCGTCGGCGAGCGGTCGAGGGCGCGCCAACCGAGCTCGACGCGCAGCACCCCTGGCTCATCCATCGGTCGCTCGTTGCGAAGACCCTCGAGCGCGATGCGGTTTTCAAAGACGGCGCCGACGGGCGATAGGTCATCGAAGGAGACCCTGGTTACGCCGTTGCACAGTTCAATCGGGCCAAAGACCACCTGATCGCCGCCGATGCGGCCCTCGGCGTCCACGATGCCGGCGCGGCGGATGGCGCCGTTGGAAGAAAGCCAAAACAGCCCTGTCTCAAAATAGGCCTTGCCAGGCGTCAGCGGCTCCGGCAACGCAAAGGCTCTGCGATCGTCGACGATGTCGTCCTCGCGCCACAAGGTCGATGGGTAGCCGTTGCCTAGGGACCCATTGTCTTGAAGCTGGAGATCGGGCGCCATCAGGTGGGCGAAGAGCAAGGCGTCGATGTCCTCGGAGGCGCCGGCATCGTTGCGACGCAAGTACAGCGTCAGCGGAAGCTCTTCCCCGGCCATGTCGCACGGCGCCGCATCCACCGGCAGCGCATAGCCGACCAGCTCCACCCCATTGGTGAAACGCGCGCTCAGCGGATACTGGATGCGCTCCAGCCTGAGGGTCAGCGCAGGCGTCCTGCCGACGTACAAATGCGCCGGCGCAAAGGGAACGCTTGCTTCCGCTTCTGTGAACTGCTGCGCAAACGGCGCCCTGCCCCCTACGATGGCGGCGATGATCGACTCGCCGGCGTCGTCAAAGGGGGAAAGCTGCGTCGCAGCGAACGAGCCGTCCGCCTGCCTTTCGATGAGAAAGAGCAGCTGCGTCGGATCGGCCCCATACTCGACCAGGTAATGGGCGCCGGCTACGATCCGCCGCCGCGCATCCTCGTCTGCAATGCGCGGGGCTGCGCCCGGCAAATCGGGGTTGAGAAACCGCATCTGGGGTGAACGATAGAGCCGCCGCGTGAGCAGGATGGCGCGGACGTTCTCGTCGGCGAGCAGACTGCGCACCGCCGCCGCCGCTTCGTATTGATCGGCGTCGAAGACCCCGGCCAGCGTCGGCCATTGCGCCCATCGTACAAAATAATCGCGCGTCGTCAGCGCGCCGCTCAACACCAGCGTCGCCGCCAACAGCGCCGTGCACGTGCGGATGGGCTCTATGCGCCGCCCAAATACAGTTGCAATCGCCTGTGCGCCGAACGCGTATAAAACGGCCAGCGGCGGCAGCGCGCCCACCATGCGCAGCCAATGGGGCGCTTCCAGGCTCAGCAGCGTCGGCGTCAGCATCACGGCAAACCAGACCATCGTCAGGCGATGCGCCGGTTGTCGCAAGTGCGCCAGCGCCCAGGCCAGCCCCGCCGCAAACAAAATTGCCAGCAGCGGATCGGTGACCGGTCGCTCCGGCAAGTTGTGCCGAGGATTGCGGTCGCCGGTGATGAAAAAGGCGCCTGCCACCCGCAACGTATTCTCGGCCAGACGCTCCGCCGGCGTTCCCGGCGCAGTGGGGCTTTCCGGCGCAAAAATCGAGACATCGCCCGTGCGCGCGCTCAACAGTTCGGGCTGCCGCCAGAACGTCCACAGCAGCGGCGCAGCCGTCAACAAAGCGACGGCGAGCATCAGCCCGACGCCGGAAAGCCGGCTTCGCTCGAGAGGAGAAAAGGGCGTCGCTTTCGCCTGGCGGAGTTTCG
>CALFWA010000225.1 GCA_937928035.1 uncultured Caldilinea sp. | reverse complement strand
GCATTGTTCAGACCTGAACCCGATTGAACGTTTCTGGCGTTTCTTGAAAGATAAAGCATGTGCGAATAAGCTCCAGGATAATATCGATGAAGTTGTGAAGTCCGCAGAAAAGATGATGGCATCCCAGAACAACCTTACTGCTGATTCGCGTTACCATGTTTCTAAAAACTTATGACGGTTTACTTCACTTTACGCAGTTTTGAGTAAACTTGACGTATGAAAAACAGCAAACTCGTGGACTTGTACAGCGATTCTGATTAGCGCCCTCGGGCAAACTACTGCGGCTGGCTTGTCTTCTCTCTTGAACGGAGAAGTCAGTCATGATCAAGTGCAACGCTTTCTGGCAAGCGAAGCACAAACGTCAGCCGATTTGTGGCGGGTTGTCAAGCCACACGTTCGCAAGATGGAAAGCGCAGAAGGCGTCATGATCGTGGACGACAGCATTGCCGAGAAACCGTACACCGATGAAAATGAGATTGTCTGTTGGCACGATGATCATTCCAAACAACGACACTTTAAGCCCACGACGCCTTCGGCGCTGCGGCTCAAACGCATCTTGTTAGAGGTCGCCGCTGCGCAGCGGCGACCTAACGGGGCGGCGGACTGCCGTCCGCATGCAGGCTTTGCTTATAGCGGCTTGCGCGGCGGCCTAACCAGCGTTTGCTGCCAACCTCTCGCCGTGCGTCGGCTAAAAAAGAAAGGCTCTGCGAGGCAAATCGCAGCGCCTGAAATTTTCAGTCCTAGGCTAGTCTATTGCGCCTAACAAAATGTGCAAATCGGGCGCAAAATCCCCAGTGATGAGACGGTTGTCACCGATTTATACCGATTTATATCGACTTGACGCCTCAAGATCAATGGTGTCACGAAGTGCGCAATTGCCCCACCTGTAGGCGCAACTTGTTGACGCCAAAAGTTAGCGGATTTCCACCTGCGCGCCTTCGGCCTCCAGCTTGGCCTTGGCGTCCGCCGCCACTTCCTTGCTGACGCCGGAGAGAATCGTCGAGCCGGCGGTCTCGACCACATCCTTGGCTTCTTTCAGACCCAGGTTGGTCAGCGCGCGCACGACTTTGATGACGTTGATCTTCTTCTCGCCGGCGGATTTCAGGATCACGTCGAACTCGGTCTTCTCTTCGACGGGCGCCGCTTCTGCGGCGACGGCAGCGCCTGCACCGGGCAAGGCGGCCATGGCGACCGGTGCCGCAGCGCTGACGCCCCACTTCTCTTCCAACATCTTGACGAGCTGAGAAGCCTCCAGCAAGGTCAGGCTGTCCAACTGTTCGACGATTGCTTGCAAATCGGCCATTTTGTAAATCCTCCTATGCTCAATCTCAATTTTTCTACAAAATCGGTGCGCTCTTCAAAACTCTGAACAATGCCGGCGCGTTGCACGGTCCAGGCTTCAGAACTACGCCGCTTCCTGTTGTTTCTCGACGTAGGCGTTCAACACACGCGCCAGGCTGGAGCCAGGTGCATTGATCATCTGCACCAGCTGGCGGGCCGGCGCGCTGATCACGCTGAGCAACATGGCGCGCGTCTGCTCCTTGGTGGGCAGATCGGAAAGCGCTTCGGCGCCCTTGGCGTCCAGGACGGAGTTTTCCAGCAAGGCGCCGGTGATTTCGACCGCCTTGTTGTCTTTGATCCATCCTTTGAGCGCAGTGACGCTTTTGGCGATATCCTCGCCGCAGAAGACCACGGCATTGGCGCCCTTCAGCAAGGCTTCAGGCGCCACCCGGTCGCTCTCCTTGAGCGCAAGCGCCAGCAGCGTATTCTTGACAACCGCATAGGTTGCGTTGGCCTCCTTCAACTTGTTGCGCAGCGAGCGCCCTTGCGCGACGGTGATGCCCTGATAATTGGTGAAGACCAGCGCCGAAGAATTGGCGATGAGCTCCTTGTAGCGGGCGACCAGTTCTTCCTTTTTCTGACGGTTGATAGCCAAACGACATCCCCCCTTTCCATTGGAAATTTTTTAATTGCACCAAACAAAACGCCCTTCCGCTGATGCAGAAGGGCGCAGAGCAAGGCAAATTCTTGTGCACAGAGTCATGTGCAGAAAGAATTTATCGTCCTTTCGCCTCGGCAGGCTGACCGGCAAGCCGGCCATTTACACTTGCACCTGCTGTCTTCAGCATCAGGCAGGACATCTGTCCGTTTGATTCCTAAAGAAATAGTATAAGGACTTTTTCCTGATCGAACAAATTTTGCGGCGAACGGCGCACATTAATTGCTTTTCGCCTTCTCATCGAGAAGCGCCTGGATCTCGTTGCGGTCGAACCGGTAGTGCTCTCGGCAGAAATGGCATTCGATCACCGCTTCCCCTTCCGCCAGCAGTTCTTCCAGTTCCTGGGCGCTGAGCGCTTTCAACGCCTGGCGGGAGCGTTCCCAACTGCACTCACAGCGGAATTGCAGCGCACGCACCTCCAACACGTCATAGTCGTCATGCGCGCTGAACAGGGTGGCGAGGATGGATTGAGGAGTTTCGCCGTTGCTCAACAGCGCATCGAGCGACGGCAGGTCATCCAAACGCTCCGCCATCTGGCGCAGTTTTTCCAGGTCTCCGCCCGGCATCAGCTGCAGCAACAACCCGCCGGCCACCCGCAATACGCCGTTTGCGTCCACCGGCGCGCTGATTTCCACCACGGACGGCACCTGTTCCGACATGATCAGATAATAGGTCAGATCGACGTCGAGTCGCCCGGTTTGCAGCGGCACGACGCTTTCATAGAGATCCTTCAGCTGAAGGTCCTTGATGACCGTAAGCTGTCCCTGATGTCCGATCAATTCGGCCACCTTGTCGGCGTCGATCGGAGGGGCCATGGCGACGTCAGGGTGTTCAATATAGCCGCGCAGGTGACCGTAGCTGTCCGATTCGATGATCATTTTGCCCAGAGGGCCATCTCCTTCAATTTTGAGCCCGACGCGCTGCTGCACCTTCAGCAACGCGCCCAGTAAAGCAACGCCGGTCAATCCATAGCCAAGCGCAGCCGTGGCCGCCGGCGACGCATCGTGGCGCTGCGCCACCTCCAAAACGACGCCGGTGGTCAGACAGGCCAGGCCGCGGATGCCGCTTTTCTTGGTCAATGCGCGTACGAGATAGTTTTCCACAGGAGGTTCTCCTTCCCGGCTATCCGCCTCGTTGATTGTGTTTTTAACCTTTACTTTTTCGACAAAAGAGCGGAGCCGCAGCTCCGCTCTTTGTGTTTCTCTGTCGGTTTGTGATCCTTGGCCTTGAAGGCTAACGGCCTCGCCTCAGGCCGCGTCGGCTTTCAACGCCATCGTGGCTCCCAGGTCGGCCTTAACGCCGGGACTCATCGTGCTGGTCAGCGTAATGCGCTGGATATAATTGCCCTTTAAAGTAGGGGGTTTGGCGGCCAGCACCGCCTCCATCAGCGCGCCGAGATTTTGGAGCAACTTTTCGGCTGGGAAGCTGCTCTTGCCGATCGGCACATGAATGTTCGCCGTTTTATCGACGCGAAACTCCACGCGCCCGCGGCGCAGCTCATCGATCACGCGCGGCAGGTCTTCCGCCGGGACAATGGTGCCCGTTTTCGGGCTGGGCATCAGGCCACGCGGGCCAAGCACCTTACCGAGACGGCCGACCACGCGCATCATGTCCGGCGTCGCCAGCACCGCATCGAAATCGGTCCAGCCCTTCATGATCTGTTCGGCCAGGTCTTCAGCCCCAACATAATCGGCGCCTGCCTCTCGCGCCAACGCCTGCCCTTCCGGATTGGCGAAGACCAGAATGCGCACGCTGCGGCCTGTGCCATTGGGCAGCGCCACCACCCCGCGCACCTGTTGATCGGCGTGACGCGGATCGACGCCCATGCGCATGTGCACTTCCACTGTTTCGTCGAACTTGGCGTTGGCCATCTCTTTGACGAGCTCAATCGCCTCTTTGGGCGGATACGCCTTGGTGCGATCCACTTTCTGTTTTAATGCGAGATATCGTTTGCTGTGCTTTGCCATTGTTCACCCCTTTGTGGTGATAACGGGTCAGTGACCCTCCCACGTGATTTGTCCGCTTTAGTCCACCACCGTAACGCCCATGCTGCGCGCAGTGCCTTCCACCATGCGCATGGCGCTCTCCAGACTGACGCCTTCGAGATCTTTCATCTTGATTTCGGCGATCTCTCGCACCTGCGCCCGGGTGAGCTTGCCGACTTTGCTCTTATTAGGCTCTGCGCTGCCTTTAGGAATGCCGGCCGCCTTTTTGATCAAATCGGCTGCGGGCGGCGTCTTGAGCACAAAGGTGAAAGAGCCGTCGGTGAAGATGCTGATTTCAACCGGAATCACCTGGCCGATCTGTCCCTGGGTGCGGGCGTTGTACTCCTTGCAGAAGGCCATGATGTTGACGCCCTGCGGACCGAGCGCAGTGCCGACGGGCGGGGCCGGATTCGCCTTCCCGGCGGGGAGTTGGAGTTTTACAATCGCTTTTAGTTTTTTCGCCATTTGTCGCTCCTTCTGAGACTGGTGAACGCCTTGGCCAGACTGGCGATCGGGCCTCAGCTCCCAGGCTCAGCCAAAATAAAAAATTTGCTTAATTGTCCAACGATGTACGTTACTTTTCTATTGATTCACTCTATCAGAAGCGGGCGACCCTCTTTTGCAATGGCTTAGGCGTCGCGCGCCAACTGAACAAAATCCACCTCAACCGGCGTCTCGCGGTTGAAGAAACTGACGAGCACCCTCGCCTTGCCTTTATCCGGAAAGATGTCGTCGACCACGCCTGTGAACTCGGCGAACGGGCCGCTGAGGATGCGCACATGCTCCCCGCGTTGGAAACTGACCTTAATGCGAGGCGCATCCGATTCGATGCGCTTCATGATTTTGTCGACTTCTTCCTGGCTAAGCGGCGTCGGCTTGTTGCCCATCCCGACGAAGCCGGTCACCCCTGGGCTGTTGCGCACGACGTACCAGCTATCTTCGGTCATGATCATGTGAACCAAGATATAGCCGGGAAAGACGCGCCGCTCGACCTCTCGACGCACGCCGTTCCGTATTTCGATTTCGGTCTCCGTCGGCACCACCACTTCCAGAATCTGGTCGGTCATTCCCATCGATTCGGCGCGGTGTTCGATGTTTTTCTTCACCTTGTTCTCCATGCCGGAGTAACTGTGAACAACGTACCATTGCGCGCGAGGCTTTTCATCTGCCGTTGCAGACTCATCGGCGACGACCGGCTGTTCGGTTTGCATCTCGCTCGAAAGCTGCTCATGTTTCGGTTGTTCGGCCATTTTCGCCTCCCCTGCTCGCTCTCGCAAGCCTTCAATCGTTCCGCACAGATTACCCCGCCGTTCCTCGGATCAGCAGACCGATGATAAATCCGAACAACGAATCCACACCGAACAGAACGATAGTCGAGATAATTGTCACCACAAAGACAATCGCAGACAGCCTTAACCCTTCTTCTCGAGTCGGCCATGTGACCTTTGCGATTTCGGCGCGCGTATCCTTCAAATAACGGACGATGCGATTCTCCGGCTTGGGCGTTACAGCAGATTTCGTCATATATGCCCTCAAATGAATTGGATATCGAATCCTATCCGAAAACGACCACCGGGCGTTACGCTCCGGTGGTCAGATTCAGGCAGGCGAGGCAGGACTCGAACCCGCAACCTGCGGTTTTGGAGACCGCTGCTCTGCCAATTGAGCTACTCGCCTGTGAAGCAGACTGCCAGAACCCTCGGTTTGCAAACATCCATTTTACAATAGAGTCAGGCAGTCTGCAAGAAATCTCACTTGACGATTTCGGTGATGACGCCTGCGCCGACGGTGCGACCGCCCTCGCGGATGGCGAAGCGGCTGCCCGTCTCCAGCGCTACCGGCGAAATCAGCTTCACCTTCATCTGCACGTTGTCTCCGGGCATCACCATCTCCACGCCCGGCGGCAACTCGATCTCACCCGTGATGTCCATGGTGCGAATGTAGAACTGCGGACGATACCCGTTGAAAAATGGCGTGTGCCGACCCCCTTCTTCCTTCTTCAGCACGTACACCTCGGCCTTGAACTCCGTGTGCGGCGTGATGCTTCCGGGCTTCGCCAACACCTGCCCGCGCTCCACTTCGTCGCGGTTGATGCCGCGCAGCAGGCAACCCACGTTGTCGCCTGCAATTCCCTGCTCCAGCATCTTGCGGAACATCTCCACGCCCGTCACCACCGTCTTGCGCGTCGGCCCCAGGCCCACGATCTCCACCTCTTCCATCGGCTTGATCGTCCCGCGCTCGATGCGTCCCGTCACCACCGTCCCGCGCCCCTTGATGCTGAACACATCCTCGATCGGCATCAAAAACGGCTTGTCGATCTCGCGCACCGGCGTCGGAATATACTCGTCCACCGCATGCATCAACTCCCAGATGCACGCATACTCCGGCGCATTCGGGTCTGTGCTCTTCGACTCCAGCACCTTCAGCGCACTCCCGCGCACAAACGGAATGTCGTCCCCAGGAAATCCGTAGCTGCTCAGCAACTCCCGCAACTCCATCTCCACCAACTCCAGCAGCTCCGGATCGTCCATCATGTCGATCTTGTTCAAAAACACCACCATCGCAGGCACTTCCACCTGCCGCGCCAGCAA
>CALFWA010000224.1 GCA_937928035.1 uncultured Caldilinea sp. | reverse complement strand
GCGAGAGCACCTCGATCAGCGCTGCCAAGTGTTCGTCGGAAATGATGCGTTGACCGGCGGCGGTGGCGTTGAAATCCACCATGTCAATCACCCCGGCCAAGGAGGGATTCTCGCGCGCCACGGCACGCACCGCGTCGGTCAGGTATTGGCCCAGGCCGGTCGTCTGCCGGCGGATCGCCTCCCAGCGGGCATGTTCAGGGATAAAGAAGCGCACAAGGCTCACCTGCCCGCATTGGCGCTCCTGTTCTAGCAAGTAGAGCAAGGTCTTTTCCCCGCCGAATTCCTGGGCGCGGCGCTTGACCTCATCGTCGAACACATCTGAAAGGCGCTTGAGGAAAATCAGCGGCAGGATATAATCTTTGAACTTGGGTGCGTCCAAGGGGCCGCGAATGACGCACGCCGCATCCCAGAGCCAGGTTTCGAGGGTTTGGATGTCCATCATACGTTTTCCTTGTTCTGAAAACGCCCAGTCCGAAATGTGCTTCTCCTTCTGCTGCGGTTGTCATTCCGGTGGCGGAGGATGTCGCACGCCCGTCAGTTGTCGGCGGCAAGGGTCTCACGGGTTTGGACGTTGGGCATGGGCTTTTGTGCTGCTTACTTCGTAACTCGTTGCCAGGGCCGCTCAAAACGCTCGACGATCTTGGGATTATCCAGCAACTCGGCGAAGGCTCGCAGCCAGCGACGAACAATGGTAACATCAAGTGCTTTGCGTTGCCGGTAGACAATACCCTCGATGTCGCGCACATCTTGAGGGCGTCCGGCGACAGCTTTGTGGATGATCAGGTCCTCAGCCGAACAGATGCAGATGGCCTTGTCCGGCTCCAGCTCGACTTCGACTGTCCTCTGCATGACCTCTTCCTCGTAGCCCGGGAGCTCCAGGCTGATGTCCACCGGACAGCCGTTGCTCGCCGTGATCAAGATGACTCGATTGCGGCGGGCGAACTCCTCGGTATTCTCAATGCGGCCGGGGAAGCGCTCGAGGACTTGCCGGATGAAAGCAGCAGATGGCCGATCAAGAGGCGTCATCACGGTTAGGTCCACGTCCTTGGTCGCACGCAGCTCGCCCACCACTGCACGGCCATGCCGCCGATGACGGCATAGGGCAGGCCGAAGGAATCGAAGAACTGATGCAGCTCCCATGCGGCCGCTTCCTGGGCGTTTATGGTTTTCTCGTTGCCTCGGCCATCCGATCCAGGGCGCGACGCAAGGCGACCAGCCCCTCCGCCTGCCAGAGGTCGAGCCGAGTCAAATGGCGCAGGCGTTCGGGATGCTCGTTGAGACCCTTCATCAAGTCGCGCCAGATCGCCAGCGCTTCGTCGGTCGTCATGGGCGCCAGGCGCTCTTGCCGCTCTGCCTCGGTCACTTCGTTGGCCGCTGTATAGCCTGCCAGCGCCTCGCGCAGGAGAATCGGGTCCAAGGTTTGCTGAACACGATGAGAGTAATCAGACATCTCTGGGCTTTTCTGCCGATAGCGTACCACAGATTGGCAACGCCTTGCGTGCTCACAGCTCACGACACGCTTCCCCGCACGGGGCGATTTCGATTGCGAGCATGACCAGCCAGTCCTCCTCTACGGCATAGATCAGTCGCCAATCGCCCACGCGCAGGCGATACAGGTTCTCGTATCCCTTATTCTTGCAACCTGCGGGCCGCGAGTCGTCGGCCAGGTCAAGGAGCGCACGATCGACGCGGGCCAGCACATCCCGCGGCAGGCGGCGCAGCGCCTTCTCAACCCGGCGCTCCAGGATGACCTTGTAGCGCCGGCCCGGCTCACCCATCGTTCAACAGTCCCTCGGCGACCAGTTCGGCGCGTACTTCGGCGTAAGGCCGACCACGGCCGGGGTCTCTACGCCAGGCCTCCAACGCAGCCTGGGCGCGGCGGGCTGCACGCAGGTCCTCCAGCTCTTCCTGCAGCGCCTCGTAGTCGGCGATAGGGATCACCACGGCGGTCGGCTTGCCGTAGCGAGCGATCACCACATCCTCCCCGCGGTTGGCCGCGTCGAGGATGTCGCGCCAGCGGGTGCGCGCGTCGTCGCTGTTCAGAATTTGCATGGTCATAGCAATCTCCGTAAGAAACGCAAGAACCTTACGAAATTATAGTGCAACATGCTGCGTAGCACAACTCCGCAGGAGTTGTGCTACATGTAGATCCGCCGCTCCAGCTTGCGCAGGCTCTGTTGCGGTCGCTCCGTGGAGCCGAAGCGGCGCACCACGCCGGGCGCCTGGCCCATCTCCAGGAAGGGCGGCAGCCGGAAGACGCAGGATGGTGCGAAGGCTTGCGTCGCGTTGCTTCATCGGGTCGAGCGAGCGACGCATCGTCAGAAGCGCCAAATCGCTCGTAGCCGCATCGAATGCAAGGAGCACCGCAGCTGCGGAGAGCATCATGTCTGGTCAAAGCCGGTGAAGCAGAAGCGCCGGTGGCTGCATCGCCGAAGCGTAGCCCTTGTAAGAAGAAAAGCGCGATGGGGGCGTAAAAGAGAAGTTATGCAATGGGCAGAGAATGCAATGCTTCGGCGCTTCGCTCGCCCGTCGCCGTCAGGCGAATGGTGCGTGCGTCGGGTTCTTCAAGGTCGATGACCAGCTCGATGCGCAGCAGGTCGGCGGGGAGCAAGGCAGCGATGCGGTCGGCCCACTCGATGGCGAGCACCGTGCGTTCGTCGCCGTCGGGGCCGGTGAGGAGGTCGGTGAGGCCAAAGGTTGCAGCGTCGGCCAGGGTGGCCTGTTCGGCGAGCCGATAGGCGTCGACGTGCACCAGGCGCAAGCCATTTTCTGCGAGGTGTTCGTTGATCAAAATGAAGGTGGGGCTGGTGACGCGGCTGCGCACTCCCATTCCTGCGGCAAGCCCTTGCACGAAGGTCGTCTTGCCGGCGCCGAGATCGCCGCACAGCGCCAGCACCTCTCCCCCGCGCAGCGCGCGGCCGAGCCGTTCGGCCACGCTGCGCGTCTCTTCGTGGGAACGAGTCTTCACCGTGAGCGTCTGCACCCTGCGCTATCCTTCCCGCCGATGTTCGTGAGGAGCGTTCAGGTCTTCGATGAAGCAGCGGATCAGGTCGCTGTATTCGGCGACGATTTGCTGAGCGCGTTCGTCGTCCTCCGCCTCTGCGACGATCTCAAAGTGAGGGCGATCGGGATTGGGCGAAAGATGCACCCATTCGGCGGCGTTCAGATGCACTTTCAGGCCGTCCATCTTGTCGACCTGGTGATGCTGGTGGTGCTGGGTCAACATGCGCATCACACCGCCCTTGACTTCCCAAGGGCAATGCACACTTCCTTTCGCCATGTGAAATTTGGGGAGGTAGGCGATAATTTCGCTCACCGGCATCTTGCGAATGGCCAGATATTCGAGCAGGCGCACGGCGGCCATCATGCCGTCGACGGCCGGCTGAAAAGCGGGAAAGATAAAGCTGCCGGCGCCGTCTGCGATCAGGAGCACGCCTGCGTAAGTGGTGGTGTGCATCGGGCCGCCGAGGTTCTGCGGGATGCGCAGCAGCCGCGCGCCGTGCCAGCCTGCGATCGTCTCAAAGGCGTTGGGCATGGTGATCGGCGCCGCCACCGGGCGGCCCGGATGCGCGTACAGCGCCAGCTCCATCATCAGTGCGGCCGCCGTGACGTCGTCGATCACGTTGCCCTGCTCGTCCACCAGGAAGATTTTCTCTCCGCCGACGTCCAACTGAACGCCAAGCTGCGCCTCCAGCGCGTGCACGATCTTGCCCATGCGCACCTGATTGGCCTTGAATTCTGCCTGCAACATGGCAAGCTTGGTTTCATCCACCCGCGCATTGAGCGGAACCACGTCCACGCCCAAATGGTTGAAGATGTCGGCCAGGGTGTCGCCGGCCAGGCCGTGCGAATAGTCGCAGACCAGTTTAAAGCCGTAGTCGCGAATGCGCTGCACGTCGACGTGGCGCATGAAGTCTTCGGTGTAGGAGGCGATCGGCTCGTGGGCGTAGGCAATCACGCCGATCTCGTCCAGGAAGGCGCGGCGGAAATCTTCGCGGAAAAAGTTGCGCTCGATGGCGCGCTCGGCCGCGCTGGTCTGATTCAACCCTTGGCTGTCGATGATGCGGATGTCAACGACGCGCTGATCGAAAGGGCTGAGCCGCACATGGATGCCGGCGGAAGTGTCCTTGCGCTGGCGGACGTAATGGCGCAGCACCGGAATGGCGACGTTGCCCAAGTCCCAGACATTGACGCCGGTGCCTGGCAGGCCGCTGATGAGGGCGCGCTTGAGCATGCGCGAGCTGCGATGGGAGTCGCGGTTGATGGCGACGTAGCTGCCCTTGGGCAACGTGGCGCCCAGCGCAGCGCTCAGCTTGGCGGCGAATTCCGGCGTCAGGTCGATGTTGACCACGCCGGAGACGCCGAAGCGGCTGAAGAGAGCGCGGCGCCCCTGGTTGCCCCAGATGATGCTGTCTTTGACGGTGGCGCCGGCTTCAATCTCCTTGCTCGGCCACAGTTTGACATTGGCGTGCAGCGTGGCGCCTTCGCCGATAACGCAATTGTCGCCGATTACGACGCCTTCAAAGGCGATCACTTTGGACTTGATGCTGCATTGGCGGGTGATGATCACCCCGCGTAGCTCGCACGATTCGCCGATATAGTTGTTGCGCCAGATGACGCTGCGCTCGATGCTGTTGTAGTTGTCGACCACGGTGTAATCGCGGATCACTGCCGGCCCGTAGATGCGCACGTCGCCCTTGATCTTTACTTCGTTGCCCAGATAGATCGGCCCGAAGAGCTGGGCGCTCGGCGCAATTTCGACGTTCTCACCGACCCAGATGCCGCCGCCCAAGTGCACGCCGATCGGCTCTGCAAGGTGCAAGCGACCGTAGAGCACGTCGGCGTTGGCGCGTATATATTCGCCGATGTTGCCGACGTCGCACCAGTAGCCCTCGGCGACGTAGCCGTAGAGCGCGCATCTTTCCGCCAACATGCGCGGAAAGAGCTCGCTGGAGAAGTCATAGGGAACACCCTCGGGGATCAAATCCAGCACTTCTGGCTCCAGCACGTACAGGCCGGTGTTGACCGTGTCGGAGATGACTTCGCCCCAGGAGGGCTTTTCCAGAAACTGGGTGACGCGTCCCGCTTCATCGGTGATAATGACGCCGAACTCCAGAGGATCGGGCACGCGGGTCAGCGTGATGCTCGCCATAGCCCGACGCTCGCGATGGACGCGCACGATCTCTTGCAGATTGAAGTCGGTCAGCGCGTCGCCGCTGATGACAATGAAGGTGTCGTCCAGATATTGCGCAGCGTTTTTGACGCTGCCCGCAGTGCCGAGCGGCGCCTCTTCGATGACGTAGGTGATCTGCATGCCGAGGCTGCTGCCGTCGCCGAAGAAATCTTCGATGGCGGAAGCCATGTAGCGCAAGGTGACGATCACTTCTGTGACGCCGTGGTGTTTGAGCAGATCGAAGATGTGGTGAATCACTGCTTTGTTGACGATCGGCACCATGGGTTTGGGGCGACCGATCGTCAGAGGGCGCAATCTGGACCCTTCACCGCCCGCCATCACAACTGCTTTCACATCAACCTCCGGCAATGCGCTTGTAGACTCGTCAACCTCGGCTCTCTAACAAATTCTCGGATAAAACAAGGGCAATCTCTCAAATCGGCGGCCAGGGATAGTTGCGTCGATGCGGCAGCGGCGATGGATAGCAGCGCGTGCGCAGGAGATAGTCGAGGCGTTTGCGCAAGGCGGCGACTTCCGCGGCGCTTAAAAATCCCCCCAATTGCTTCACGAGTTGACCGCCTGTGGAGATCAAGGCGGTGCGCAAGGTCGCCAGATCAGAAAGATACTTTTCTTCGATCGGTTCACAACTGAACTCCCAGATCACCGTGCGCAGTTTATATTCGGTGTGAAAGCAAATGCCGTGGTCGATCGCCCAGATGCGACCGTCTGCGCCGATTAAGCAGTGGCCGCTTTTGCGGTCGGCGTTGTTGACGACAAAGTCAAAGAGCGCCAGGCGGCGAAACGCATCGGCAAACCTCGCGTCATCGGCGACCGTGAAGTAGTGCGCTTCTCGATCGTGCTCCACAAAAAGTTGTACGCTGCCCAGGCCGCGGCTGCCGACGCGCAGCACCGTCGGCGGCACCATGTTCCAACCGAGCGCGCGACTCACTTCGTAGGCGGCTGTCTCGCGCTTGCAGAGCGTGCCCCACTCGAAATCCCAGAGCGGCGTTTCCCCGCGCTGCGGCTTATAGACGGCCGGAAGCGCCACATTGTCGCGCTCTATAACCACCAAAAAACTATGATTAGAGCTATAGGGCAACAGGCCTTGTTCTTCCATGTCGCCGCTGCGAAGAATTTCTAGCACCTGTTCTTGAGTCAATTCGATAGGCATAGCGGATATATTGGAGAAACTCGCCTGCGATCCGCCTGGTCAGAGAAAAATCGGCATGGCATGGCCGTCGGTGCGCGGGCAAAAATGCCCTTCCCGATCGATCGGGCGTCCACACAGGGGGCAGAGCGGCCGACCGGCGGCCACCACTTCGAGGGCGTGTTCGCTCAACGCGCGCATCTGCGAACGCGTCGCCACGAAACGCACGGCGGGCACGCGCTCGTCGTCCGGGTCGATCAGCCCCCCGGACTCGTCCAACATCAACGCCTTGGCGATCAGCCAGATCATATCCTCGCGTTCATCATAGCCGAGGATGAGCTGCGCCGCGCGAAAGGCCGGTTCGACCGGCGTCATCGGCTTCAGCGCTTTGGTGGGGCGTGGAGCGGGCGGCAGGTCTGGAAAACGCTTCTCCAGTTCTTCGAGCAGTTGCAGGACGCTGAGCGCCAGGTTGTTGACCTCCTGCTTTTCCAACGCAACGGTGACGACCTGGCGACCCGCACGGCCTTGTAGGAAAAACAAACGCTTTCCGGGTTCACCGATCGCGTCGGCGATAATAAAATCGACTGGGTTCAGGTCGTATTGAAAATGCATCATCTCCGCTCCGCCGTCGCTATCACGGCTGTTGCATCGCCTGACGGGGCCGATCCATCCGTTGCGTGGGCGGCGACCGCTGGATCGGTTTTGATTTCCAACTTCGGCAAGGCGGCGGTCCAGTTCATTGCCAGGACCGACGGTGCGCCATCGTGAAACGCCAGAATGCTGATCGACGCCGTCTGAACGACGATGCGCTGAAACAGATCCAGCGGCGCGCCGAGGTAGTGCGCCAGCGTGGTGCGGATCACGTCGCCATGCGCAAAAACGGCGACGACCTCGTTCGGGTGGCGTTGACGCACTATCTCGACGCCAGCCACAGCCCGATTTTGCACCTCGCGCAGCGACTCGCCGTTGGGAAAGCGAAAAGTGCTCGGTGTATGTTGCACCTTGCGCCATTCGGGCAGCTTCGCCAGCTCGCGCAGGTCGGCGCCGTGCCAGTCGCCGTAGTCCACCTCGAGAAAAGCCGGCTCTTCGATGACGGGCAAGTTGCGCGCCGCCGCCAGCGGCCTGGCTGTTTCGACGCAACGCACAAGCGGACTGCTGTAGATTGCAGCGAGCGGTTGCTCCTCCAGGAGTTTCACCAGCGCCTCCGCCTGAGCGCGACCTCGGTCATTCAGATGAACGCCCGGCGTGCGTCCGGCCAGTTTGTGGTTGGCGACGTATTCATTTTCGCCGTGGCGTATCAACAGAACAAAAGTCGTGTCAGCCATGACCGCCATTTCGCTTCATATTTGCGTTGCGCACTGAAAGAATGTTAAATAATCGACGATTACACTGGTAGCATAGCATAGACCCAGCGCGTGACGAAGTGTCTGTAATTACCGTTCGCTTCCATGAATGATCGACGGAAAGGCGCAGCCTCTCCTCCCATGCTTTATTTATCCATTTTGACAAGCGCGGGATTGCTCGGGCTGTTGCTGGTGCTGTTGGGAGGTTGCGCCTTCGTCGACGCCGCCGCCCGCCCCGACCCCTATGCCCTGTATCGTCCAGCATTGAAGCCTGAATTTCAGAAAGACCTCGATCAGCTTGGCCCCGCGCCTCGCTATGCCATCAGCGCCACGCTGCTGCCCGATGATTTGAAGCTGATCGGCAGCGCCGTCGTTGAGATTCCCAACACCAGCCGCGACCCCTGGACGCATCTGATCTTTCGGCTCTATCCGATGTTGCGCCACTACGGCGGTTCGATGGTGGTGCAGGGCGCGCTGATCGACGGCAAGCCGGCGACCTACGTTTACGTCAACGAAAATACGGCGCTCCGCCTCGATCTCGTCAAACCGCTTTTGCCGGAGCAATCTGTCACCGTGGCGTTGACCTGGCGGCTTGAGATCCCCCGCTGGAGCGATCAATCCGCCGTCTACGTCCTCTTCGGGCGCAGCCAGCAGATGATCAGTTTGCCCCTTTTCTATCCCTCGCTGGCGGTCTACACCGACGGCCCGACGATCGGCGCCGGCCGGTGGTGGTTATTCAACGGAACCGAACGCGGGGACGCCGCCTTCAACGTCGCCTCTCTGTTTGCCGTCACACTCACCTTGCCCTCCGAATGGAGGCCGGTGACCAGCGGCGTTGAGGTGGCGCGAGAGGAGCTGGATGGACAGACGCAGTACGTTTTCGTCACCGGGCCTTCGCGGGAATTCTTGCTGCACGCCAGCCCGGTTTTCGGCGCAATCTCGACCGAAGCCTACGGCACGCGCGTGACCAGCTACTATTTGCCGGGCGCCGAAGCGGCGGGACAGGCCGCGCTGCGCTACGCGGCGCAGGCGTTGCGCATCTACAGCGATCACTTTGGCGAGTATCCTTTCACGGAAATGCGCGTGGCGCCGGCGCCGATCAACTTCCGCGGCATGGAATATCCTCAGGCGATCCTGCTCGGCGTCGAAACCTATACGCGGCATCGCGATAAGCTGGAGATGCTCGTTGCACACGAGATGGCGCATCAGTGGTGGTATCTGATCGTTCACAACGATCCGGTCAACGAGCCATGGCTGGATGAGGCGTTGGCCGAATTTTCTATGCGCCTCTATATGGAAAATGTATACGGAGAGGCTCGGGCGCAGCGTATGGTTTTGCAGCGCTGGCTGGCGCCGCTGGAAGGGTTGCGCGCGCGCCGACAGGATGCGGCGGTGGCGCAGCCGGTGCAGGCGTTTCTCAACGGTGCACAGTATGAGACCGTCATCTACGCCAAAGGCGCGCTCTTCTGGGACGCAGTGCGCCGCACCGTGGGCGTGCGGCGCTTCGAGCGTTTTCTCCAGAACTATCTGCGCAAGTATCGCTGGAAGATCATCACCACCGAGCAATGGCTGAACGAGCTGCGCCAGCTTCCGGACCCTGCCGTGTTGACGCTCTTTGAAGAGTGGATCGCCGAACCGCTTCCCAGATAGCGCAAGAGCGGGGCGGTCACATTCCGGCGTAGTGCATGTTTCATGTTGCGTGCGCCGGCGTCGATCCGTTACTCGCTGCGCACGAAGGTGTATTCGATTGCTCCCTCGCCGAGCACGATGATCGGCGCGCCATCTTCTGTCGTCGTAAATTTATAGATCGCTCCCTGCAGCGGTGGGTCAAGTTGAATGTAACCCTGCAGCTCACCTTTGTCGTCGAATTTCGGGCGCAGGCGCGTGCAGAAGTCGCCGGCGTCGAGCGTTAGCTCCTCATCGACCAGCGTCAGCGTAATCTCGCCCAAGGCGGAGTTGACGAAGCGGCCAAGACACGGCTCGACGCACTCGACGTCGACGCGCTCACCTACTTGGGTCCACAAGCCGCCAGGCTTCCTCCGTCGCCTGCGCCAGGTCCTCGCTTTCGACGACGACGATGTCCATGCGAATGGCTGCGTCCGGATCGCTGAAGCGCACAAATCCGTTCTCTTCGCGCACCGTCCAGCCGGTCGGGATCGGCGCGGTGAAGCGTCCGGCGGGATCGGCGTAGACGCCGCTGACGCCGGCGGGAAGAGACGCTGCTTCGGCGAGCGGCCTCAAAGAGAAGGCGCCTTCTAAGCCCGCCTGCCTGAAGACGCCGCTGAGCGCGCCGGCTTCGTCGATCTGGCCTTCAAAGACGGCTAACGCCGGACCTTCCAGCATTTCAAAGTGGATAGAGGGCGGCTCGATGCGGATGCTGTGCAGCGGAACGCCCATTGCGCCTTGCGCCGGGATGTCGATGGCGCCCGTGTATCCATCTGCGCCTTCGGCGAGTTCGACAACGATCTCCAGCTCCATACCCGCTGCGGACAGCGTTCCGCTGTAGCGACCCGCTGGCGCCGCGCTCCGCGCCTCTTCGACGGCGACCGGCGTGGCTTCGACTGCGCTCTCCGGCGCACGTTCGACCGGCTGCACCGGCCGACAGGCGGTCACCTACCCCTTGATCACCGCCACCGGTCGCAGCCGCGCCACCTTGCGCGCAATGCCGGCGTGGGTCACCGTCTCCACCACCATGTCCACGTCCTTGTACGCCTGCGGCGCCTCCTCGGCCAGGCCGGACATCGAACCGGCGCGCACTTTGACGCCGTGCGCCTCTAGCTCCTCGCGCAGGCGCTCTCCACGCACCTGCTTCTTTGCCTTGGCCCGGCTCAACACCCGGCCTGCGCCGTGACAGGTTGAACCCCACGAACGCTCCATGCTGGCCTCCGTGCCGACGAGCACCCACGAGGCGGTGCCCATGCTGCCCGGCACCAGCACCGGCTGGCCGATATCCTGATATTCCGCCGGCAGCTCGGGCGAGCCGGGGCCGAAGGCGCGCGTGGCGCCTTTGCGGTGCACGCACACGCGCAGGCGCTGCCCCTCGCGCGCGTGCGTCTCGAGCTTGCCCATGTTGTGAGCGATGTCGTAAACCTGCCGGAGTCGCCATTCTTTCTTGAAGCGACTGGCGAACGTCTCCTCGAAGGCTCGGCGCGCAGAGTGCGCCAGCAACTGCCGGTTGGCAAAGGCGAAGTTCGCCGCCGCACGCATGGCCGCCATATACGCTTTGCCTTCGGGACTGTCCATCGGCGCGCACACCAGCTCGCGATCAGGCAGATGGATGCCGTATTTGTGCACGGCATGCTGGAAGGATTGAACATAGTCGGTGCAAATCTGATGGCCTAGCCCACGCGAGCCGCAGTGAATCTGCACCGCCAGACAGCCTTCCTGAAGCCCCATCGCCTGCGCCGCCTCCGGGTAGAAAATCTGCTCGACGACGTCCACCTCGATGAAGTGGTTACCGGCGCCCAGCGAGCCGATCTGTTCGCGACCGCGCTGCTTGGCGCGCTCGCTCACCTGCGAGGGGTCGGCGTCTTCCAGCTTGCCGCCCTCTTCGGTGCGCTCTAAGTCTTCCTCGGTGGCGTAGCCGCGCTTGAGCGCCCACCGCGCGCCTACGCGCAGAATTTTGTTCAGTTCCTCTACCTGCACGCGCACGACGCCCTCGCTGCCGACGCCACTAGGACAGTAGGCGTTGAGCAGCGTCGCCAGCGTGTCAAGATAGGGCAACGCCGCCTCATACTCGATGCTGGAGGCGAGCAGGCGCACGCCGCAATTGATGTCGTAGCCGATGGCGCCGGGCGAAATGACGCCATGGGGATAGGCTGTCGCCGCCACGCCACCGATGGGAAAGCCGTAGCCCTGATGCATGTCCGGCATGACAACCACCGGGCTGACCACCCCCGGCAGTGTCGTCGCATTGACCGCCTGCTCGAGCGACTGATCGTCGGCGATCTGTTCCAGCAGACGCCGCGTGGCGAAGATACGCACTGAGGCGCGCATGTCATGACGATAACTTTGGGGGATCTCCCACTCATAGTCGCTGATCTTGCGCAGATGCTTCAGCTCCATGGCTCACCTCCTTCGGGAATCACACGTCAAACACCACCGTCGCTTCCAGGCCATCTGGTGTCTTCTGAATGTGCAGGTTGTGAAAGGTGACCGCCTTGATCGCCTTGCTGATTTCGGCAATGGACGCCCCATGCAGCACGCCGTCTAGTTGCAGGCCATCCTGCGTTTTGGCGTCGATGGTCAGATCAAACGAGTCAAATGCTAGATTTTCCTGTTCTGCCAGATAGAGCAATTCGGACAAAAACGCCACCAGGAGCGATTCTGCGTCCGGCGCGGTGAGATGAATCGGTCGCAACGCGCGATTCGCTGTGTTCAGTTTCACGCCCGCCAGCGCGTTCATGCCGCGCGCCGCTTCGCTCAACAGCTCAGGCAAATTCAGCGCCCATACGCGCAGCGCCCAATCGGCCGTGTGTTCAATTTCCTCGTAGCCCATAATGCCTCACCGTTCGTTCATCCAATGTGTTGTCCTTGCTCTTCCTGAAAGCGTTGTATTGCGCCTATGGATGTCGGACTTCCCTCGATGCATTGCCTGGCTCTGCGCCGTTCGTTCATCTCGTAATCAACGGCAGATGCAGCTTCTCGGTCAACAGTCCCTCTATCTCTAGTATAAACCGCATCGCGCTAAACGACACCAATCGAGGGTGATCCTCCACTGCAGCATCCAGATAGACGAAGCCCTCCTCACCGGCGACGAAGGGATAGCTGCCGAGCCGCAGCCAGGCGTCGTCGAGCGGGAGCTGATCGTGCACCGTCGTCGTGGCGCCACCGTAGTGATGCACCGTGTAGCGGGCGCGGCTGGTGTCCGGCTGCAAGGTGACGCCTCGACAAGGCCACTCCACTGCGCCATGGCTGGCGATCAGCGCTTCGACGCGATAGATGCCTGTGACCGGCAGCGTGGGTCGCCAAATTCCATGGTTGAGCGGCGGGATCGTTTGACCGAGCGGTTGGCTGGCGGCCAGATAGGTCGGATAGCCGCGCACGTTGGTGAAGCGATGCCAGCCGTCCTCGCACGCCGTGCTCTCTTCGAAAGCTGGCGACAGCTCCGGCGTCTCGACGACGATGGTCAACTTCGGCTGCACCACGCCGCTCAGGTCGGCCACGATGCCCTCGAGCGCGTTGCTGTCGATCTCAAAGGTGACGCCGCCCCAGGTTTCCAGATGGCTGCCTGTGTACTGGCGGATGCGCTGGTGTTGCGTCCACAGCGTCGGCGGCAGACAGGCGGGCGAAATGCCCCAGACGGTCATGTTGGGGTCGAAGCTGGGGCGATTCCAGGCGGCGAACCAAACGGCGTCGGGCGGCGAGGGGAGGTCGGCGTAGCGGGCGATGGGCGGGTTACAGGCCAGGGCGTAGAGGCCGGCATAATTGTTGCTCTCGTGCAGACGTTGCACCCAGCCGGTAACGAAGGCGCGCGCTGCCTCCACGCATGCGGCGTTTTGCCCGTCGTATGCTTCCAGATCGTAATAGATCACCGTGCCGGAGCCGTTGGCCTCTGTCAATCCCAGCCGTCGGGCACTTTCCAGCGCCTTCTCCGCTTCGGCGCGGCCCTGGCTGAAGGCGACGGCGGGGTCAAGATCGAATTTCTCCCGGAATCTTGTGCAAGGCGCCTGCGGCCCCACCCACGTCGGAATGAAGGTCCATCCCTGCAAGCTCAGCGATTCCAGCAACAGCGCATCAAGTTGCCGGTTGGGGCACAGCCGCAGCGCGCCGCCGATGTAGAGATTGACCGCTCGATAGGGGCTGGCCTCTATCCAGCGCCGCAGGTTTTCCTCGCCGCCTAGCTCGCACATGTCGAAGCCGTGTCCCTCGAAGCGCGCCGTCCTGGCGTCGGGCGAGCCGGCACGTGCGTTCGGCGTGCGAGTGCGCACGGCGGCCGTCACCGTCGGACGCTCCGTCCCGGCCAGCACGACGCGCCAGGTGCGTCCATTGTCCGGGGTGCGCAGCAGTCGGTTGGTCGCCGCGTCGAGCCGCCACCCGTAGTCGATCTCCGCAACCGGCGGCGCAGCGTCGAGTCGGGTCCAGGTTGCGCCGCCATCCTCCGTGGCGCACCACTCCTGACGCTGGCCGCTCTCTGCGTTGACGATGACCTGGAGGAAGCCATGACGCCCATTCGCTGCGAAAGATGGCAGGGTGTAGCGTGGGAGAACGTTCGTTGCGTCTCCAGGACAGGAGAGCGGCTGCGCGCTCCAGCTCACGCCGCCGTCGTCGGTGCGATAGAGCGCGGAGCCGTTGGGGCCGCCCACGGTCCAGCCGGTCAGCGGGGTGATGAAGCGCACCGGATGGCCGCCCGGCGCGTCGACGCGGCGCCAGCTTTGGCCGCCGTCCTGCGTGCGAAAAAGTGCGCCGAGGTCGAAGTTGCTGCTGGTCGCCTGCCGCAGCATCAACCAGCCGTGCGCATGGTCGAGCCAAAAGAGCGAAATTTGGCTGATGAACGCCGCAGGCTCGTGAGCGTCGAGCAATCTTTGCGCTTCGATGCGCCAATGGCGACCACCGTCGGTCGTGGCGGCGAAGACGATGATGCCCGGAGTGTCGGGCGAGGCGTGCGCAGTCCAGCCGCTTTGAGCGTCGATGAAGGCGACGGCGTTG
>CALFWA010000223.1 GCA_937928035.1 uncultured Caldilinea sp. | reverse complement strand
GTAGGCGCTGCTCGCAGCGGCGCCTTCTCCTCTCCCAGCATTGGGAGAGAGGGTCAGGGGGTGAGGGCCCCCGAATCTTCGCAGGTTACTCCCGCGCTCCGAAATCGACTACAGCGGTCATATTCCATAAGAGTCGCGGGTCGTACATTTCCGGTTCAATGATCACACGATAGACAATGTCGCCCGCCATTTGCTCGGCAAGCGGCAAGGTGCGTTGCGGCAGCGCGCCGGCGACAGGTGAGGCGCTGATGATCTCTCCAACCGGACGGATGCGCAGCACCCTTCCTTCGAGGCGCAGCGAAGGCAACGCATCGAAGGTGATCTCGACGCGATCGCCGGGCGAGATGCCTGCGACGTCGATCTCGGTTAAACCTAGCGTTTCGATGCGCCACGCCGAAACGTCCGCCAATTGAACAATCGGAAGATCGGGGGTGACGTATGCACCGTTTTCGGCGGCGACGGCGGTGATGACGCCGTCGAAAGGAGCGCGCAGCTCAGTCTCTGCCAGAGCGACGAGTGCATCCTGAAGTTGTGCAATGGCGATGTCGACGTCGCCCTGCGCCACTGCAATTTCCTCGGGTTGCGCGCCGGCCCTGACTTTTTCCAGCGCAGCCTGCGCCTGGCGGACCAGCGCTTCAGCCTCCGCCAGCTCGAGCGGCTCCATCTGGCGCAACGCGTCGAGCCGAACTTGCGCCTGACGCACCGCAGCGGCGGCGCTGGCGATCTGTTCCGGCGTCGCGCCGCTTTGCAAAAAATCGAGTCGCGCTTTGGCGGCGTTGTAGGCGGCGGTGGCCTGTTGCATCGCCACCGATTCGGGAAGCATGCCGATGTCAGGATGGTTGCGCACTTTGTTATAGGCGGAGCGCGCCTGGTCGAGCTGCGCCTGCGCCAGCTCTAGCCGAGCGGTCGCTTCGACGATCTCCAACGGATCGGCGCCGCGCGTCAGCAGCCGATAGTCGGCCTGCGCTCGCACCAGAGCAGCCTCCGCTTCGGCGATGGCGCCGGGGAGCTGTCCCTGCGCCAGTTTGTCATAGGCGGCCTGCGCTGCGGCCAGCGTCGCTTCCAGCTCGGCGATCTCTGCAGGCGAAGGCCCCGCCTCGAGCAGCGCCAGGGCAGCGCGAGCGCGATTCAACGCGGCTTCCGCTTGGGCAACCAGCACACGCTGCCGACTGTCTTTGAGCTTAACCAACAACTGTCCTTCCGTGACCGCGTCGCCCTCCTGAATCAAAACTTCCTGCACCGTTCCTTCGATCGGCGCACTCAGGTCAACGCTGCGCACGGGGACAACGCTGGCTTCGGCGCGCACCCTGCGAGGAGGAACGGCGATCGGCCGGACGCGCTCTCCGTCCGCCGTGATCTGCAGGGGAGCTGCGGCCAGTACGCGTTCGAACTCATCCGGCCATACGCCCAGTCGATGGCCCAGATAGCCCATGACAGCCGCCGCCGCTGCACCGACGATCAGCAGTACCCATCGATTGTTCATGGATGTCGTCTCTTCTCCTCACACCAGCTTTTGCGCTTGCGGCAGTCGGACATCCTATTTTATCATCGGGGGCATTGTTTCCGAATTCAGAGGGAAGCGCGCCGCACCGCCAAGGCTTGATCTAGCCCCACCGACCGAGATCAACACCCCAAAATGAGCGGCGCAGTGCTACGGCGCATCCTTGTCCAGTTCCAAAGCATGCAGCAAACGAGCGCGGATAGTTTGCGGCGGGGACGGGGGCGGCAGAGTGCGGTAGAGCAGGATCGTTTTGCGCAAGGTATCGACGACCACGCGGCAATCTTCGCAGTCGGCCAAGTGGCGCTCGATCTCGGCGCATAGCGCTTCAGCCGCTTCACCGTCGAGATAATCGGAAAGACTGACGAGCAATTCTTTGCATGTGTGATGAGAAACAGCGGCGTCCATCAGTTTCGCTCTTGAGAACGTTGCGCCAGCTCGGTGAAGTAGCCGGAGAGGCGCTCGCGCAGCCACAGCCGGGCGCGATGGAGGCGCACCTTGACGTTGGAAACGGAGAGGTCAAGCGCCTGCGCCGTCTCTTCAGTGGACAATCCTTCCAGCTCGCGCAACACAAAAACGGCGCGCAGTGGCTCCGGCAACTCGCCGATGGCGCGCTCCAACTCGTTGCGCGCCTCGGCGGTTTGGAAATCCTCCTCCGGCAGGCAACACCAGTCGAACAACTGCACCGGCGTCGTCGCCGTCTCCTCTTCGTCCACATACGGTTCGATGGAGACGTGCAACGGCTGTTTCTTGCGCAGCCGCATCAACGCTGCATTGTAGGCGATCCGATACAGCCAGGTGCTTAGGCTGGAGCGCCCCTCGAAGGAGTCGATGGTGCGGAAGGCGTTGAGAAAGGTCTCCTGGACGATGTCCTCCGCCTCGTGCGGATCGCCGACCATGCGCAACGCCAACCGATAGACACCCGCGCTATGCAGATCGATGCACTCGGCGCAGGCTGTCCTATCGCCTGCTCGAATGCGCTCGAGTAGGCGCTGTTCATAGGCTTCGTCGAGTAGCTCAGGCGAAAGCAGCGTCGGCGCAGGCAGTTCCTTCGTCATGCAGCCGATTATACCAGCCGCATAACGAAGGAGGCAAAGCCGGCGGATAGCCTCAATTAACCATCGCTTCCCAGTGCTGTCGAGCCAGCTTCATGAACTCCTCATCGGTGACGTTCATCAGCTTGGCCATCAACATATTTTCCGGCACGGCGCCTTCAATGTGAATGACGTCGTTGATGACGGTACGCGGCACGCCGTAAACCTGATAGCGGTTGGCGAGATGCGGGAACTCGGTCGCCTCCACCATCGCCGCAGCGACGCGATCGCTCGCAATGGCCAGCCGATGCGCCAGCAACACCGCGCGCGGGCAATAGGGGCAGGTCGGCGTCACAAAGACCTGGATGTTCACCGGCTCCGTCAACTGCGCCAGCTGCTCCAGCGTCTTTTCGCTCAACCCATGTTCGCCCGAGCTGACGAGGCGGATGTCCTCGATCAGCGTGCCAAACTCATAACCGGACGGAATGCCGTACAGACGAACGCCGTAATCTTTGGGTTCGCCGCCGTCGCGCACGACGGCGATGGCCGGAATTTTGTCGATGCCGTAGGTCTCGGCCACTTCGCTGTCCTTGACGAAGTCGCGCACTTCCACGCTGACCTTGTCAGAAAGCGCCGCCACTTCCTCGACGAGTTCTCGCGTCTCGGCGCACATCTCGCATTCAAGCGCGCCGCCCTCGCCTTGTGTAAAGACAACCAGCCGCACTGGCGCAGGCAGGTCGGCCAGCATTTCGCGCACCTGGTTTTTAATATTGTCGTTCAAAATCGCCATGTAAATCACCTCTCTGGTTAAACTTCTGTCCTGTATGCACTGCCGATGACAGGCCATCTGTTTGGTTGGATGCACAAACTGCACAAACGTTACAACGCCCGACGTCGGCGTTGCTCCACTTCCCGGTGCAGGGTGTGCGCAATCACGGCGATGTCCGCCGGCGTGGTGCGACAGCAGCCGCCGATCAGCCGGGCGCCCGCCGCATACCAGCGCCGCGCTGGCTCGGCAAAGTCGGTCACGCCGGTGCCCTCCACCCAACAGCGCGCTTCGGCGTCCCATTGCTCGCCGCTGTTCGGGTAACAGAGCAACGGCTTGTCGGTGAGCGGCCTGGCGATGTGCAACAGCGATTCGATGTACCGAGGCGCAGTGCAGTTGACGCCCACGGCCACGATCTGCTCGCTGCTGTTCGCCAAGCGCACCGCCTCGGCGAACGGCTCGCCCGAGGAGAGCGACTCGCCATCGCGACAGCTGAAAGAAAGCCAGGCCGGCATGTTCGGACACTCCTCCAGCAGGCGGATGAGCGCCTCCGCTTCGGTCAGACAAGGGATCGTTTCACAGGCAAAGAGGTCGGCCTCCGTCTCTGCAAGGGTGCTGACGCGCGGGCGATGCCATGCGATCAAAGCTTCGACGCTGAGGCCATAATCGCCGCGATACTCGGAGCCATCGGCGAGATAAGCGCCGTAAGGGCCGATCGAGGCGGCGATCAGGGGTGGCAAGCGAGGCGGGGCGCTCTGTTTTTCGGCGAGATGCTCCGCAATCGCCTCGGCGGCGAGCTGCACGCTGAGGCGGAAAAGGGTGCGCACCTGCGCTTCATTAAGGCCGCAGCGTTTGAACCCTTCGATGCTGGCCTGATAGCTGGCGGTGATCAGCACGTCGGCGCCGGCGCGCAGATAGTCCAAATGCACGCTGCGGATCATCTCCGGTGCGTCGATGAGCAGCCGCGCCGACCAGAGGGCGTCGCTCAGGTCCGCGCCGCGGCGCTCCAGCTCGGTGGCCAGCGCACCGTCGATCACGATTACGCCGTTGGCCTCCAGCAACGGCGTCAGCGGGTTGAACATGCATTCCTCCTTTTGTTATTCACTTCCCCTGCCACCAATCCAGCCGCGAACGCGGGTCTAGAAAAGTCCCCCGATCGCGCACCGCTACAAGCAGATCGCCTAAAGCAGCCACGCCGATCGGTTCTCCTTCGCGCAGTGTGGGCAACGACGCCCGACCCGCAACGTCGCTCGCTGCATAGAGCGCCATCAGACCGGGGTCCACGCAGAGGTTGGCAAGGTGCACAACATAGCCGTTGGCGACGCTGTCTTCGCGCATATAGCCCAATGTGATATGGGTTGCGTCGGCGTAGAGCACCAGCGCCTTGTAGCCGCTGGCGTAGATTTGCCGTCCTCGCGAAGGGATAAAGACAGGCTCTCCTCCCTGTGCGTGCAGCGCCGCCAGGGTCACGCCGGGCGTTTGCAACAAAGCGCCCCGACAGCCGTGTTCTCCGCAGCCCCAGTTCCAATCATACACCTGGTAGGTCTGGCTAAAGGAAGGCGCATCACTGCGGGCGAACAGCGCGCTCAGCTGCGGGGGATCGCCGTCCACCGGCCCATCTTTATCGATGAGGGTGCGTGCAGCATCAACCGGTTCATAGCCGCGCAGCGCAAGCCGCAGATCGGCGTGCAGCGCCGGCGGATGCTCTAGACCGCCGCCTGCCACCGGGATGGCGACATACTGATGGTGTGAAATGGAAGGACAGGCGCCGGAAGAGAGAGTCGCTGCACGGGCGGCTGCTGCATCTTCCTCCACTGCGTTCGAGGCTTGCGCAGCGGCAGGTGTAGATGCCTCTACAGCTGCAGGCGCAGCCATGGCCTCCGATGGAAAGGGCGTAGCTGTGGGAGTGGGCGTCGCCCTCTCCAGAGGCGTCGGCGTGGCGGTGACGACCACTACCTGCGTCACCACTTGTGTGACAACGACGACCTGCGTCATCACCACTCGCTGCGGCGTAGGTGTGGGCAAGGCGTAGAGTGTGGCGCGGGCCGCCAGCGCAACCATGCGCGGGTCAGGCGGCGTGGGGCGATGGAGCCGCCACACGATTGCAAGCAGCGCAGCCAAGATGCAGAGCAAAAGCAGTCGGGTCTTCACGTCATTTTCACAGCCGCGCCATGAGCGAAGTGCGCCGGAAAGTGGAGGCAGCGAAGACGAAGACGCCGCCGGCGATTCCCCACAGCGCCAGCCCAAAGAGCGCCACCAGGCCATCGGAAAGTGCAAAGGCGCCCATCGCCTGGCCTACGACCACCAGTACCAAGGGCAGAACGATCAAGCTGCCGATCTGATACGCCTCTTGAAAGGTATTCACGCGCGAGGAGGCGATCACGGTCACCCCTAACCCCAAAGCAGCCGCGGCCGGCCCCACCCAGAAGGCCAGCAAAATCCACAGCAAATTCGGCAGGACGATGCGCTGTGCAACGTACCAGGTCATAAGGTTGCCGACCAGCACATAGAGCGCAAAGCCGACCAGCCCCACCAGCGCGCCGGGGATCCATGCCCCCAGGATTTTGGCGAAGAGCAGCTCGCGGTCGGTGGTGGGTGAATAGACGAGCGCTTCCAGCGTCCTGCGCTCCTTTTCGCCGGCGAAACTGTCCGCCGCCACCACGGCGGAAGCCATCAGCGGCAAGATCAGGTACATCGGCGCAAAGAGGTAGACGATGAAGTAGATGTAGCCGAGCTGCGCGTCGTTGAGGCCGGCGTAGCGCGCGTCGAAGCCGGGCGGCATCGGCCTGAAGAGGACGTCGACGTCGGCAGGAGCGATCTCCAGGCGCGCGGCCATGCCGGAGATCAACCCCACCAGCACCGGAACCCCCACCATCAGCACCAGCGGCACAAGCGCAAGCGGCAACGCCACTGCGCGCGTGCGCAGCGCCACCGTCACGTCTTTGCGCGCAATCGCCCACACCGCCTCCCAGTTCATGCTTTCCGGCTCCTGTGCGGTTTACAGTTCCTGCAAGGCAAAATAGACATCCTCCAGCGACGGCTCCTCCGGCTGCACACGGTACAGTTGGATGCCGTCTTGCGTGGCCGTCGCGATGATGCGGGGCACATCGCGACGGCTTACGCCGTAGAGCACAAGCTGCGCGCCGCCGTTGCGGTCGGCCAGGCGGTTTGAGGCGACTTCCGCGTGGACGACCGGCGGCGTCCGCAAAAAAAGCTGCATTGCGCGCGGCAGATCGGCGGCATCCACCTCCACGCTGACGCGGTGGCCGCGGTCGAGGCGACTGCTCAATTGATGGATGTCGCCGACGGCGAGCAGGCGCCCTTGCGCCATCACGGCGATGCGGTCGCAAAGACGCTCGGCCTCGATCAGGTTATGCGTGCACAGGAAAATCGTGCGGCCGCGCTGTTTGAGCCGCTCGATCATCCGATGGACGTCGCGCATGGCCACCGGGTCGAGGCCGGAAGTCGGCTCGTCCAAAAAAATGATCTCCGGGTCGTGGATGAGCGTGCGCGCCAGCGCCAGCCGTTGACGCATCCCTTTGCTGAAACCGCCGACTTTATGGTCGCTGCGGCTGCTCAGCTCGAAGAACGCCAACAGATCATCGACGCGGCGACGACGCTCCTGTTTGGGCACGCCGTAGATTTCGGCGAAATAGCGGAGCGTGTCGCGCGCGGTGAGCCGCGGGTCGAGCGCGGGCGTCTCGGTGAGGACGCCGGTGCGGGCGCGAATGCGATGGCCGTGCGTGGTAGGGTCGAGGCTGAAGACGCGCGCCGAGCCCGCCGTCGGCGCGATGACGCCGTTAAGGAGCCGCACGGTCGTCGTTTTCCCGGCACCGTTGTGACCCAAGAAGCCGAACACTTCGCCGGCATGGATGGAGATAGAGAGCTCGTTCACGGCGATGGTCTGCCCAAAGGTGCGGGTAAGCCGCTCCGTTACGATGACCGGAAGAGAAGAGGATGGCTCGTTGCTACTGTTCAAGCGCAGCTTCCCC
>CALFWA010000222.1 GCA_937928035.1 uncultured Caldilinea sp. | reverse complement strand
CCACCCGCTTCAGTCCTTGATAGAGGAAGGCCATCGTTCTCGATGGAGGCAGCGGCATATGAAGAGCCCCAGCGCAGACCGCTGCGCTACATCACCCCGCGCGTCCCCGCGCCAGGTGCCCTGGCCGAGGTGTATCAAAATTTCTTGCAGGAATGGGAGCGCACCCACACGTTGCCCCTGAACCCAGTCTATCGCCCGACCTTCGACCTGGCGTCGCTCTCGCTTGATGCGCTCAGCACGGCAGATGAAGTGTACAACCGGGAACTAAGTTGGCTCGACTTCAACTGGCGCGTGCTGCGCGAGGCGTTCGACCCGCGCACCCCTCTGTTGGAGCGGCTCAAATTTATCGCCATCACCTCTAGCAACCTCGACGAATTTTTCAGCAAACGCGTCGGCGGCCTGAAGCGACAAAAAGCCGCCGGCATGGCCAACCTCACGCTGGAGGGGTGGGCGCCCGACGTGCAATTGGCGCTGATCGCGCGCGCCGTGCGCGAGATGGTCACGATCGAGAGTGCATGTCTACACGAAGACATCCTTCCCCAACTCGCCGAACACGGCATTCGACTGGTGAACTACGATGAGTTGAACAAGGCGGAACGCAAACGGCTCCAAGAGTATTTTTTGAACGAAGTCTACCCTATCCTGACGCCCCTGGCGGTTGACCCAGGCCACCCTTTCCCCTTTATCAGCAACCTCAGCCTGAGTCTCGGCATCGTGTTGATCGATCCGTCGACGGGCGAACGCCAGTTTGCGCGCGTCAAGGTGCCGCCCACACGCCCGCGCTGGGTGCCGTTGCAACGGCAGATGCATTTTCTGCCCCTCGAACAGCTGATCGCTGCCCACCTCGACACCCTCTTCCGAGGGATGGAAATCGTTGCGGCTTTTCCCTTTCGCATCACCCGTAACGCAGACCTGGCGCGCAACGAGGAGGAGGCCGACGATCTCCTCGACATGATCAGCGAGGAGCTGCGCGAGCGTCGCTTTGCGCCGGTCGTGCGCCTGGAAGTCGATGCCAACGCGCCGCCGGAAATTCTGCCCTTGCTACAAAGCCAGTTGCACCTCGAAAACGATGACGTTTATTTCGTGCATGGACTGTTGCGCCGTCCTGACCTGTTTACGCTGGCGGAAATCAACCTGCCGCACCTGAAATACGAGCCCTACACGCCGACCGTCCCCTCTAGGCTGGTCGGCATCAGCAGCAAGGGGCGCACTGGCGAGCTCTTCAGCGCCATCCGTCAGGGCGATCTACTGGTGCATCACCCGTACCACAGCTTCCAGTCGACGACGCAGCTCTTCGTCGAGGCCGCCGCGCGCGACCCGCAGGTGCTGGCGATCAAGCAGACCATCTATCGCACTTCGGACAACTCGCCCATCATTGCGGCGCTGATCGACGCCGCCGGCCGTGGAAAACAGGTGGCCGTGCTGGTCGAGGTCAAAGCGCGCTTCGATGAGGCAAAAAATGTCGAGTGGGCGCGCAAGCTCGAAGAGGCAGGCTGCCACGTCGCCTATGGGCTGGTCGGCCTCAAGACACACTGCAAAATGTCGCTGGCAATCCGAGAAGAGGAGGACGGCTTGCGCGCCTACTTCCACATCGGCACCGGAAACTACAACGCCAAAACCGCCTCCACTTATACCGATCTCGGCCTGCTCAGCTGCAACCCGGAGATCGCTGCCGATCTGATGGACCTTTTCAATTACCTGACCGGCTATAGCTATCAGGTGGATTATCGCAAACTTTTAGTGGCGCCTGTGAACATGCGTCAGCGCATCCTGGAATTGATCGACCAGGAGATCACCCATGCGCTGGCCGGACGAGAAGGACGCATCATCGCCAAAATGAACGGGCTTGAAGACTCAAGCATTGTGCGCAAGCTCTACGAGGCGAGCCAGGCCGGTGTGAACATCGACCTGATCGTGCGCGGCAACTGCCGTCTGCGACCAGGGTTACCGGGAATCAGTGAAAACATCCGCGTGATCAGCATCATCGGTCGCTATCTGGAGCATTCGCGCATCTTCTATTTCGCCAACGGCGGCGTCCCACGCTATTACATCAGCAGCGCCGACTGGATGCGCCGCAATCTCAGCAGCCGCATCGAAACGGCGGCGCCGATCGAAGACCCCAGGCTCCAGGAATATCTGCATATGATCCTGCATAGCTCGCTCAATGACCATCGTCACGCCTGGGAGCTGTTGCCGGATGGCCGCTATCGGCAGCGACAGCCGTCGGTGGGTAGCAACGCCCTGGAGGCAGGCGGCGTGCAGAACTATCTGATGCAGCACACACGCATGACCTCGACGATGGTAGGGTAGCGCTCGCTCGGACGATGGGTTCAGCGCGTCTCGGCATCGGCGCCCAACGCGCAGGGCAGCGCACTCAAATACAACGTCCAGACCAACCAACAGATGGCGGCCGCCAACAGATGCCAGGGAAAGGGCAGCAGGAAGGGCGAGGGGGCCATCAGCGCCCCTGCCAGCGCAGCCATCGTCATCCAGCGCTTCTGCAACGGGCTGAAGCGCATCAGCTCGAGCGCCACCCAGCTCGTTGTAATGCCGCCTAGCAGCGCTCCTACGCCCAACAGCCCTAGCGCAAACTCATCCACCAACATCAGCAGCTCATTCACCGATGGCAGCCGCAGTGCGGCCGGCAGCGCCGCCATCCACACCGCCAGGCCTGCAATCGCCAACACCGCGGCGATCAGCAGCAGGGTGCACTGCAGCATTGTCGAGATGCGGTGAAGAGGCGCATACGCCCCCAGCAGCGAGATCAACACTCCCACCCAGCCGACAATGACGGCCAGCCACAGCCACAGGCCCAGGCTCCACAAAAAAGGATGCTCCAGAATCCACGCCTGCCGCGGAAACGAAACGCCGACAATACGCAGGCCAGGCCGCATGACGAACAGGGAATACAGGACGGCGACGGTGAGGGTGGCTGCAGAGAGACGACTCACTATGTTCGATTTCATGGCATCCCCCTCTCAAACAAACCACTGTCATCGACGCAAGACAAAAAGACAGGCCGGATCGAAATTTTGGGGGTTGAACTTATTTCAAAATACATTACAATATGCAATAAGAATGGCAACTTGCATAGCAGAAATGCTCGTATGGCCACCAGGACAGCAGCGTTCCCGCAGCCAGCGTCATTGAAAAGGAACCAAAAAGGAAACCTCGCTGCATGCGGCTCACTTTTTTTGGTGCGGCAAGAGAAGTGACCGGTTCGATGCACCTGCTAGAGGTGAACGGCGAGCGTATTTTGCTCGACTGTGGCCTGTTTCAGGGGCATCGCGCCGAAACCTATGAGCGCAACCTTCACCTGCCGTTCGATCCTGCTACGGTGAGCGCTGTGGTGTTAAGCCATGCGCACATCGATCACAGCGGCAATCTTCCCAACT
>CALFWA010000221.1 GCA_937928035.1 uncultured Caldilinea sp. | reverse complement strand
GCGTGCCAGCGATAGCCGTACCATTCGCGCAGCAACGCCTGCAGGTCGCGGGCAATTTGCTCGCGCTCGCGGGCGCGCTCGGCCTGCCGACGCAGATAGCTTAATCGCGGGCTGAGTTCGGCGAGAATATCGCGCACGCGCGTCAGATTCTGCTGCGTGGCCTCCAGTCGGCGCACGGCGGTGGCGCGTTTGAGCTGATAGCCGCTGATGCCGGCCGCTTCCTCGAAGAGCGAGCGACGCTCCTCCGGCGCCATGCTCAGGGCGCGATCGATCAACCCCTGGCCGATCACGGAGTAGGTGCGCTTGCCCAAGCCGGTCGGTGCCAGGACGTCGATAATGTCCTGCAGGCGCACCCGCTGCCCGTTGAGCAGGTATTCGTTGTCGCCGTCTCGATAGGCGCGGCGGGTGATCTCGATTTCGGCGTAGTCGATGGGCGCTTCGCCCTGGCTGTTGTCGAGCGTGATCGTCACCTCGGCCAGGTTAAGCCGAGATTTCTTGTCGCTGCCGGAAAAGATCACGTCGCTGGTCTTGCGGGAGCGCAGCAGACTGAAGCTCTGCTCGCCCAGACACCAGCGGATGGCGTCCACGATGTTGCTTTTGCCGCTGCCGTTCGGCCCGACGACCGCGGTCACACCGGGATCGAAGATGAACTCGGTGCGTCGCGCAAAGGTTTTGAAGCCTTGAATGACAACTCGTTTAATGCGCATTTGCGTCGTTTCTTAATAGGCGCCCTGCTTGACGGCGTTAACAACGATAAAAATCGTCGCCAAGCGAGCCAGACTTTTTGCTTTTCTTTTGCGCCTCTCTGGTTAATTTCTCTGCGGTGGGGGCAATCTTAGCTGTGAAAGTGCCAGAAAGCGGGCAACACCGCTTCCGCCGCCAATCCCATCGCATAGATAGCGCCGAAGATGAGCAGCTTGCGGCGACGTCGTTGCAGCCACCGCCCGAACGCAAAGCGATCTACCAGCATCGGCTCGGCGCACAGCGCAACCAGGCCGGTCGCTCCGACCAGTTGCAGGATACTCCAGATCGGCAGTGCGATGAAAATCCACAGCGGGCTTTCGAGCACGCCGAGCAGGTGACCGGCGCTGAAGGCCGTCAGGTTCGCCAGCCGCACCAGCGACCAGACGCCCGCAACGCCGCCGGTGAAGAGTGAACCGACGGTGATTCCCACCACTTCGAGCGTTTTCGCCAGCGGCGCCGCCGCGAAGCTTGCCGGCAGCGGAGAACCGGCGAAGTACCATTCCGAGAACGCTGCCCGATGCAGAAAGCCATCGGCGAAGGCGCGTTCGATCTGGGCCGGCGCAAGCAAGGTGAGAATGATCAATACGAGCATCGAAGTCACCAACCAGAGCGCAATCACGGAGAGCGCCGCGCGCAGGTCATGACGCCGCAGCGCCAGCGCCATGAAGAGAGTCAACACGATCGTCTGGCTGAGCGGCATGAAGCGCAACTGTCCAAGGATCGCAGAGAGACCGGTGGTGAAGATGGCGAAAAGCACGGCCATCAGATAGAAAAAGGGATCGCGGGTCAGTTGATACTCTTTTGACATAACAAACCTTGTCACCCACCATAAGAATGGGGCGGCTGGCAACCAGCCGCCCCATTTGAAAGTTCCCTAACTGCCGGACCGAACGATAGGATTATCGCTGCCGATTGGGGTCGAGCAACCATTCGACCAGGGCATTGATCTCTTCTTCAGTCATGCGCTCTGCAAAATTGGACGGCATGATGCCCGCCATATAGCCCTCCACAATGTAAGCATTGGGATTGACGATGCTGTCGTGCACGTAGGTGAAAGCATCCATCCCATGGGTGCCCGCCGTCTCGTGGAGGTTGCCCAGGTTGGGGCCGACGGGGCCGCGGTTGGTAGGCGTTTGCGGCTGATCGAGATTGTGACAGCCTACGCAGCCCATGCTGATGAACAGCTCCTGCGGCGGCCTCGGCCCGGTGGGTTCCGGAGTGACTTCAGCAGCAGGCGCAGCGCCCTCTTCCGCCGTCGCCTTGGACGGTGCATCTAGGAAGGGTTGCCATGGATCGGGGTTGTCGGGCGTCCCTTGTTTCAGTGCATCCTTTTCCCAATTTAAGACGAAGGCTGTCACCGCCTGCACCTGATCGTCGCGGAAGGGGCCACCGTAGCGTTCGCTCCAGGTGGGCATCATCACGGCCCATTGCGATTGCACTCTGGACGGGCGTCCCGCCGCCACAGTGAGCGCCACGTAGTCGTGCAGCGAACCGGTCCAGCCGATATCTTTGAGACGTTGGGTGAAGAAATATTTGCTGTTGAGCGCAGGCGCTACGCCGGCCAAGCCCTTGCCGTCGACGCCGTGGCAGTTATAGCAGTTGTTGGCGTACAGCTCAGCGCCCTTTTCGATTTCCCGACCGGTCCAGTTGGCGGTCTGCGCCTCCATGCGCTGCTCTTCGATCAGCCCCATGAAGAGAAACAGGACGATCATCAACAGTAGGGACGCGATCGCCAGACCGATCTTCACGATCGGCGAACGAACATACAGGAAGCTATACCATGGTTGCTTCATGGCTCTGATTTACTCCTCTGTCGCCGGGCGGAGGAAGCTAAAATCCTTCAGCCCATACTGCTCCCAGTACAGAGAATCTCTGTGCAGGAAGAAGGTTCTAATGAAGCGATCTTCAATCCCTTCTGGGCTGACCCAGTAGATTTCCCAGGTGATACGCTTCAGATTCGGCTGCTCCTGGGTGATTTTCAGGATGCCGTAGGCGTTATTAAAGGTTGGATCTTTCTCTTCGTAATGAGCGATGGCGGCTGCAAATTTATGCAGCACTTCATTGAATTCCGGGTCATCGGTGACCGGATGTTCGCGCGTGTCATAGACGCCGAGCGGCAGATGTTTGTAGCCGATCTCTCTTACGAGGCCGGCGCCTTCTTCAGGCATCAGCTCCTGCACGACCTCCACCGCGGGGGCGGCCTGCACGGCGTAGTAGGGCGTGCCCATCCAGCTCAGGATGATCATGACGATGCCGGCGACGATGCCGCTGATGATGGCCACGCGGCGGTCGCGGGCGCGGCGGCTGGGGTTGCGGTCCAGGTAGGGAATGGCGGCCAGCAACACCAGAAGGACGCCGGGGATAATCACGCCTGCAATCGTCTTGTCGGCGATCTTGAGCAATCCCTGCAGCCAGTAGAAGTACCAGGGCGCCACCGTATGCAGCGGCGTCGACTGCGGATTGGCGATCGACTCGAGCGGGGCCGAGAAGAAGAAGGTGGTCGCCAGCACCATCAAAGCCGTAAAGCCAATCAGGAAAGAGGCTTCATCGATCATCACGTCGGGCAGGAAGTAGACGCGACGGTCCGCCGGCACTTTGTTCGCTGTGTCCTGGCCCACCTCTTCTTCGCTGGAAGGCAAGCTGATGCCGAAATGCACGACTTTATAGTAGTGCACAAAGAAGAAGAGGAAGAGCAACAACGGCAGGAAGAGCACATGCAGCAAATAGAAGCGCAACAGGCCATTGGCGCCGATGTCCGGCGCGCCGCGCGCCAGCAGGTTGACCGTCTCGCCGACGACTGCGGGCGGCACCGCCTCCGCCATCGACGTGCCGATCGTCACCGCCCAGAAGGCCAGCTGATCCCAGGGCAGCAGATAGCCGGAGAAACTCAAGAACAGAGTGATGACCAACAGAATGACGCCGGTGAACCAGGTGAATTGTCTTGGCGCCTTATAGCTGCCGGTCAAGTAAGTTCTCACCATGTGCAGCGTGACGATCGCCACCATCAGCTCTGCGCCCAGGCGATGCATGTCGCGCATGAACTGGCCGAAGGGAACGTTGCTGAGCAGACGAATCATGTCTGCATAAGCGCGTTCTGGCGTGGGCGCGTACCAGATCATCAGGATCAGACCGGTAATCGTCTCCACAAAAAAGAGATAGGTGGAGAGCAGACCCAGTCTGAAGGTGTGCGTAAAGCGTGTGACGCTCTCGTGATAGTACGTCGGTTTGATGTGCAGCAGAAAAGCTTCTGAATGAGGTTTCAACCGTGGATTTGGGCGCCCCGGCGGCTCCCCACGGATCATGCGACGCACCTCGGCGGCGGGAATGCCAGCCGTGAGGCGGGTGAACACGTCATCCGCAGCATCCAACACGGTTTGCAGAAAACTTTTCTTTTCA
>CALFWA010000220.1 GCA_937928035.1 uncultured Caldilinea sp. | reverse complement strand
CGGCGACGGCGAGCGCCTACAGCGCCTGGCTGGCCAGCCCCGCCGCCTTCGCCGATGTCAGCCGCGCCAATGCAGTGAGCGGCGCCATCCGCAACACCGTGCTTGCTTTTGCTGCAAGCGCGCCGAACCTGACCTATCTGGTGATTGTGGGCGACGATCGCGTGATCCCCTTCCACCGCGTGCCGGAGGCAGACCTCGCCAAAAGGGAGAACGAGTACGCGGCCGCGCTGACAGGCGGCGACGCCCTCTCCGCCGCGCTGGCAGCCGACATGATCCTGACCGACGATTTCTACGCCGACCGCGAGCCGGCGCAGTGGAAAGGCGGAGAGCTCTATGTACCTGACTATGCAGTCGGACGGCTGATCCAGGAGCCGGAAGAGATCATCGGTCAGATCGACGTCTTTCTTGCCAACCAGACGATCGACGCGCAGCGGGCGTTGGTCACCGGCTATGACTTCGTGCAAGACAGCGCCTTGCAGATTCGCAGTCTGCTGGTCAGCGACGGCGTCCCCGCCGTCTCTCCTCCGGACTTCATCGGCCCCTTCTGGCCGGGCGACGCGTTGCGTTCCCTTCTGCTGGCCGGTGCGCTGGCAGGCGGCCGCCATGACCTGATTTCGATCAACGGCCACGCCACGCACATCGCCTTCGGTGCACCGGACGGCAAGGACATTCAGGCCGGCGAGGTGCTGACCGCCGCCAACAGCTTCACCGGCTCGCTGGTCTACAACATGGGCTGTCACGGCGGCCTCAACGACCCAGCTGCGCTGGACTTGCCGCAGGCGTTCGTGCGCCGCGGGGCGGTCTATGTGGGCAACACCGGCTTCGGCTGGGGCGGCGGCGGCATCGTCTATTCCGAATCGTTGATGCGCAACTTCACCCGTCAACTGCTCACAGACACGCGCGCCACCGTCGGCCCGGCGCTGAGGACGGCCAAACAGCTCTACGTTTCGCGGGCGCGGCTGATCGATGGTTACGACGTCAAAGTGCTGATGCAGACGGCGCTCTATGGCCTGCCCATGATTGCCATCACCAGCGGCGGCGCTTTGAGCAACGAAGATCCCTTCCCCAGCGTCGAAGAGGTGGTTACGCCGCCGACCGCCTTCGGAGCGGAGGTCAATGTCGGCGGCTTCCGCTACGGCCTGCCGCAATCTTTTGGCGCTTTCGGTTCCGACGACGCCGACCCACGCTACCGGGTCAACCTCGATGGCAACGTCATCTTCTCCGCCGGCGCGCCGATTCAGCCCGGCTATTACCGCAACCTGGCCGCGCCCAATGCGGGCAGCCTGCGCGGCGTGGTGTTCTTGGGCGGCGTCTACACCGAGACGGTGGCGAGCGCACCAGTTGCGCTCGCCATCAACGAATACATCACCGACGTCACGCCGCCCGCATTCGAGGCCCCGGGCTGGCATCCCTCGACGCCCTTCGCCGTGCAGAGCAGCGCTTTCGACGACGGCGTGCGTGACACGGTGGTGCTGACGTTGGGGCAATACAACCC
This sequence comes from uncultured Caldilinea sp., assembly GCA_937928035.1. Lineage (GTDB taxonomy): Bacteria > Chloroflexota > Anaerolineae > Caldilineales > Caldilineaceae > Caldilinea. Next base: position 9,302 of record CALFWA010000220.1, on the reverse strand, counting down.
TACACGCGGCGCACAGCGCGTCTATGACCAGATGCGCTTCGACACCTACTACTCAGACAGCCCGGATCGCAGCCTGGCGGAAATCTCTCACGTGGATGCGGTGCTTGACTCTGCGCGCGGGCAGGGGAGCTTCAAAGTCGAAGCAAAGGATGCGTCCGGCGTGACGCGTGTGGTGATCGCCTTCACCGATGGGACCGGCGTCTGGTCGAGCAAAGACCTGACCTACGACGCTGCCGCGCTCAAATGGACGGGGACGATCACGGCCACCGCCGTCACGCGATACTTCGTCCAGGTGGTGGATGGCGCAGGCAACGTTGCGATTGACGACGACAAGGGGCGCTATTACCCCTTGTTGCCGCCTCTGCCCCTTGCCCCAGGGCGCGCGCTCGAACATCGAATTTATTTGCCGCAGGTGCAGAGAGGAGGATAAGGAAATGTAAACGAGCGGAGAAATTTTACCCTGTTTCCTCACAGACAGTTTATTCGGATGACACAAGGAGAAAACCTGTATGTTCACCCAGAATCTATCCAAAGGCGGTCGCTCCGGCCTATGGCTGGCCGCGATGTTGTGCCTGGCGTTGCTTCTCTTGCTGACCCCGAGGAGAGCGCTGGCGCAGGACGACGGCGCAGATGTGGGGCCGGCCGCCGCCGATGGCCTCATTAATGACGCAATCCTGGAATTCGGCGTCTGGTGGGTGGAAGACTATCCGCCGGCTGGCCTGGGCGGCTCTGACCTGCCCGCCACCCGCCCCGATGCACTGGGGCTGCGCGACTACCTCACGTCGGACTGCAAGTTCAGTTTGTTTGGCGTCTGTATCACGCAATGGTCTTCGCCCAAATGGACGCCGCGCTTTGTGTTCGGCAACACCGATGCATGGTCGACCGACTGGCGACGCAGCGCCAACGGCGGCTCCGAGAACAGCTACATCGACACCCTCGATCTCGCCTACTTTGCGGGCCATGGTTCGACCGCCGGCATTCTCTTTGGCGTCGGCTCGCCGACGCCGACCACGGTGACCAAGAACGATGCCCTCGGCGCCTGGGGCGACCGCGACCTCGACTGGATCGGCCTGGCGGCGTGCAACGTGCTTGACGATCCTGTCAGCAACCTGCAGGGGTGGGGAGAAGCAATGAACGGCGTGCGTCTGATCCTGGGCTTCAAGACCGTTATGAACGACGTCGCCCATGGCGTCGAATTCGGCAAGGCGATTCGCGACGGCTACACTTTCACGCAGGCGTGGTTCCGTGCGGCGGATAAGCTCCAGTCGCAAGGTCGCGTGGCGCGCGTGCTGGCCGAACAGGAGGCCTATTTCGATGATAGGCCGGCGCAACACAATGCAGCTACAACGGTCAACTGGCCGAAGTACTACCGTACCCACACGGTCGGCAGCGAGCCGGCCCGCCTTGTAGACCCGGCCGCTATCAACTTCCAGATGCCGGTGGTGCGCGTGCAGCCGTTGAGCCTGGATGAAAGCGTGGCGCAAGCCAATACGCTCGAGAACGCCTTCGGTGTGACGGTCACCCTGCCGATCAGCGACGGCAGGCCGTTGGTGGGCGTCGCCTTCAGCGAGGGCGGCGAGCTGGAGATGGACGTGACCGCCGGCCTCTTCCTCCACACCGACAAGAACAACCTCTGGCTGACGGAGAGCGAGTTCAGCGTCCAGGCGGCCGCTGGCGTCGCCATGCAGGCCATCGACAATGACGCCGCCAAACGCATCGCCGACGCCTTCTTGCAGCAGCATGGGCTGGCGCGCGAGGATGCACAGTTTTACGAGGTGGCGGCGGATACGCTGACGACAATGGATCAGATGGTCACGGCCAGCGGCGAGATGGTCGTCACCTTCGATGAGCGCATCACCAACTATCAGGTAATCTACTCTCGCATCTTCATCTATTCGCCGAGCGTAAGCGCCGGAGCGGTCACCCAGCCCGTCGAGTTCTCGGTGATGGGGCCTGGCTCCAAGTTCAAAGTCTACGTGGCGACGCAGGCGCCGGTCAGCCCATCCTTCGCCGGCTTCGTCGACCAGGCGGTGATCGGCGGCATGGGCGGCTATCGTCGCGTGCAGACGCCGGCCCAGGCTGCAGCCGCAGGCGAGCTGGAGCTGGTGCAAATGCTGCCTCTGCCCGTGATCGAGAAGCTCTTCAAACACTTTGAGGCGTTTGTGGCGCTCGATCCCATTCCGCTCTCGCCGGATCAGGTGGTCGTTCGCGAGATCGTCAGCAGCACACCCGCCTACTGGGAAGGGCCGATCGGCTTCAGCCAGGCGGAGCTGTTACCCGTCTATGCACTGGAGGTGAAGAACACGCTCAAAGACCTGGACGACGGCATGTACACCATTTCGAGCACGACCTACATTCCGGTCGAGGCGAGCCTGATGGCGCCGCTGGCGCGCATCTCCGTCCCCTTCAGCCTGAATGAGCCTGTGATTCCCGGCGTCGCAATCACGCTGGAGGCGCTTGACGCATCTAAGACGCTACGCGAACTGGGCCTCGACCCCGACCCGAACGATGGCGCTCCGCTCGACATCGTGCTCGGCTCCGGCGAGGTTCGCTACGACTGGTACATCAACGAGGTGAGCTCCGAGACGCGGCTGGGCGGCGGGCGCTTCCTCACCTACACTCCCAACTTCGAGGTTGGTTTTGAGGGGAAAGAAGGGCCGGTAAAGTCGCAACGCATTATCCTGGTGGTGACGGACGACGGCAAAGACAACGAGCCTTTCACCAGCCAGGCGATTGTGACCATCCAGATGGCGCCGCCGCTCTATCTGCCAACCATCCAACGGTAGGCGTCGGCGGTGCAGCTTCTCTCGAATGACCTTCTGGTGAAGCGCTCTATCTTCCAGGAAGCTTCAAAGCTTCCTGGAAGAGGACAGCCTCAGCAGATGCGCGGCGATCTCCTCGAACGAAGTGCACACGAGATCTGCGCCGGCTTCCGTCAACTGGGCGGCGCAGTGGCTCGTCGTCAAGCCGATCACCTGACAGCCGGCGCCCTTGCCGGCGCGCACGCCGTTGAGCGAATCCTCGATGACGACGCAGGTGCCGATGGGCAGGCCAATCCGCTCGGCGGCGAGCAGGTACGGCTCCGGAGCAGGCTTGGGCTGCGCCACGTCATCGGCGGTGACGACGGCGTCGAAGAAACAGCGGAGATCGAGCCGGTCGAAGATAAGCTGTTGATTAACGCGCAGCGCGGAGGTCGCCAGGGCGAAGGAGCGAAAATGCGGTCGCGCCCTCTGGATGAACTCCAGTGCGCCGGGAATCGGCTTCACCTGATCGGCGACTTCCAGGAAGGCGGCTTGTTTCTCCGCCAGCAGCTTCTCTACGCTGCAGCGCCCGCCCAAATAACGGCGGTTGATATAGTCGAGCAGCGCTGCGTCGGGGGTCCCCATAAATTCCTCGAAGAGCGCGTCCGGCACGGAAACTCCGCGTCTGGCGACCACCGACGCCACTGCAGCGTTGTGCAGCGCCTCCGAGTCGATGATGACGCCGTCGAAATCGAACAGAATGGCTTGAAAGGCAGGCATAGGTTTTCGTTTCTATTCAAAAAGGCCGAGTTGCTCCGCCTGCGCTTTGCGCAGTGCGCGCCCTTCGCGGCGTTGCAGGTCGAGCAGCGCCTCTTCGATCTCGCTGACAAAGCGCGAGCGCGGGTTTTCCATGGCGCGACCGAAGAGAAAGCGACGCCGGGCATGGGTGAGAATCAGCTTCTCGCGCGCTCGCGTCATGCCGACGTAAAAGAGCCGACGCTCCTCCTCCACGTTGGGCGCTTCCCCCTCGCGGCGATAGGGCAACAGATTTTCCTCGCAGCCGGCCAGGAAGACCACCGGAAATTCCAGCCCCTTCGCTGCGTGCAGGGTCATCAAGGCGACGCGGTCGGCGCGCGGGTCGTAGCCATCTGCCTCGCGTTCGAGCGCGGCCGCCTCTAGAAATTCACGCAGTCGCATTCCATAGCTGTGTGCGCGCTGAACGATCTGCGTCCGGCGCTCCGGCGCCACACCGAGAAAGTCGCACACGGCGCCGAGCAGCTCGCTGACCGAGGTCGTCTCCTTGCGCCGGACTAGCTCCGCCCAGAAGGCGGCCAGCCGTTCGAGGCGGGGGCGCTGGCGTTCGGGCGAGGCGGAAGTCAGGCTGGTCAGCGCCTTGGATAGATTCTCGCCGTCGTCGGGCAACAACGCGCTCAGACGGTGCGCCAGAGCCTCCGGAGTCGCAACGCCGGCGGCCGCCAGCATTTGCTCCAAATGCACAGTGGAGCGCGGATTTTCCAGCAGCCACAGGAAGGCCAGCGCTTGGCGTGGGGCCTCTTGCGCCCAGAACGACGCCTGTCCCACCACCTGATAGGGGATGCCGGAGCGCTCGAAGGCTTCGATCAACGGCCGCGCCTGCGCGCTGAGCCGGTAGAGCACGACGAAGTCGCCGAAATCTCGCGACGCTGGGGGCCGACCCTCGGCGCGACCGCTGTCAAGCGAAAAGTAGCTCGTGCCGCCCATCATCTGCTCGATCTGGTGCACGATCGTTTCCGCCTCGGCTCTGTCGGTCGGCGCGGCATGCACGTCGAGCCGCACGGCCTCGGCGAAGCGCGCCAGCAGCGGCAAGGCCTGGCGATCGGGGTTGTGGGCGATCACCTGGAGCGCTGCGTCGAGGATGCCCTGTTTTGAGCGGTAATTTTGCGTCAGCTGCACGACGACGGCGCCGGGAAATTCCTCCTGAAAGAGAAGAAAGTAGCGGCGATCTGCGCCTCGGAAGCCATAGATGGCCTGGTCGGGGTCGCCGATGACGCAGAGGTTGGCGCCGCCCGCCGCCAGCAGACGCAGCAGATGCACCTGCGCAGCGTTGACGTCCTGATATTCATCCACAGAAATCCAGCAATAGCGGGCACGCACCGCCGCCGCCACGGCCGGGGCGGTCTCGAGGAGATGCGCAGACAGCGCGATCAGATCGTCGAAATCGACGGCGTTGACGCGACGCAGCGCCGCCTGATACGCCTCGAAAGCGTGCGTCAGCGGCGGCGGCAACGGCTCCAGCGCGTTGCGAGCAAGGCTGATGGCCGCCAGCGCCTCTTCGAGCCTGCGCGCGTCCAAATCGGGGACGGCCTGCGCAAAGAGTTTTCGCCGTTCTGCTTCGTCCAAAATGACGAAATTGCCGTCAAGACCGATCGCGCCGCCGTGCTCTCGCAGCAACTGAGCGGCGAAGGCGTGGAAGGTCTTCACCGTGACGGCTGCAGCTTCCTCCGGCGTCAGCAAAGCCGCCAGTCGCTCACGCATCTCCTGCGCCGCCTTGTTGGTGAAGGTGATCGCCAGCACGTGCGCCGGCGCAACACCGAGATTGCGGATCAGATGGGCGATGCGCACGGTGAGGGTGCGCGTCTTGCCCGTGCCCGGCCCGGCGACGACGATGAGCGGCGCGTCAGTGGAGAGCACGGCAGCGCGTTGCTCGTCGTTGAGGTCGGCGAGGAGGGGAGAGTGAGAGAGCGGGAGAGGTTGAGAGGGGAGTGCTTGAGAACGGGGGTGGGGCGCCGGCGGCGTGTAAGGAATCGGCGTCTCCTGGATCAAAGGTAGAGACGAGGGCGTCGCCAGGTCCGCCGACGCTGCGGCGAAGAGATTGGCTTGTTGCGTTGCGGCGAGCGACCGTCTGTCCACCTCCGGTCTGTCTGGTGGGGTCGGCCGCGTGGTTGCGTCGTCCAGCAGCGCCAGCTGCGGTGCGTCGTCGCCGAGCGCGCGGCGGCTGAAGACGCGTACGACGCCGTACTCGCCGTCGTAGCCGGGTTCGGCCTCTACCTGCCCTCGGCGCATGCGGTCGATGCCTTGCGCCAGCGCCTCGCCGCCGACCGCCGCAATCGCTTCAATCGGCGTCTCGCGCAGAATGGTCAGCTCCGGCCCCAGCTTGCCGAGCAATTTCCAATACTCCTGCTGCACGCGACGCGAGGTCTCGCCCACTTCATACAGCTCGGCGAGCAGCTCCGGCAGAGGAATCAGGCTGAGGTAGGGATGTGTGCGGGCGGGGCGCCCCCCTTCGGGGCGGTCGGCGAGCTGCTCGACGCGATGGAGCACGCCGACGGTCACCTCTTTGCCGCAGACGGGGCAGAGGCCGCCATGCGCCAGCGTCGTCTGCGGATGCCAGCGCACGCCGCACTTGCGATGGCCGTCGACATGGTATTTGCCTTCTTCGGGGAAGAATTCGATTGTGCCTTGGAAGGTTGCGGGGTCGCCGCTCTTCATGGCGGCGAAGAGCGCGTCGTAGGCAAGCTCGCAGTCGAAGAGCGTCGCCTCGCGCGCCAGCTTCTGCGGTGAGTGGGCATCTGAATTAGAGACGAGCGTATAGCGGTCGAGGCTGGAGACGCGCCAGTTCATCGGCGGATCGGAGGAAAGCCCGGTCTCCAGCGCAAAGATGTAGGACGTCAGGTCGCCGAAACACTCTTCGACCGAATCGAAGCCGGACATCGAGCCGAGCATAGCGAACCAGGGCGTCCAGATGTGGGCGGGGATGAAATGGCAGCGGGGATCGATCTCAAGCACCAGCTCCAGCAGATCGCGCGAGTCCAGCCCCAGGATCGGTCGTCCATCGGCGCGGATGTTGCCGATGCGTTCGAGCTGCGCCTGGATGCGTCCTACGGCGTCGAAGTCAGGGGCAAAGATGAGATTGTGCACCTTGCGCGTTTTGCCGCGCCGCTTGTAGATGTTGCTGATCTCGCCGCCGAGCAGGAAACGCACTTCTCCCCGGCATGCAGGCGGAATGTCTTCCACCATGGGCGCAGCGCATTCAGCCTTGAGGCGAAACAGTCCTGGCTCGGCCGGCTCGAGTTTTTCCTGAATCTCGGCGAACCAGCCGGGATGGGCGATATCGCCTGTCGCCACCACGGTGACGCCTTTGATCTGCGCCCACTTCCAGAGATGCTCCAGCGTCAGGTCTTTGCTGGTGGCGCGAGAGTAATAGGAGTGGATGTGAAGGTCAGCGACAATGTGCATACATCAGCTTGTGATCAATTTAGCTTGTGATCAATTTCAGACAAACTTATAGCGACCGCACTTGCCTGCCGAAGCGCAGCAGCCCTACGAACATGAGCGCGCCGATGAGAAGCAGGAGCGTCTCTACGAGGAAGACGCTCGCCGCTCCTTCTGCATTTTGAAACAGATATTTATGGATAATCAAAAGCACGATCAACAAACTGGCGAACCCATAAAAGTAAGCCACCCGCCGCAAAGCTCTTGCGTTCACCGACAGGATGCACCCAAAGCCGGCGCCTGCGCATACGACAAACAGCAAAAGGAGACCAGTGAAACTTTCCAAAGAGAGGCCGCGCCAGATCTGCTGATAACTCAGGTATACATAAAAAAAGAGGCTGGCAGCCCAGTAGAGTAGGCCGAACAACAGCATCAAGCTCTCGGCTACGGGTCTGCCGCCGCCCCAATTGAGCAAGCCGATGCCGGCCATGAACAAACCCCAAGTCAATAATAAGGAGACGATCCAGCGGAACGTCCAAAACTCAAAGAGAATATTGCCGAGCACGAATTGCGTCAACACGATTCCCTTGGCGGCGACGAACATTCCTCCAATGATGATGAGAGTGAGATCGACTGCGGACTGCGATTTCAGGGGTTTCACGTCGTTGACCTCATTCTGTTCGGCGGCGGTTGTGGTTCGGGGAGGCGAATCTTCCGTTCCAGGCAAATTTCTAGCCTGCATCAGGAAAAGCTCTCGACCGCATTCCATGAGCGTCTTTCTTTGCGATCTTTGCATCGAAGGGGGATTCTGTCAAACATGGCGCACCGGTATAGAGTATGCTATGCTTAAGATGCCCGCAGAGAAAAGGAGGGATGGCTTGAGAATGGTGAAGCGATGGTGGTTGTGGCTGATCGGCGTAGGGGCGGCGTGCATCGCCGCCATAGTCGGCGGCGCTTCGGCATTTTCGCAGCCGGACGCCTTCCCCTCGCAGCGGGCGACGCCTACGCTGATCTTGACGTTGTCGCTTCCGACGCCCTTACGCATTCTCCCCCTTTCCACGGTCGAACTGACGCCCGTGCGCACCGTCACGGCGACGCCTGCGCTGACGCCGACGCGCCCCGTCGCCGTCACGCCCGTGCGCACGCCGACCCCCACTCGCACCGCCTCGCCTGCAACGCCGACGCCTACACTCGTTCCGCTCACCGTCGACGAGGATGATGAAGCGTTGAACATCGTCGACTTCATGGCTGCCCCGCTGCGCCTGCGCGGTCAGATTCAGCTCTCATGGCGATACGAAGGCGAGCCGTTTGAGGGTTCGTTCTGGGTGGAGCGCTCGGTGAACGGCGGTGTCTGGCGCGCCGTTTTGGCCTGCGCCTCGCCGTATGAGCCAGAGGCGGAGCGCCACCGCTGTCTGGATACAGGGCTTGTCAGCGGCTCCACCTACGTCTATCGCATCTGCGTGGTCGAGGACGAGACTTCCTGCGTCGATCAAGCCGTTGTCGAAAGCGCGGCGGTCAAAGCGCCCTGAGCTATCCTATGGCGAGGTCTCTCGACATTGATCCGGCAACTCGGGACAGGTGGGACGACATGGTTCATTCGGGAAAAAGCGCTCCCACTCGTCACGGTAGAGATTGCGCCCCGCTGCAATGCAAGCGCGCTGCGCCAATTCCCCAGGCGCCAGCAGCCAGCGGCGAATTGCGCCGTCGGCGCCGGCCGTGAAGAGTGCATCCTTCGCCAAGACGACGTCGCTCACGCTCGCCGCATGGCCGCGCAACACCACCGGCGTCAACAAAGAGGACGACAGATCCCAAAGCCGCACCGTCCGATCGGCGCTGGCCGTGTAGAGTCGAGCGCCATCCGCCCCGAACGTGAGCGCGTTGATCTCGTTGACATGGGCGTTCCATCGCCGCGGTGCTCGTGCAGGCTGCTCCAGGCTCCAAAGCCAGATTCGTCCTTGTGCATCTCCCGCCGCCAGCGTCCCGCCGTCTGGACTGAGGGCAAGCGCAGTTGCTTCCGCGCTCCCCGTCATCCAGCGGATCGGGGGCGTCTCCCCGGCGTCCAGGCGTCGCAGGAAGACGGTGTTTGCGCTTGCATAGGCAAGCTGACTTCCATCCAAACTGAGCTGAACGACGCTCACCAGCGTCTTTTGCGTTGCGATCGTTGCGTTTTCGGCGATTTGGCTGAAATCCTCTGTGAAGCGCCACAGTTGCACTGCGCCGTCGCCGCCTGCTGTGACGATCAGGCGCTCTTCTACATCCAGCGCTAGGCCGTTCACCCGACCGGAATGCGCAGCCCAAGAGAGCGCAGGCGCGCCGACACCTTGAGTCCAGATGTGGACAACTCCGGTGGCGTCGCCGGCCGCCACAAAG
>CALFWA010000219.1 GCA_937928035.1 uncultured Caldilinea sp. | reverse complement strand
GCCTTTTACGACGCAGAATCATTGCAAATTCTGCGCGCCAACGGCGCCAGGGTGGAGGGGGAGATTGCGTATTTCGATCGCGATCTGGTGGCGGAGTTCCTCAAATTTGCGCCGCGTCAGTTCGTCTTGCAGGCGCGCAACCCCGCCAACAACGTGGTCATCGGCGGCGATTACATGACTTTTCTGCCGGTCTACGGTCCTCCGTTCGTGCGCGACCGAGCGCGCGGCCGCCGAGAGGCGACGCTGGCCGACCTGCAGAATTTCATCAAGCTCACTATGATGACGCCGTATCTCCATCACCAAGGCGGTGTGATCGTGGAGCCGATGGACCTTCCCTTCCACACGCGACACATGGACATTGTCTATGCGCACATCAAGTACGGCGACCGCGGCTTCATGGGCGCCAGCACGGAGGCATACACCGCCGCCGATTCGCTTGCGATGAGCCGCATCGTTTTCGGTGAGCGCATGAAGGGTCCGGACCCGTGCATCTTTTGTACGATCAACGTCAGCAGCCCGCGGCGGCTGGACGAGAAGATGCTCGGCGCCATCAAGGAATTTGCGCGGGCGCGACAGGCGGTGATGGTGACGCCTTTTATTCTTTCCGGCGCCATGGGGCCAGCGGCGATCGCGGGGACAGTGGCGCAGCTCAACGCGGAGGCGCTGGCCGGCATCGTCTTCACCCAGATGGTGAACCCAGGCACGCCATGTATCTATGGCTCCTTTCAGGCCGTCACCGACCTCCAATCCGGCGCCCCGGTCTTCGGCGCGCCGGAGAGCCAGCTTTCGCTCTATCTGAGTGCTCAGATGGCGCGCTACTATGGCCTGCCTTTCCGCAGCGCAGGCATGTACGCCAGCTCCAAAATTCCCGACGCCCAGGCCGCCTACGAGTCGATGATGGCGATGTTGCCGGGCGTGATGGCGAAGGTGAATCTGGTCCTTCACGCTGCGGGCTGGCTGGAGAACGGCCTGGTGGCCGGCTACGAAAAATTCGTGCTCGACTGTGAAATATTGGGCATGTTGCACGCGTATCTCAAAGGCGTGGACTGGTCGGAGGAAGGGTGGGCGATGGAGTCCATCCTGCATGAGGTGCCGCCGGGCGGCCATCACCTCGGCACCGCGCACACGATGCGCAACTTTCGCACGGCGTTCTATCGGGCCGAGCTGTTCGACTATAAAGCGGCGGAAGCCTGGGAAATGGCCGGCGCTTTAGATAGTGAGGCGCGTGCAGCGCAGAAAGTGCAGAAGTTGCTCTACGAGTACGAGGCGCCGCCGCTCGATCCTGCGATCGATGAGGAGCTGCAGGCGTTCATGACGAAACGCAAGCGAGAGCTGGGTTAGGAGGTGCGCAGCGCCGCCTTGCGTCCTATAAAGTAGCCAAGCCCAAAAACCAGGGACAAAAGGCTGACGGCGCCGAGCATGGTCGGCAGGCCTGCGCCGATGCGCCGCCACAAGCTCTGAATCTGTTGCCTACGTTGACGCTGCAAACGCCGACGTTGATAAGTGTCCTGCAGCGAGCGTGACAGCTCTGCGCGGAACCGCGCGTCTGGCGAAACCAACGGAGCCTCGCTTTCATTCCATCGTCGCTCGTCCATGATCCTACGTATCCTTATACGCCTCCGGGAGATCGGCCGTAGATTGCGCTGTTGTGGCGGAGGCGCCCCAGCCACGCGCCTCGAGGTCTTTGCGCAGTGCGCTCAGCGTGCGAAAGTAGAGCGACTTGATGGCCGCTTCACTTTTGTTCATCAGCTCGCCGATCTCGAGATTCGACAGCGTTGTATTGAGCTTGTAGAGGAGCAGGTTGCGCCGCTCCTCCGGCAGGCGATTGATGGCTTCCCAGAGCTCCTCGCGCTCGGCCTTCGCCTCCACGGCCACGTCAGGGCGTGTCTCATCGTGGCTGCGCCACCATAGCTTTTCCAATGAAAACACCTGGCGACGGCTATGGTCGCGATGCCAGTTGGCGACCAAGTTGTGGGCAATGCGGAAGAGCCAGGCGGAGAAAGGCAGTCCACGGTCTTCGTAGGTGTCCAGCTTTTCCAGGGCGCGGTGAAAGGTGCGCGCCGTCAAGTCTTCAGCGTCCTGAACATTGCCGACGCGGTGATAGACGTAGGAGTACACGCGATCGACGTACAGCTCATAGAGCTGGCCGAACGCTTCCGGATCGGTGCGGGCGCGCTCCACCAACGCAGCTTCATCTTCAGGAGAAAGCTGGGCAATTCCAATTCGTGGCTGCGTTTCGTCGGTTTCTCTTTCTGCAGAAGCGCCTGAAGAGGTTGCATCCTCCAGGTCTTCATGGATCGAAACAGGAACGCGCGGAGTATAGGTGAAAAACTTCCCTGGCCACTTCAGCGACATCGACGCAACTTTGAATTGTGCACCTGAAACAAACCTCTACCTATCTTTCATTCTCGCGCAAAGCGTTCTTCTGGACAAATTGTCCGGTTTTGCGCCTGCTCTGACGAAAAATGGGCGATCAAACTTGGCCAATCGACGGGCCATCGACTACGCTGAAGGAAAAACAGAATCAACGCAAAAAAGAAGTGAACATCTCTGGAATCATGAACGCCATCGAAACAGACGCCCTGGTCAAAATCTACTTTCCTAAAAACGGCGAACCCATCGAAGCGTTGCGGGGGGTGAGTCTTGCTGTGAGGCGCGGAGAGATCTACGCCCTGCTCGGCCCCAACGGCGCCGGCAAGACGACGCTGGTCTCCATCTTGACGACGTTGTTGACGCCAACCTCCGGCCGGGCCGTTGTGGCCGGTTTTGATGTCGTCCGCGAGACCGCAGAAGTGCGCCGTCGGCTGGGCGTCACCTTCCAGGAGATTGTTCTGGACGCCGACCTGACCGGCCGCCAGGCGCTCGATTTTCACGGGCGCCTGTATGGATTGGACAGGCGCACGCGCTTGGAACGCATCGAGGCGCTCGCTCGCCTGGTGGAGCTGAACGATGCGCTCGATCGGAAGAGCGCAACCTATTCCGGCGGGATGAAACGTCGGCTGGAGCTGGCGCGCGGATTGCTTTCCAAGCCGCAGGTGCTCTTCCTCGATGAGCCGACGCAGGGGCTCGATCCCCAGAACCGCGTCGCCATCTGGCGTCACATTCGCAGGCTGCGCGCAGAAGAGGGCGTAACACTGCTGTTGACCACGCATTCTATGGAAGAGGCGGAAGCGTTGGCAGATCGCGTCGGCATCATCGACCAGGGGCGCCTGCTCGTCGAGGGCGCGCCTGCCGAACTGATTGCGCAGATGGGCGCCGATGTCATCACGTTGACCGGCGCAGGCGACGCAGGATGCCTGACGGAGCAGCTGCAGCGACTTCCCTATGTGTCGCAGAGCCTCGTCCATGCGCACGAAGGGGCCGACGGGCCTATCGTCAGCGTTCAAATCGGCGTCGACAGCGGGGAACGTCGGTTGGCGGAAGTGATTGCGGCAGCGCTCGCCTGCCAATTTCACGTGCAACAGGCGAAAGTCAACCGCCCCACCCTGGGCGACGTCTTTCTAGCCTACACGGGGGACCGCCTGCGCGATGAATGAACTCTGCGCGCTATTCGCAAAAATCATCGATTCGTACTACACTACGGGTGGATAGGCAAGGCGAAATCGCAGCCGATATATAAAATTCTGTTCGAACCAATCGATCAAAACTTCAAATTTTCAAAAGGAGTCCATTCCCATGAGCGAAATCGTATATGTGCACGCACGCGAAGTTTTGGACAGTCGCGGCAATCCCACGGTGGAGGTCGAAGTTAGGCTGGACAGCGGGGTCACCGGCTCGGCGATCGTGCCCAGCGGCGCCAGCACTGGCGCAAACGAGGCGCTGGAACTGCGCGACGGCGACAAGAAGCGTTACGGCGGCAAGGGTGTGCTCAAGGCGGTCGAAAATATCAATGAGAAGATCGCCGAAGAGCTGATCGGCATGGATCCCATCGAGCAGGTCGCTATCGACGAGCTGATGCTTGACCTCGACGGCACCGAGAACAAAAGCAAGCTGGGCGCCAATGCCATCCTCGCCGTGAGCATGGCCGTTGCGAAGGCTGCAGCCAACGATCTGGGATTGCCGCTTTATCGCTATCTGGGCGGCGTCTATGCTCGTACCCTGCCTGTGCCGATGATGAACATCCTCAACGGCGGCAAACATGCGGTCAACAGCACCGACTTCCAGGAGTTCATGGTGATGCCGGTGGGCGCGCCGACCTTCGCCGAATGTCTGCGCTGGGGCGTGGAAGTCTATCATAGCCTCAAGAAGGTACTGCACGACGGCGGCTTCGCCACCAACGTGGGGGACGAAGGCGGCTTCGCCCCGAGCCTGGGCGGCAACGTCAAGGCGGTCGAGGTGATCCTCAAAGCGATCGAGCAGGCGGGCTACAAGCCGGGAGAGGACGTCTTTATTGCGCTCGATCCCGCAGCCAGCGAGCTGTATGATGAGGAGACCGGCCTCTACACCTTGGAGATCGAGGGGCGCAAGCTCGATCGCGGCCAGATGGTCGATCTGTGGGAAGACTGGGTGAACCGCTTCCCGATCATCAGCCTGGAAGATGGCATGGCCGAGAACGACTGGGAAGGCTGGGCGCTGCTCTCCCAACGCATCGGCCACAAAGTGCAGCTTGTCGGCGATGATCTGCTGGTCACCAATGTGAAGTTCATTCGGCGCGCCATCCAGGAGAAGGTCGCCAATGCGCTGCTGATGAAAGTGAATCAGATCGGCTCCCTCACCGAGGCGATCGCCGCCATCGAAATGAGCCACCGCGCAGGATGGGCGGTCGTCACCAGCCACCGCTCCGGCGAATCTGAAGACGCTACGATCGCAGACATTGCAGTGGCCTTCAACACTGGCCAGATCAAGACGGGCGCGCCGGCGCGCAGCGACCGCGTCGCCAAATACAATCAGCTTTTGCGTATCGAGGAAGAACTCGGCGATACGGCGATCTTCCCCGGCCTGCAGGCGTTCCCGCATTTACGTCGATAGGAAAAGGAAAAAGAAGAAGGGGGCGAGAGTTTCCAACCCCCTTCTTGCCGCCGGATGCGCCGACAGGCAAACGTCTGAGAATACGCAACAGGCAACAATGCAAAGAAGGACGGCTATATGCAAATCGCAGGGGGAACTTTCCTGGTGACGGGCGGCGGCTCCGGGTTAGGGGCGGCGACGGCGCAGCGATTGGTAGGTCGGGGCGGCAACGTTGTGCTTGTGGATGTGAATGAAGCGGCTGGCGAGCAGCTGTCCACCGAGCTGGGCGACCGCGCGCGCTTCGTGCGCGCAGACGTCACTGCGGAAGAGGACGTCAGGGCTGCGGTCTCGATGGCGCTCGATGTGTTCGGCGCGCTTCATGGCGTCGTCAACTGCGCGGGCGTCGCCATCGCCGAAAGGGTGCTGGGCAAGCGCGGCGTGCACGACCTCGGATCGTTTGTGCGCGTTGTTCAGGTCAATTTGGTCGGAACTTTCAATGTGGTGCGATTGGCCGCCGAGGCGATCGCGCGCAATCAACCCGGGGACAGTGGAGAGCGCGGCGTGATCGTCAATACGGCGTCGATCGCCGCCTTCGACGGTCAGATCGGGCAGGCTGCGTACGCTGCGTCCAAAGGGGGCGTCGCTGCCATGACCTTGCCGCTTGCGCGTGATCTGGCGTCTGTGGGCATTCGGGTGATGACAATTGCTCCCGGCGTCTTCGCAACGCCGATGCTGGCCGGCCTGCCGGAGGCGGCGCAGGCCTCATTGGCGCAGCAAGTTCCTTTCCCACAGCGGCTGGGACGGCCGGAGGAGTTTGCGGCGCTGGCGGAGCACATCATCGAAAATCAGATGCTCAACGGCGAAGTGATCCGGCTGGACGGCGCCATGCGCATGGCGCCCAAATAGCGGCCGTCTCTCCCGCCCGAGGACTTTCACCCGATCATTCCCACTCGATCGTGGCCGGCGGTTTGCTGCTGATGTCATAGACGACGCGATTGACGCCGGCCACTTCGTTGACGATGCGATTGCTGACGCGCGCCAGCAGCTCGTAGGGCAGCCTTGCCCAGTCCGCGGTCATGAAATCATCCGTCACCACCGCGCGCAGCGCCAACGCATCGGCGTAGGTGCGGCCATCCCCCATGACGCCCACCGAACGCACAGGCAGCAGCACGGCGAAGACCTGGCTGGTTTGCCGATAGAGACCGGCCGCTCGCAATTCCTCCAGGAAAATGCTGTCGGCGTGGCGCAGCGTCTCCAGTCGCTCCCACGTCACCTCGCCCAGACAGCGGATCGCCAACCCGGGCCCTGGGAACGGGTGACGCCAGACGATCTCTTCAGGCAATCCCAACGCCTCGCCGATCGTCCGCACTTCATCCTTGAAGAGCATGCGCAGCGGTTCGATCAGGCGGAAGGTCATGTCTTTGGGCAACCCTCCGACGTTGTGATGCGTCTTGATGGTGCGCGCGTGCTGGGTTTCTGGATTGCCGGCTGATTCGATCACGTCGGGGTAGAGCGTTCCCTGCGCCAGAAAGGCGGGGGTTTCCACGCCCCACCGGCTCGCAAGTTGCGCGGCCTCCCTCTCAAAGACGCGCACGAAGCGCTCGCCGATGCGTTTGCGCTTCTGCTCTGGGTCTGTGACGCCGGCCAGGTCGGCGAGAAAATCTTCGCTGGCGTTGACAGCGATCAGCCGCATTCCCTGATGGCGCTGGAACGTCTCGACCACCTGCTGCGCTTCCCCTTTGCGCAACAACCCATGGTCCACGAAGATGCAGGTCAGCCGATCGCCGATGGCGCGATGTACCAGCGTCGCCGTCACAGCGCTGTCGACCCCGCCGCTCAGCCCACAGATCACATGTCCTTGTGGGCCGACCTGTTGGCGGATCTGTTCGATGCTCTCCTCGATAAAGTTGCCGGCCGTCCAATCGCCGCTGCAGCCGCAGATGCGCTTGACGAAGTTGGCGAGGATATCCCGTCCGTACTGGGTGTGGGCCACTTCGGGATGAAATTGCAGTCCGTAGAGCCGACGCTTTTCGTCGGCGATCGCCGCCAGCGGAGAGTTGCCGCTGTGCGCCACCGCAAGGAAGCCTTCGGGCAACTGTTCGACGCGATCGCCGTGGCTCATCCACACCACGAATTCGGAGGGTAGCTCGGCGAAAAGAGGGCTTACGGGCGCTCCTTGCGGCCCGGTGACGTGGATGGTGGCGGCGCCGTACTCTCGTTCGCTCGCTGGCGCCACGCGTCCGCCCAGCGCATGCGCCAACAGCTGCAGACCATAGCAGACGCCGAGCACGGGCACGTTGAGCTTGAGCACGACGTCCGGCAAGGTGGGAGCGCCCGCATCGTAGACGCTGTTCGGCCCGCCGGAAAGAATGATTCCGTGCGGATGCAAACGAGGCAAGATCTCATCCGCTCGATCCCATGGCACAATTTCGGCGTATACGTTCGCCTCGCGCACTCGCCGACAGATCAGCTGCGTATATTGGCTGCCGTAATCGATCACAGCGATAGTCTGATGCTGCATGATTCCGTCCCTGTCCTTAGACCGACGTTTTGAATTCACACGTTTTTCAGCGTAGCAGATCGCTGAGCGCCGTGCAAACGAAACCAGGTGAAAAAGCGCAAGATTCTGTTCAAAAAGAGGTGGATGAGAATTTGGTGTAAAGTTGAAATAATTGTATACTTGTTCGATAGGGTGTGCTGAATCATGCGCCCGGTACAGCGGTGATTTGGCTTCCCTTTCTGGGATGCAATGCATCCAGAGGCTACGGAGGCGAGGCATTAAGTCGTCTCAAAGAGTTGACCACACATGTTTATGAAGGAGTACCGATGAGTATTGCCAAAACACAAAAAGCTCAACTCATTCAGGAGTTTCGGTTGAGCGAAAATGACACCGGCTCGCCGGAAGTGCAGGTCGCCTTGTTGACGACGCGGATCAACGCCCTGATTGAGCATCTCAACAAGCACAAGCACGATGAAGGCTCGCGCCGGGGATTGCTCAAGTTGGTTGGTCAGCGCAGGCGGCATCTTGCCTATCTGAAGCGGAAGGATGCCCAACGCTACCAACAGTTGATTCAGCGTTTGGGATTGCGGAAATAGAAACCGAAAGGGCGAGGCGGTCGAGAGACGCTCGCCCTTTTTGCAATAGCCGTCACTCCCGGCGCAGAGACGCAGTCATGGTTTGTTTGTGAAAATCAGCAGGTCAGGGGTTTGAGTGAGCAGAGAGCGTAAGCGGTGAACCGCAACGGCTGCGAGGTCCGGCATTGGAGAGCGCCTCCAACTTTGCATGGTTGGAGTCGCTCTCCAGTTCCGCACCTCGCCCGACTCCTTCTCTGCAGCCGATCCTCTGACAAACTGCTGACGGTAGGTGTAGCATTTTCGCGACAGCGTCGATGAGATCTGCGCGACTGCTTTTGTTTGTTTCAAGAGGTGATTATCTATGCAAATGTTTCAAGGCACACAACTCTTCACTGCAGAGGTGGGGGGGCGGACGCTCGCAATTGAGTCTGGTCTGCTAGCCCCTCAGGCGGGTGGCGCCGCCACCGTGCGCTACGGCGACACCGTGCTGCTGGCAACCGCAGTCATGAGCAAAGACGTGCGGCCCGGCCTGAATTTCTTTCCGTTAACGGTCGAATTCGAGGAGCGTCTGTACGCCGCCGGTCGCATCCCAGGCAGCTTCTTCCGGCGAGAAGGCAAGCCGAGCGAACAGGCAATCCTGATGTCTCGCCTGGTCGACCGTCCCCTGCGCCCGCTCTTTCCAAAGGGGATGCGCAACGAAGTGCAAGTGATCGTTACGGCGATGGCCACCGACGGTCAAAATCTGATGGACCCGCTGGCGATCATTGCCGCCTCCGCTGCACTGCATGTCAGCGACATCCCGTGGAATGGTCCGATCGCTGCAACCACCATCGGCTTCGTCGACGGCGAATTCGTCGTCAACCCGACGGCAGCGCAAATGGAGCACAGCAGCCTTAGCCTGGTCGCCGCCGGCACGGAGGACAACATCCTGATGGTGGAGGCCGGCGCCCACGAGATGCCTGAAGACCTGGTGTTGGAGGCGCTTAAGCTTGCGCATGAGAACAATCAGATCGTGATCAAAGCCATTCACGAGCTGCGCGCTGCGCTCGGCAAGCCCAAGGCGCCGGCGTCGATCTTCCTGCCATCCCCAGAAGTGGAAGAAGAGGTGGCCACGCTTGCCGTCGACAAAATTGCTGCGACACTGGAGCAGGGGCTGGGCAAGGTTGAACTGAACAACGCGCTAGACGCCATCAAGGCCGAGGTCAAGGCCGCCTTCGCAGCGCGCGTGGCCGAGGGCAGCGTTTCGGAAGTCGAAGTCGATGACGCTTTCGAGTCCGTGCTGAAGAACGTCATGCGGCGGCGCATCCTCGAGAAGGGCATCCGTCCCGACGGTCGCACGACCACGCAGATTCGCCCCGTCAGCGTGCAGGTCGGCAATTTGCCGCGCGTGCACGGCTCCGGTCTTTTCATGCGCGGGGAGACGCACGTGCTCACTATCGCCACGCTGGGCACGCCAGCCGATGCCCAGCGACTCGATTCGCTGTTGCCGGGCGAAGAGAAGCGCTATATGCACCACTATAACTTCCCGCCCTATAGCACCGGCGAGGCGACTCCGATGCGCGGACCCAGACGTCGCGAGATCGGGCATGGCGCATTGGCGGAACGGGCATTGGTCCCGGTGATCCCGGAAGATTTCCCCTACACGTTGCGGCTGGTGAGCGAAGTGCTCAGCTCCAACGGCTCGACCAGCATGGGCTCGGTCTGCGGCAGCACGCTGGCGTTAATGGACGCAGGCGTGCCCATTACGGCGCCGGTCTCCGGCATTGCCATGGGGTTGGTTCAGGACATGGAGACCGGCGAATATCAGATCCTGAGCGACATCCAGGGCATGGAAGATGCACTGGGCGACATGGATTTCAAGGTTGCCGGCACCGAGCATGGCATCACGGCCTTGCAGATGGACCTCAAGATCAAGGGGCTGGATTTCGAGATTCTGCGGCGAGCGTTGGAACAGGCGCGTGAAGGGCGTCTGTACATCCTGAGCAAGATGTTGGAAGTGTTGCCTGCCCCGCGGCCGACGCTCAGCGTCTACGCCCCGCGCATTCTGTCATGCCATATTGATCCGGAGAAGATCGGCAAGTTGATCGGTCCCGGCGGAAAGATCGTGCGCGGCCTCCAAGAGCAGTTTGGGGTCAAAATCGACATCGAAGAGGATGGCACCGTCTACATTTCCGGCGAGGGCTTTAACGCCGAGCAGGCATTGGTCGAAGTGCAGCGCATGACCGAGGAGGTTGAAATCGGCAAGATTTACACCGGCACAGTCGTGCGCGTTGAACCGTACGGCGCATTTGTGAACATCATGCCTGGGGTCGACGGAATGGTGCATATCAGCCAACTTGCCGACTATCGCGTCGAGAAAGTTGAGGATGTGGCCAAGCTGGGCGACGAGCTGACCGCAATGGTGATCGACGTGGACCCGGGCGGCAAGGTGCGGCTGAGTCGCCAAGCCGTGTTGGAAGGATGGAGCGTCGAGGAGGCGCGCAGCCGAGATCGCAGCGCCCGCTCGCGCAGCAGCGAGCGGGGCGAGCGCGGCGACCGGGGCGAGCGCGGTGAACGCGGCAACGGCCGCAGCGGCGACCGCCGTGAACAACGGGGCGGCGGTCGCAGACGGTGAGTGAAAGGAGGAGGCGCTTAAGTGCGCCTCTTTCTTTTTTATGCTGACCTTTGGTTAAGAGGTCTGGTCGACCAGCGCAGACCGGCCTTCGACCTCTGCTCCGTTCGAGGAAGTCGGGCGTGGGGAGGGTTGGGCGTCCATCTCACCCTTGCTGACGAGGGCAGGGGAGGTCGTTGCCTTTTCTTCCGATGCAGGTGATTTTGTCTTCTTTTTTTGCTTCATTGCGCGCTGCTTTTCCAGATCGCGCCTTGTCAATTTGCGGCGATACTCCCTTGGCTTGGGCTCTTCAAGCAGGCGGCCGCCAAAGGGAGGGTAATCCAGCAATTTGGCATGCACATAGCTGCCGATCACGCGAAAACTGGCTGCGATCGGCGGCGCCAACAGCGCGCCGAGGATGCCGCCGGTGGTCAATCCCACCGCTACGGCGCAGATGACGACGATCGGATGCAAATTGACGCTGTCGCCGATGATGCGCGGCACCAGGATGTTGTTCTCCAGTTGTTGGATCAGGAAGTAGATGCCAACGGTGATCAGCGCAAAGCCCAGGTTGTTGATGCCCAGCTCTCGCATGACGTCGCTGCCCTGGATCAACGCCACGATCACCGCAGGAATCATCGCCAGCACCGGCCCCAAGTTGGGCACCACCTCGAGCACGCCAGCAAGAATGGCGAAGATCAGCGCGCCGGGCATGCCCACCAACGTCAGGGCGATGTAGGTGGCGACGCCCACGACGACGCCCAGGATCAACTGGCCTCGGAGGAACGATCGCCACACGCGCGCGATGCGCCGCAGCAAATCGGCCAACTCTGAGCGGTAGGAGGGAGGAAAGAGATCCTGGATGTACGCCTGAATACGCGGCGCGTCGATCGTCATGTAAAGGCTGACGAAGAAGGTCACCAACAGGGCGACAAAGACCGAAAAGATGCCGCCCACCACGTTGAAGGTGCTTCCCACCAGCGTGGTCGTTGTGCTCAGCACGTTCTGAATATAGCTCAAAATGTCGCTGACGGAGGGAATGAATTGAATTTGCTGGGCGTTTTGCTGAAGTTGTAGAAGAAATTCGCCAAGCGGCAACGTGAAGCCCAACACGACGATTTCTTCAGGCAGCGTCCGCATCGCCTCATCCGCCCAGAGAATGACGGCGCGGGCGGTGGCGGGCACGTTAAAGTTCGCCAGCGCCCGCAGCTGGTCGATGAGCGCCGGAATGAAGATGATCGGCAGCAGGAGCACCGCCAACAGCAACAACAAATAGACGAGGATCGTGCTCACGGCGCGCGGGATTCTGAGACGTTCCGCAAAATTGACGACAGGGCTGATCAAGTAAGAGATGATCGCAGCCACGAGAATAAGAGGCAGAATATCTCGGCTGAGATAGATCACATAGACAAATGCGACCAACATGATGACCAGCACCAAGCGTTTGGTGGCCAGGTCCCAGCTTGAGTCGCCGCCCGGCTGCGTGACCGCCTCGATGGCGGCCACCAGCGACGCTTCGGGGTCGCCCTTGGGGAGCGCTTTTGAGGCCTCGGTTTCCACCTCACCGCCGGAGTAGCCCGGCTCGATGTAGTCGTGGCTGAGTGCTTTCTGATTCACTTCGCTCATGGTCGCATGAACCTTTCGGCGCATCGAGCGATGCAATTTTGTAGGAGTTCTTTATCTCGTCGATAACGCCGATGCAGTTCGCCCATTTGGCAAAATTCCCTGATTCACTCAAAATCTTGCGGCCCCTTGAGAACGTGCGGCCAGAAGCCGCACCTACCTGCCATCACCGCCCGTTCGCTCAATCTGCTCCATTGATTGACAGGTTCAACCGCGTAACTTCTACAATTAAAAAACCCGCAGAGCCAGTAGCAGTCGCGTTTCCGCTCGCCTCCTTATCCGATTTAGAACATCATTGTCCGCTCCGACCGGTGATCTGTCAACCGAGCACCGTTCGGATCACGCGCAGCCAGTTTTCTCCTAGAAGTTTGCGGATCACTTTGACGTCGTGACCCCGCTCGACCAGGCGCTGGGTGATGAGCGGATAACAGGTGACGTCCTCCACGCCGCGTGCGGGGGTGCAACCGTCAAAGTCGCTGCCCAACGCCACATGATCGGGTCCGACGACGGAGAGGATATGCTCGATGTGCGCGATGATGTCATGGATCGTCGCCTCTGCCGGATTCTGGCTGTTTAGAAACGCATCGACGAAGGTGACGCCGATCACGCCTCCCTTGGCGGCAATCGCCTCCATCTGCGCATCGGTCAGGTTGCGCGGATGGTTGCACAGGGCGCGTGCGTTGCTGTGGCTGGCGATCACCGGATGCTGGCTGACGGCGAGCACGTCCGCCACGCCAGCAGGCGAGAGATGGCTGACGTCCAGTAGAATGCCCAGGCGATTGCACTCTTCCACCACCTGCACGCCGAATTCGGTGAGGCCGCCATTGGTGCGGCTTTCCGCCACGCCGTCGCAGGCGGCGTTGCGATAATTCCACGCCAGCCCCAGGTTGCGCACACCCAGCCGATAGAATTGGCGGAGAACGCCGATGCTGGCGTCAAGCGCTTCGGCGCCTTCCAGCCCGGCGATGCCTGCGACCTTGCCTTCGGCTCGGGCGCGCAGGATGTCATCGGCGCAGCGGGCAAGCACGAACTGGTCGGAAGCCCCCTCGGCGAGAAGATGAAGCTGGTCAAGACGCTCCATGGCGTGAGCGACGGCGCCGTGACGTTGGTAGGGAACCGGCACGTAACAGGCGAAAAACTGCACGTCGACGCCCCCTTCGCGTAGCCGCGGCAGGTCGATGTGTCCTTCGTTCGAGCGCTCGCCCAGCCAGCGCCCACGTTCGAGCTGGTCGCCGATGCTGTCGCAGTGGGCGTCGATCACCAGAGCGTCGAAGTGTAAAGACAAAAATGCGTGCGTCATGAGGCCCTTCGTTTCTGTTTGCTGAGACTTTTGCGGCTGAGATGAAACGGCAACCCCTGTTGTTCGATGAACTGTTGAAAGAGTGCATAGAACTGGTCACGG
This sequence comes from uncultured Caldilinea sp., assembly GCA_937928035.1. Lineage (GTDB taxonomy): Bacteria > Chloroflexota > Anaerolineae > Caldilineales > Caldilineaceae > Caldilinea. Next base: position 14,878 of record CALFWA010000219.1, on the reverse strand, counting down.
TCGCCTTGCCGGAGCACGGCGACGGCGTCGGCGCTCTCAATGGCATAGGGATATCCCCCTGCGCCGACGATGCATTCCCCCAGAACGCGTGCCACGACTTCGTCTCCGCATCCGCTTTCCACCACCCAGCGCGGAACCTCAAGCCGCGCCGGCGGTCGATCCATCGCCAATCGGATGTAGCAGAAGGCGACGTCCTTGTAGAACTCCGCCAGGCCAGACTGGCTGAGCGGGTCGTTGCGGGCGCAGATAAAGAAGGGCGTGCGGTCGCCCCAGGCAGGCAAGAGCGGATCGAAGAGCGCGCCGTCGGTGAGGCTCATGTAAGGCGGCCCGGCCACGGTGTTGACGAGCATCACCACGTCGCGGCTGCCCGAGCTGTCGACGAAGCCGACCAGCGGAGCCGCCAGGCGCCTCGACGCTTCCAGCAGGGAGCGTACTGCGTCGAGATAGCCTTCGGCGCGGCCTGGGCGCATCTGACCGGCGAAGCTGATGATGAAGGAGCCGTCGAAAAAACAGAGCGACTTGTGGGCGACGCCTTCATCGGCGAGACGCTCCATCAACGCGATGAGTTGTTCGCACTCCAACGCAAAGCGACGCTGATTGACGCGCCAGTCGGGGAAATCGCCGCTCTCCTCGTCGCCCAGTTCGTCCGGCGTCAGCACCTCGAAGCGCACGTCCTTCTCATAGCGGCCGCCGACCACATGGTAGTTAAGGTACCAGCCGATCTGGACAGCGGCCACGGGCGCGGAGAGTTCTTTGCTGGGCGAGATCTGGCTGCCATCAACCGCTGCAACGGGGTAGTCCTCCAGCACGGCGAGCGCCCAACGTCGCGCTTCCTGGTGGCTTCTCCACTCCTCTCCGAGAGAAATGCAGAGAGCCTCCGCCCGATCGATTTCAGGTGTGGGCAGCGCGCCGGGCCACTCCTGCCCGCTGGCCTTCACCTGGGCGGCGATGGCCTCACTCCCCATCGCTATGAAATGGGCCACCAGCCGGCTGCGCAGGTCGGCTTGAGCGCGCAGCTCCTGCTGGTATTGAGCAAATTGTTCGCGCTTTTTCTCCAGCGCATCGATGACCTTGGAGCGACTGAGCATAGACATGTATGATAGTCTCTGTTTGCAGAATTGCCAATGGAAAGGAAGGGTCATGCATGAGCGCCGTCGAAGCAGTGAAATTGCCGAAAAAAGTGCTTGAAGCTATCGTCGCCCACGCGTGCGAGGGCAAGCCGGAGGAAGTCTGCGGCATCGTGCGCGGGCGCGGGTTGACGGCGTTTGAGGCGGTGCGCGGGCAAAACATCGCCAACGACCGCATCGAGAACTACGAGGTCGATCCGCAGACGCTGCTGCTGCAGTTCGCCTTCGAGGACGCCGGCGACGAGATGATGGCCATCTACCACTCGCATCCGGTCTCCGTGGCCTACCCTTCGGCGACCGACGCCTGGAACGCACATTATCCGGAGTGCATCTATCTGATCTGTTCGCTGGAGTTCGATGACGCCCCGGTGGTGCGCGCCTTTCGCATGACGCCCCACTGGATCGAGCTGGACCTGGCGCAGCTGCGTCGCGAGCTGCCCTTCCGCGAGGTACGCCCGAACCTGCACGCCTACTTTCAGCCTGCGGATCGACCTGCGCCGGCGATGCTGGCGCCGCTGCTCAACCTGATTACGCCGCCCTTTTACATCGATTTCTACACCGACGCCGCAGGTGAGATCGTCGATAGCCGCGTGGTCTCGATCGTGGAGCATCCAATTGAGGTGATTCAGGAAGAGGTGATTTCATGAAACGGTCATCGAACGGCTTCCACAGCGATCCGCCTTGTCACGAGGTCGCCATCGTCGGCGCCGGCCCGATCGGCATTGAGCTGGCGGTCTGCCTAAAGCGCGCTGGCGTCGAGTATATCCATTTCGACGCACATCAGATCGGCTATACGATGACCTGGTGGCCGCGCAACACACACTTTTTCAGCACAACCGAACGGCTGGCGATCGCCGGCGCACCTATCCAGAACAACCATCAGCAGCGCATCACGGGCGAGGAGTATGTCGCCTATCTGCGCAGCGTCGTCGAGCAATTTGACCTGTGCATTCACACTTATGAACCCGTGACCGCCCTGGCGCGGCGTGAAGAGAGCTTCGAGATCACGACGGCGCCACTGGCGGGCGAGCGACGTTATCGGGCGCGGCGCGTCGTGTTGGCGATCGGCGACATGCATTTTCCTCATCGGCTCAATATTCCCGGCGAAGATCTGCCGCACGTCTCGCACTATTTCCGCGACCCACACGACTACTTTCGTAAAAAGCTGCTGATCGTAGGCGGCAAAAATTCGGCGGTGGAGGCCGCGCTGCGCTGCTGGCGCGTCGGTGCCGAAGTGACCATCAGCTATCGTCGCCCCTGGTTCGACGAGCAGCGCGTCAAACACTGGCTGATGCCCGACCTCAAGGCGCAGATCGAGGCGGGCACCATTCGCTTTCTCCCCTCGACGACGCCGGTCGAGATCACGCGCACGCATGTGGCGCTGGCGCCGACGCGCGAGGGGCAGCCCATCCCCGGTGCGGCGCCGATCCTGCATGAGACCGACTTTGTGTTGCTGGCGACCGGATTCCGCGGCGATCAGTCGTTGTTGGAGATGGCCGGCGTCGAGCTGGTGGGAGAAAATCGCGTGCCCGTCTACAACCCAGACACCATGGAGACCAACGTGCCGGGGCTGTATCTGGCCGGCACCGTGGCTGCAGGCGTTCAACAGCGCTACGTGCTCTTCATCGAGAACAGCCACGAGCACGTCGGCAAGATTACGCGCGCCATCACCGGAGCGTGGCCGGCGGCGTTGGGCGACGTGCGCGGGCGCAACTATGCGCTGAGGTTGGAAGAGATTGAGGCGAATTAGGGACTCGGCGCGCTGTGCGTCCCCCGCCGGGCGCCTGTGATTGCGAGCAGCTTCCACTTGACGAAACATTCGATGCGCACCATACTTGCTCCATGCGCACCGCAGTGCGCAGTGCGTTATCCCTACCCAATACGCAACATTTCCTGCTCAACGCGCAACATCGGACACGGAGGAGATAGATGAATGCGCCTTCCATTTGCGTCGTCGGTTCAATCAACCTGGATATGAACGCTTACGTGGAACGTTTCCCTCGCCCGGGAGAAACGCTGCACGGTCGCCGTTTCACGACCGGTTATGGCGGCAAGGGCGCCAATCAGGCCGTCATGGCCGCGCGCCTGGGGGCGAAGGTGAGCATGGTGGGCCGCGTCGGCGATGACATCTTTGGCCAGGATATGCGTCGCAATCTGGAAAAGGAGGGCGTCCGCACCGACTTTGTGCGGGAGAGCAAAGGCGTCTCCTCCGGGGTGGCGCTCATTACGATCGATGAGCATGGCCAGAATCAGATCATCGTGATCCCCGGCGCTAATGGGCTGGTCACCTCCGCCGACGTCGAGGAGGCCAGGGATGCGATCGCTGGCGCGCAGGTGTTGCTCTGTCAGATGGAAGTGCCGATGGAGGCGAACATGGCGGCGCTGCGCATGGCGCGGGGCGCCGGAGTGACCACGATCTTCAATTCAGCGCCGGTGAGCAGCGAAGTGCCGGAGGAGGTCTATCGACTCTCCGACATCTTCTGCCCCAACGAGAGCGAGGCGGAGCTATTAACCGGCGTCCCTGTGCATACGCTCGACGATGCGCGGCTGGCGGCTTCGATCCTGCTGGAGCGAGGGGCGCGTTCGGCGCTGATTACGCTGGGTGCGCAAGGCTGCCTGTACGTCACCGCCGACCAGGAAGTGCACGTTCCGGCTCCCACAGTGACGGCGGTCGACACCACCGGCGCTGGCGACGCCTTTGTAGGCAGCCTAGCCCACTTTCTCGGCGCAGGGCTGCCGACGCTCGAGGCCATCGCTCGCGCCAACGCCATCGCAGCCATCAGCGTTCAACATCCGGGCACGCAGGCAAGCTACCCGCGTTGGGCGGATCTGCCGGAGAATCTACGTTAGGCTGAACTCGGTTGTGTTTCCACCGGACGCGTAACGCCGACGTATCTCGCGCAAAGAGAGGTCATGCAGCGTCTATCGCTGCGTTTTTCTGCATCCACAGGGCGTGGGCCTGTTCGATCACCTTGCGCGTGTCGGGGTGGAGATGATAGCGATCCAGCGCATCCAGGGAGGCCCAGGCGACGGCGGCAGCGTCATCGTGCGGCTGCGCCTCGCCGCTGACCCAGCTCGCCCAGAAGTCGATCACGACATAGTGATACTCGACGCGGCCCGCCTCATCGCGGGTGATCGGCTCGAAGACGCCCGCCACATCGCCGACGGCGATCTCGACGCCGCACTCTTCGCGCACCTCGCGCTGCACACCGGCGGTCAGCGTCTCTCCCACCTCCAGTAGGCCGCCGGGCAGCCCCCACGTTCCGGCGCGCGGAGGGCGGCCTCGCTGAACGAGCAGGACGCGCCCCATCGGGTCAAAGACTGCGGCCGCCACCCCCACCAGCGGCGCATCGGGATAACGACGTCGCACTTCCATAGAATCATTCCCATCCGCCTTCCAGAAAGCACGAAGTTTTTAGAAAGGCGTTTTTCAATGAAATTTGTGTTCAGGTCCAGGCGCGGATCCGTTCGGGCAGCTCTCTCAGGTCGTCGATCACGGCGTCTGGGACGATTTCGGCGGCGAGACGAGCGTTGTCGTGGATGACCTGGGGGCGCGTGGCGCCGCGCACCAGCACGGTCAACGCGCCCAGTTCAATTCCCCCGCAGATGTCTTCTTGCAGGCTGTCGCCGACGACCACGACTTCATAGGCCAGGCACTCCCAGCGGTCGAGCGCAATTTGGAAAAACGTGGGGTCCGGCTTGCGATACTCTACACTGGCGCTGCTCAGACAGAGGTCGAAATAGCGGCGCAGCCCCAGATAATCGACCGAACGCTGAAAGACGCGATCGCAGTTGTAGTTGGTGAGGAGTGCCAGTTTATAGCCAGCCGCCTGCAGCGCTTCTAGGGTCTCATGCACATAGGGCCTCAACCTCCAGGCGGTCATTTCAGGCGCGTAGAAGATGTCGACCGCCTGGCGCAACACCTGTGGGTCCATGCGGCTGGCCGGATAGCCGAAGAACTGCAGCAGAAAGCTCATGGCATCGTCGGCGAGATGCTCCTCCTGCTCCTCCGCCGATTTTTCTTCGGCGAAGCGCCGCGCCTCGACGATCTTTTCGGCGAAATTTTCCGGCAGCGCCATGCCCACAGAGCGCATATACGCTTCGGCGGCGCGCGCGCCTTCCATCATCAGCGCATCGTGCGGTCTGCTCAGCGTGACGAGCGTGCCGTCGAAGTCAAAGATGACGCCGCGCACCAGCGGAGGCGGCGGCGGGGCGGCGGCGCCCAGTTCATGAAAAAAGTCCTTTGTCAGGATCGAGAGGCGCTCCGGCTCGATGGTCGCCGGCTCCATTGCCGGGACAGGGTCGTAGCTTGGCGTAGGGGTGGCGGGCTCCGGCGACGGCCCGAAAATCGCATATAGCTCCTCTGATGTCAGCGTACGTCCCTCGCTGCGCGCGCGCGCCAGAAGCCGTTCTTTTTCTTCCGGCGTAAGCGGCTCCTGACCTGGTCGCAGCTCGGCGTCGTCAAAATCAGGTGAGGATGGCGTCATAAGACCCTATCGATTGCTAAACGCCGCCGCGCGAACGAATGATCTGCCCGGTGATCCATTCTCCTTGATCGGAGGCGAGAAAACAGACCAGGTTGGCGGCGTCGTCGGGAAGGCCGACGCGCCCCAGATAGCTTTTGGCGGCGATGGCCTCGCGCAGCGCATCGTTCATCCAGCCGGTGTCGGTCGGTCCGGGATCGACGGCGTTGACCGTCACCCCGCGGCCGGCGACTTCTGCAGCCAGCGTGATGGTCATGGCGTCGATGGCGGCTTTTGTAACCGCATACGCCAGCTCCCCCGGCATCGGCCCGGCGCACTGTCCGGAGGTGAGGCTGATGATGCGGCCCCCGCGCACGCCGCGCCAGCGACGGAGAAACTCCTGGCACATCAGCAGCGCGCCGCGCACGTTGACGGCATAATGGCGGTCCAGCTGCGGTGCGTCGAGTTGCTCGATGCCTCCCGGCTCCGAATGACATGCGTTGTTAATCAGGATCGACGGTGCGCCCAACAAGCTATGCACGGCGTCGAAGATGTGGCGCGGAACCTCAGGTTGGCTGAGATTGGCCTCTAGGCCATAGGCGCGCACGCCCAGAGCCCGCAGCTCGCCCAGCAGCTGCTCCACTTCGCCTTCCATCGGCTCTCCGTAGGTGCGTCGATCGTAGGGCAAAAAATACGTGATCAGGAGATCTGCGCCGGCGCCCGCCAGCTTGCGGGCGATGGCGGCGCCGATGCCAGCGCGGCGGCTGGCGCCGGTTACGATCGCAATGCGGCCGGAAAGATCAATCTTCATGGCGCGTCAACGGCTTGCCGTCGATCACGATCTCCGCCGCGCTCTCGTCCGCCATCTGTTTATAGACCTGCGTCGTGCTCAGGCTGGCATGCCCGAGGCGCTCCTGCACCTCGCGCAGGCCGGCGCCGGTGCTGAGGAGATGGGCGGCGAAGCTGTGGCGCAACGTGTGGGGCGTCACCTGCCCTGCGATGCCGACTTCGGCCACATAGCGTTTGATGATCAGCCAGAGTCCTTGTCGAGTCAATCGCTGGCCGCGGTGGTTGAGAAAGAGTGCAGGTTCGTCGTTGCGGATCAGCAAAGCCGGGCGTCCTTGCGCTATATACCGGCGCAATGTCTCGCGGGCGCTGTTGTTGAGATAAGCGACGCGGCGACGCTTGTTGTTGGCGCTGCAAATGAGCTGGCCCGTTTCCAGGTCGAGGTCGGAGATGTTGAGATTCACCAGCTCGGTGACGCGCATGCCGGTGGCGTAGAGCGTCTCCAGCAGGGCGCTGTCGCGAATCGCCTGCGCCGTCTCATAACGCCTCGGTGCAGCCAACAGCCGTTCCACATCCTCGGATGAAATCGTGTGAGGCACGTGTTTCTTGACCTTGGGCGATTCCAACAGCGCCGCCGGATCGTTCTCGATCATCCCATGCGAATGCAGATACTCGAAAAAACTCTTGATGGCCGCTACTTTGCGCGCCACAGTGGAGGACGCATAATCGCGCGCGCGCAGGTGGAAGACATATTCCTGCATCACGCGGGGCGTCACCTGCCTCCAGCTCTCGATGCGTTCTCCGTCCACCGATTGATATTGCATCAGGAAAGTGAGCAACTGACTGAGATCGTTGCGGTAGGCCGCAATTGTGTTCTCAGAGGCGTTCTCTTCAAAATCGAGAGCCAATAGATACCGTTGCACTTCTTCTTGCATCCCACTCACTCTCCTGTTCCATGCACTCCATCGACCAGCCGGTTGAGACAAACCCCTTCTGCCTCCACGCAACCGTCTTGTCAGTGTAGCATAACTTTGCATAAACAGAAACTTTTGCACTTTTGGGTGCACACTCCGCCGCGTATAATGCGGGTGATGAAAACTGCAATAGGTGACGCCGGGTCGGTGCAGACCGACGGTGCACTGATGGAATTTACAGAGGCGTTTTTCTCCTGTTTTGGAGCGAGCGTCCACGCCCAACCGTTGCGAAGTGCACGCAGCAAACGACGCAACCCGAATCCCCAATTGCTCCTGGTTGAACTTCCCTCGGAACTGCGCGAGCATTTCGGCGCCGCTTCGCTCCGCCTGGCGTTTTGCGCCAGCCACCTGGCCGAAGCCGGAGAAGGCGTGGAGCTGGTGGCGCCCGGCAGCCGCGTCTTTGACCGCATGATGGCCTATCTGGAGCAGAAAAGCGCAGTCGCCGTGCAGCGCGCGCCGGTGCGCTACGCAGACGGCCAGGCGCTGATGTCCTCCGTCCGCCCCACCAATGCCAGCATCACCCGTCTGCGGCTTCAGGAGCGGATGCGCCTGCTCTTCGCTTTTACATGGCGCATCACCTATCGCGCCGACGACAAGCGCCAGGAAATCTACACGACCTGGATGGACGAAGAAGGGCGTCTCCTTTTGCGGGGAGATAATGAAGCGAAAGCCGCAAGTGGACGCCAGAACGACGCCGTCGATTGGGATCGGCTGCTGCACGATGCCGAAGCTGCGTCGATGGAAGGCGATGCAGCGGGCGAGGCCGCTCCGATCCGATTGCCGGCGCTGCCCCAGCTCGTTCGGTTGGCCGAGCGTGCACGCACGTACGCCGTCTATCACGCCGACGTGCGCTGCGTCGAGTATGAGGCGGAAATTCTGCCGCGCCTCTACAAAGCCCTCAATCGGCTGCTCACCTACTATCAGCAGCAGATCGAAGAGGCGTCGTCGGTGCGCGACCCGGAGGGTGAACGACGTCGAGCATTGGAAGCCGACCTGCAGCGCAAGATCGCGGAGGAGCTCGAAAATCATCGGCTGTATGTCGATGTAGAGTTGATCGCCTACAGAGTGATCGAGATTCCGGTCGCCGTCGCCGAAATCACCGTCAGCAACGGCGCGCATGAAAAAACGGTCATGGTCGAGCAGGATCGCTACAGCGGCGCGCTGCGGCGTCCTCTTTGCCAGGCCTGCGGCGCAGAAACAGCCACGCTGACGCTTGACCATCATGGCCATCTGACCTGCGAAGGCTGTCTGTCGATCTGCGCAGGATGCAACGAACTGTTCTGCACAAGCTGCGGCCTGGCCCCTTGTCCGGTCTGCAGCGATCAGAACTGTGAGCATTGCGGGCGCATGTGTTGGGCTTGCGGTGAACGCGCTTGCCGCCATCACCTCAGCGCCTGCCCCATCTGCGGCGATGAAGTCTGTCACGCCTGTCAGACCGAATGCGCAGAGTGCGGCGTGCGGCAGTGCAAGAGCCATCTGCGCGCCGACTGCGTGGCGGATGCGCAAGGTCAACAGCGGCTGATCTGCCCTCGCTGCGCAGTCCGGTGCCCAGGCTGTCAACAGTTCACTACGCAGATGGGGGTGTGCACTGTTAGTGGGCAGCGCTTCTGCCAGACCTGCCTAGCGACCTGCGCAAGCTGTGGCCGGGTGGTTGGCCCCGGCTACTATCAGCTCGATCCCCTCGACCGTCGCCCCTACTGCCATGAATGTCTGCAGGAGTGCCCGGGCTGCCACGCATTGACGCACGAAGTTGCGACGTGCGACGCCTGTGGTCGCAGCGAATGTCGCGAGTGCGTAGGACGTTGCGTCGTCTGCAACCGCCACGTTTGCGCCGAGCACAGCTTGCGCATGGCGGGATGCGGTCATCGGGTCTGCATGCGCGACCTGGAGCAGTGCCATGTCTGTCAGAGCCTGGTTTGCCCGCGCTGTAACCCCACCTGCGCCATCTGCGGCGCTTCCCACTGTCCTGCGCACGTTGCAGGCTGCGTCCAGTGTGGTCAGGAATATTGCAGCGCGTGCGTCAACTCTGCAGGGATGTGCGCCACCTGCGCTGCAGCCGAGGTTGAAGGCAGGCTGGTGGAGCGCCATGCACTCGCCTGGCCGCCTGCGTCAGAGGTGAATAAGTTGATTCATTCCTATCGCTGGCGGGTGGTCAGCAATCGTCGCTACGATATTTACATAGGGGATGGAGCGATGAAAGCCCTGGCAGTCGTCGTGGTCGAGCGTCGCTCCGCAGGCAATCGCGTGGTACACATCCATCGTTTCAGCGCGCTCGAACGGCTGCGCAATCTGTTGGGAATATGAACGCTTTCACCCGAGGGGCGGCGCATCTGGCGGATTGCCATCTTTGCCCATTTCACTGCGGCACGTTGCGCAGCGCCGCCGACGGCGTCTGTCGCGTGGGGACGGTCAGCTACATCGCCAGCGAGATGATGCATTGGGGCGAAGAGGAGCCGCTGCGACCGGCGCACGCCATCCTCTTCAGCGGCTGCACGGCGCAGTGCACTTTTTGCATCGCCGCCCGTTTCGCCTTTCGCCCCACCTACGGCGTCCCCGTGAGCGCAGAGATGCTGGCGCAGCGCATTGTGCAGCGTCAGGCCGAAGGCGCCCGCTCCGTTTGTTTCATCGGCGGCGATCCCGCACCGCACATCCCTTTGATCGCAGAGACGCTGGCGCTGCTTGGAGAGCGTCGCACCGTTCCCGCCGTCTTCAACAGCAATTTCTATCTGACCGACGAGGCGCTCGACCTGCTTGACGGCTGGATTGACATCTATCTGCCCGACCTGAAATTCGGCCCGGCGAGCGGCCCGCAAAGCTGCGGCGAGGCGCTGGGCGGCATGCCGGACTACTGGCGCGTGGTGACGCATTGCATCGATCGCGTGTTGAGACGGGGGAGCCGCGTGATCGTGCGCCATCTACTGATGCCGGGGCACTTCGACTGCTGCACTGCGCCGGCGCTGTCCTGGCTGGCCAGGCGGCCTGCGCTGGAGGTCAGCCTGTTGACGCAGTACTTGCCCCCTGCTTCGCTGCGCGGGGCGCCGGCCAACCCGCTGAGGGCGGAGGAAATCGAGCAGGCGAGGGCGCTGGCCGCCCGCCTTGGCCTGCGCCTGGTGAAATGAAAACGCCTTTGGACATGAATTGAACAGCGCAGCCGGAAAAGTTTGACCAGCCCTTATCTTGTCGGTACAATATGGTGTATTTTGCATGACATGCACAGTGCACACTTGCACAGAGGAAGCTCAGCGCACTGCAAATTGCAACGACCGAGTTGTGAGCGAAAAGAGCCGTCGTGTTCGAAAGTTTAACCGATAAACTGCAGAGCATTTTCGATAAGCTGGCCACCAAAGGCAAGTTGTCCGAAGCGGACGTCAACGCCGCCATGCGCGAAGTGCGGCTGGCGTTGTTGGAGGCGGACGTCAACTATAAGGTGGTCAAGGAGTTCGTCGAACGCGTCAAGGCGCGCGCGGTGGGCGCCGAGGTGATGCAGAGCCTGACGCCGGCGCAGCAGGTCGTCAAGATCGTGCACGAGGAGCTGATCGAGCTGCTCGGCAAACCGGCGCCGCTGAACACATCGGGGCCGCCGCCCCATGTGATCATGCTGGTTGGCCTGCAAGGCGCCGGCAAGACGACAATGGCAGCCAAGCTGGCGCTGCGTCTCAAAAAGAACGGCCAGCGGCCGCTGCTGGTCGCCGCCGACATCTATCGACCGGCGGCCATCAAACAGCTCGAGGTACTGGGCGCGCAGATCGACGTCCCCGTCTACAGCGCAGGCGTGCAGACGCCCGCCTCGACGATCGCCAAGGACGCCCTCAAGCTAGCGCGCGAAAAAGCCTACAACGTTGTCATCATCGACACCGCCGGTCGCCTACAGATCGACGAGGCGCTGATGCAAGAGCTGGAGCAGGTGCGCCTGGTGACGCGCCCCGCCGATATTCTGCTTGTCGTCGACGCCATGACCGGCCAGGAGGCGGTCAACGTCGCCGAAGGCTTCAACGCCCGCGTGCCGCTGACCGGCCTGATCATGACCAAGATTGACGGCGACGCCCGCGGCGGCGCAGCGTTGAGCGTGCGCCAGGTCACCGGCGTGCCGATCAAGTTCCTGGGCACCGGCGAAAAACTGCCGGACCTGGAACCCTTTGATCCGGAGCGGTTGGCAGGCCGCATCCTGGGCATGGGCGACGTCCTCACCTTGATCGAACGTGCCCAGGAAACCATCAACGCCGAGACGGCGGCGGCCATGGAAAAGCGCTTGGTCGAAGGACAGTTCGACTTCGAGGACTTTCTGGAGCAGCTCAAACAGGTCAAGCGGCTCGGCCCGTTGACCGACATCCTCGCCATGATTCCGGGCATGAATCGCTTCGCCAAAGAGATCGACCCGATGATGGCGCAGGATAGCCTGAAAAAGACCGAGGCGATCATCAACAGCATGACGCTTCAGGAGCGCCGCAATCCGGACATCCTCAACGCCAGCCGGCGTCGGCGCATCGCCGCAGGCAGCGGAACCACCGTCCAGGATGTCAACATGCTGGTGAAACAATTCCGCGAAATGCAGAAAATGATGAAACAACTGGGCCTCATGGGCGGAGGCAAGAAGAATAAAGGGAAAAAGGGTCGCAGCCTTCCCGGCCAACGCGGCGGCTTTTTCCCTCCCGGTTTGAGCGATCTCTTCGGAGGGCGCTCGTGAATTGAGTCGCTGCACCGGAAGCGTTGGAGTATGGCCCGACTTCGATTCATCTTCCAAATTCACGCTCCGTCCTGCGTGCATTCCTCTATTTGGAAAGATGGAGAGGGGCGGCCATTTGCACAATCAATCGAAATTAGTCTGAGAATTGAACAATAGATTGCGACAGGAACTGATTGCCAAGGAGAGCACACAATTATGATCCGAATTCGGTTGCGCCGCATGGGCGCCAAGAAGATGCCGTTCTACCGCATTGTGGTGGCCGATAAGCGCTCCCCTCGCGATGGACGCTTTATCGAAAGCATCGGCACTTACAATCCGCACACCAACCCAGAGACGGTCGAGCTGAAGATGGAGCGCGCCGTCTACTGGCTTAGGCAGGGCGCACAGCCCAGCGACGGCGTCTTTCGCATCCTGCGCCGCCACAATCTGATCGACGAGAAGGGCAAGCCGATTCCCCAGCCCTCGGCTAGCGAGGCTGCGGCGGAAACTGCGTCGGCCTGAATACGAAGACTTGACTATGGAAGAACTGATCCGCTATCTTGCCGAGTCGCTGGTTGAACAGCCCGACTGCGTGCGCGTCTACACCAAGGAGACGCGGCGCGAGACGATCATCAAGCTGCGCGTAGCGCAACAGGACGTCGGTCGCGTCGTTGGTCGCAATGGACGCGTCGCCAATGCCATGCGCGCGCTGCTGGAGGTGGCGGCGCGCCACCACCGCAAGCCGGTGCTGCTCGAAATCGACTGACGCCTGGTTACGGCCGGATGCCTAGGCAGGCGGCGTCTTTCTCGGCTGCTGTCGACCGCAGGCGCTTAAATACAGGCGTTTTGGTGCAGACATTTTGGGCGAAAGGTGGAATAGGCGACCGGCGATGCGCTCCGGTTGTCGGTTGAAATCCATGCCAGGGCTGCCGCCGGCAGCCCCTTTTTCGTCCATATTGCGGAATTGGTTGATAATTTTTGAACGGTGAAGAAAAACTTCATGTCCGAATTCATTCGCTCCACGCCCCCGAAGCGTTCGCCGCAGCGCCGCGGTCGGACCTACCGCGTCTACAATCAGGAGGTCTTTGTGCCGGATGGTTTTCTGGCGGTTGGGCATATCGTCGGCGTGCATGGCCTGCGCGGGGAAGTCAAGCTGGAATCCTACACCGATTTCCCTGAACGCTTTGCGCCCGGCGAACGTCTGCGCTTGGGCGACGACCTGGCTGAAGTCAAGATCGCCAGTGTGCGTCCCCATAAAAAGTTTCTATTGATTCGATTTGAAGGAGTTACAGACCGCATGGCGGCGGAGCAGCTGCGCGGCCTCTGGCTCTTCGTCGCCGAAGAGGATGCCGCCGAGTTGGAGGAAGGCGCCTACTGGATTCACGACTTGATCGGTCTGGAAGTGCGGGAAGAGAGCGGCGCGCGGCTAGGCGAGCTGGTCGATGTCCTGGTCACCGGCGCCAATGACGTCTATGTTGTGCATGGCGAGCCGGGAGCAGAGCGCGAAATTCTGCTGCCCGCCATCCCGGAGGTCGTGCTCAACGTTGACCTGGCGGCCGGCGTCATGACCGTGCGGCTGCTGGAAGGGCTGCTCGACGCCGAAGCGGTCGATTGAAGAGATTCGTCGCACATGAGGTTGAGAATCCAGCATGGCTGACCAATTCCCATCCGTCCGCACCTCGCGCCTGAGCGGGTTCTACCAGAAGAGCGTCGCCGAGCGCACGAGCATCATCGCCCAATGGGCGAATCTAAGCGCCGAGGAGGTCAGCGCGCTGCACAGCGGCCTTTCGGCGGCGCAGGCCGACAAGATGATCGAAAACGTGATCGGCGTCTACAATCTGCCGTTGGGCATCGGCGCCAACTTTATCATCAACGGCCGCGAGGTGCTCGTGCCGATGGTGGTCGAAGAGCCATCCGTGGTGGCGGGCGTGAGCTACGCCGCCAAGCTGGCGCGCAGCGGCGGCGGCTTTCGCACCGGCAGCACGCGCTCGATCATGATTGCGCAGGTGCAGCTCCTGGGCGTCGCCGACTTCGAGCAGGCGCGCGCCAACATCCTGGCCGCCAAAGCCGATCTGCTCGCCGTCGCCAACACCAGCCCGACGATTGCGGCGCGCGGCGGCGGACCGATTGACATCGAGGTGCGCTTTTTGCCGGAAACCTTCACCGAGCCGATGCTGATCGTGCATCTGCTCTTCGATGCGCTCGACGCCATGGGCGCCAATGCCGTCAACACGGCGGCGGAGGCGATCGCCCCGCTGCTGGAGCGCCTCACCGGCGGCCGTGCGCTGCTGCGCATCCTCAGCAATCTGAGCGACCGGCGTCGCGCTTGGGCGGAGGTGACCATCCCCGCAGAGACTTTCAGCTCGATCCATGCGTCCGGCGAAGAGGTGATCGCAGGCATCGTGCACGCCAACGCCTTTGCGCTGGCCGACCCCTACCGCGCCGCCACGCACAACAAAGGCATCCTCAACGGCATCGACGCCGTCGCCATCGCCACCGGCAACGACTGGCGCGCCATCGAGGCGGGCGCCCACGCCTACGCCGCCCGCGACGGCCAATATCGCGCCCTCACCGAGTGGAGGGTGATTACTGACAATCCTGCGTCAGGCGGGCAAACTGAAGGTGCGCAGCGAAAGCTGGCGCTCTATGGTCGGTTGGAGATGCCGCTGGCCGTCGGCATTGTGGGCGGCGCCACGCGCGCACATCCGACGGCGCAGGTGGCGCTGAAAATTCTCGGCGTCTCCAGCGCAAGGGAGCTGGCTGAAATCATGGTCGCCGTCGGGCTGGCGCAAAATCTGGCCGCCATCCGCGCCCTGGCGACCGAGGGCATCCAGCGCGGCCACATGGCGCTGCATGCGCGGCAGG
>CALFWA010000218.1 GCA_937928035.1 uncultured Caldilinea sp. | reverse complement strand
TAGCCGCAGGTTCAGACCGTAGCCGCAGGTTCAACCAGTAGCCGGCGGAGTCTGGCTGAAGGCGACGACCTTGCCTGAGCGCCTTTCACAACACCAGGTGCGATTGGGAGCCGCACGTTCTCGATAAGTCGCCGGGTTTTGGGGATCAAAAACGCGCAGCTACGAGCAACGCCTACGCATCGCCAAATCTATGCATCACGAAAGAGGTGGGAGAATTCGAATGCAACGCGTCGCAACGCCACGCGCACAACCAGAGCTTCGCCAAGCACTCCGTCGTCGCAACCTCGGCGGCGCCGTCCTGCTGGCCCTGGCGCTGCTGCTGTACGGCTTCACGCTGGACAACGGTCTGCAGCCGTATGAACTGCACGGCGGCGATCTGATCACGCATCACTATGCGCAGGTGGAGGCGAGGCCGGGCAACGCGCCGGGCTATCCGCTGTACACGATGGGTGGCTGGCTCTGGTTTCATACTATTCGCAGCGCCCTCCAGGCGGCAGGCAATTCAACGCCTAACCCGATTCCGATTCTTTCCGGCTACAGCACCTTGTGGGCGCTGCTTGCGCTGGGACTGCTCTACGCCGTTCTCAATCGCATCACGCGTTCGCCTCGCCACCCGGTCGGCAACTGGCCGCTGGCCTGGCTGCTGTGCGCATTTTACGCCGTCACCTACTTTTTCTGGTACTACGCCACCACAAGCGAGCAGTACGCCAGCGCCATCGCCCAGACGCTAGCGATTGTGTATGTATATTTGCGTTGGCGGGAGGCGAGCGGCGGGAAGCAGGAGGCTGGCGCCTGCTCTTCTCCCTCTTTCTTCTCTCACTCCTCTCGTCTTCTCGTCCTTCTCGCCTTTCTCTGTGGCCTTTCGCTGGCGCACATGTTGACCGTCGCCTTCATCGTACCTCCATTGGCGATCGCCATCCTGTGGGAGCGTCCGCAGGTGCTGCGCAACGGACGACTCGTGTTGGCGTGCGTAGCGGCTGCATTTCTGCCGCTGGTTAGCTACGCATATGTCTATTTGCGAGGGGCGGCGCATCCGGAATGGTGGGGCGCCGGCGAGTGGAGCAACGCAAACGACTGGTTTTGGAGCTTCGTCAGCACGGCGCAAGGCCGCGAAGAGTTGCTCTGGGGCTTTCAGCCGACCTGCGCCTTCTTCGGTGGCGGCTTCCCAGAGCTGATCTGGCGCGAGCTGAGCGTCCCCTTGCTGCTCATCGGGCTGTTCGGCGTGGCTCTGTTCGACCGCAAGTTGGCGTTTCTTTTCTACGGGACGCTCGCCATCTATCTGGTCTTCAACTGGATGTATCGCTGCGGCAACTGGTATCAGGTGATCCTGCCCGCCTATCCGCTGGTCTTGGTCGGCGCAGCAGCGGCATTCGACCACCTGGAGACGCACGGTGCGGTGCACAAGCGCGGGCTGAGCTATGCACTGCCGGCGCTGCTCCTCGTCGCCATTGCATGGCGATTCGACGCCTCCTGGCCGGAAGCCAACAGCCGCAACCGCCCGGAGGACACGGCGCTCGACCGCGCAGCGGTGCTGCTCGATCAGCCGCTGCCGCAAGGCGTCGGCCTCTTCGCCGCCGTCGACGACGCCCTGGCCCTGGACTATTTGATCCGCATCTGGGGGCTGCGTTCGGACCTGCGCGTCGTGAGCAGCGTTGAGGCGGGCGAAGCGTTGCGCAATGGCGGCCTCGTCTTCAGCACACGCGACGCCGCCGCTGCCTTGCTCGAAGAATTGCCCGCCGATGTGAGGCCGCTGCGCACGGCCTTCGGTCCGGACTGGCTGGCGCTCGGCGACGTCGAGCAGACGTCGGATATTCCGGCGGCGCTCGAAGTCGAAATTGTCGACGGCGTTGTGTTGGTCGGGTACAGCGTCGCCAGAGCGCCGACCGGCGCGCCGGTGATGCAAGCGGCGCCCGCCGTCGACGTCACGCTCGTCTGGCGCATCGATGCGACGTGGCCGCCGGGGTTGGGCGTCAGCCTGCGCCCGACGGCGAACGGCGCCTTCATCCCCGATTCCACCACCGGCGGTGTAATTCAACGCGACGCATCGGCGCCGGTGCAGGGGCTGGTCGAACTGAGGCCGGGGGCGCCGGTTTCGGATGCCTTGCGCGTGCCTATGCCGAACGGCGCCGACGGTGTTATGCTATTGGTGTATCGAGCCGCGGAGGGCGGTTTTGAAAATCTTTTGGAGCTCCCTCTGCGACTGAATGAAACACAATTTTAAGAAAATCTCATGAGGAGACCCTGCAATGCGCGTCGTCATCATCGGCGGCAGCGGCCACGTAGGCACCTATCTGGTTCCGCGCCTGGTCGAAGCCGGTCATGAAGTCATCAACGTCAGCCGTCGGCAACGAGCGCCTTACCAGCCCCATGGCGCGTGGCGGCAGGTGCGCTCGGTCGTCATCGACCGCAGCGCAGCCGAAGCGGAAGGGACGTTTGGTGCACAGATCGCTGCGCTGCGTCCCGACGCCGTGATCGACATGATCTGTTTCACGCTCGCCAGCGCGCAGCAGCTCGTCGAGGCGCTGCGCGGCGCGGTGCGCTGCTTTCTGCACTGCGGCACGATCTGGGTGCACGGCCCCAGCGTCGTCGTGCCGACGGTGGAGACGCAGCCGCGGCGGCCCTTTGGCGAATACGGCGTCCAAAAGGCGGCCATCGAAGCCTATTTGCTCGCCGAGGCGCAGCGCGGAGACTTTCCGGCTACCGTGCTGCATCCCGGCCACATCGTCGGGCCAGGGTGGGCGCCGTTGAATCCCGCCGGACACTTCAACCCCCAAGTTTTTGTCACCCTAGCGCGCGGGGAAGAGCTGGCGCTGCCCAATCTCGGCCTGGAGACGGTGCACCATGTTCACGCCGACGACGTGGCGCAGGCGTTCATGCAGGCGCTGGCGCACTGGAGCGTCGCCGTCGGCGAGAGCTTCCACGTCGTTTCGCCGGCAGCGGTGACGCTGCGCGGCTACGCCGAGGCTGTAGCAGGCTGGTTCGGGCAAGAAGCAAAGCTGCGCTTTCTGCCGTGGGAAGTGTGGCGCGCTACCGTCAGCGAGGAGGAGGCGCAGGCCACGTGGGATCACATCGCCCACAGCCCCAACTGTAGCATTGAGAAGGCGCAACGGCTGTTGCGCTATCAACCGCGCTACTCCTCGCTGCAGGCAGTTTATGAATCTGTGCAATGGTTGATCGAACATAAAGGATTGTTGACGCATGAAACCCTGGACGTTGGCGGGCAAACGCGCGCTGATTACCGGCGGCAGTAAGGGCATTGGGCTGGCGACAGTCGATGAGTTCTTGGCGCTGGGCGCCGAAGTCTTGATCGCAGCGCGCGGGCGGGAAGTGCTGGAGAGAGTAGTCGAAGAACGCCGCGACGCCGGCTTTCCGATCGCAGGCGTGCAGGCAGATGTGAGCAGCGAGGCGGGCAGGCAAGCTGTCATCGCGGCCGTGCGCTCCCGTTGGGAGGGCCTGGATGTGCTCGTGAACAACGCCGGCACGAACATCCGCCGCCCGACGGTGGAGTACACCGTCGAGGAGGTGACGCATCTTTTCGCCGTCAATTTCACGAGCGCCTACGAGCTGACGCGTGCGCTCTATCCGCTGCTCCGCCGCGGCAAGGGCGCAGCCGTTATCAACGTCGCCTCGGTGGCGGGCATGCTCGACGTTGGCAGCGGCTCGCCCTATGGGGCGACCAAAGCGGCGATGCTGCAGATGACGCGCAACCTGGCGGGCGAATGGGCGAAGGACGGCATTCGCGTCAACGCGGTCTCGCCCTGGTACACCGAGACGCCGCTGGCCTCGCCCGTGTTGCGCGACCCGGAGCGACTCGAGCGCATTCTAAAGCGCACGCCGCTGGCGCGCATCGCCGACGCAGAAGAGGTGGCCGCCGCCATTGCGTTTTTGGCCATGGACAAAGCGTCGTACATCACCGGCGTCAACCTGGTGGTGGACGGCGGAATGACGATCAAAGGTTTATAGGGGCAAAGGTTTATAGGGGCAAAGGTTTATAGGGAGTGTATTGCATGGGGAAAATTGCATTGCATTGGGCCGGGCATGACAGCACGATGTTCATCGCGCGCGACAGTTTCGGACACATGGTGGTGACCGGCTCCTGGCCCAAGGAAGACGATCCGGAGTGGGTGGAATGGAAGGGCGTCAAACCGTCGGACCTGCTGGTGATGGCGCTCTGTTCTTGCTCAGCCTACGACGTAGTGACCATCTTGCGGCGGCAGCGTCAGAACCTGACCGATCTGCACATCACGGCGGACGCGCAGCAAGCGTCGGAGCCGCCCTACGCATTCACCGCTATTCATCTCCATTACAAGGTCTCCGGATGCAATCTAGACCCGGCCAAGGTCGAACGGGCCATCAAGCTCTCTGAGGAGAAGTACTGCTCGGTGGCAGCCACGATCCGCGCGGTCGCCAAAATCACGCACAGTTTTGAGGTGCTTTCAGCCGAAGCGCTTTCAGCTGCTGAGCAACATCCAGGTTGAGCAATCATCTTCCGGGAAGCTTCGGGCTTCCTGGAAGACGACGGCGAACATCCTGCGCCAGTCTGGAAATCAACAGAATTCTGGAAGACGCACACCTTGTCGCACTTTGTCCGGTCATCATGACTGAAACCATCGCCTCTACTGTTCAAGGTCTGAGCGAAGAAGAAGCGCAGCGTCGGCGTCAACAGGGTCTGGGCAATGAAGCCCAGGTCAAGACCGGTCGCACCTATTTTCAGATTGTCCGCGAGAATCTTCTTACCTTCTTCAACATCGTGCTCCTCTCGCTGGCGGGGGCCTTGTTGATCCTGGGCAGCCCGCGCGACGCGCTCTTCACCGGCGCCATTGCCCTCCTCAACGCCGTGATCGCCACGGTGCAGGAGGTGCGCGCCAAGCGCAAGCTCGATGCCATTGCGCTCTTAACGCGGCCCAGGGCCAGGGTGATCCGAGAAGGCGTCATCCGTGAAGTCGACCCGGCGGAGGTTGTGCTCGGCGACATTCTGGCAGCGGGTCCGGGCGATCAGGTGGTCGCCGACGGCGTGATCGTGGGCGGCGGCGTGGCGGAATTTGACGAGTCGCTCCTCACCGGCGAGTCCAACCCGGTTCCCAAACAGACGGGCGATCCCGTTTACTCCGGCAGTTTTGTGTTGAGCGGCGAGGCGCTCTACGAGGTGCAAAAGGTGGGGCTGGAGAGCTTCGTCAACAAGCTGGCCGCGAGCGCGCGGCAATTTACCCGCGAGTTGACGCCGCTCCAACGCGAGGTGAACCTCTTCGTGCGCATCCTGCTGGTGCTGGTCCTCTATTTTGGCGTGGCCATCGCCGCCAACTTCCTCATCATGCGCAATGCGCCGCTTCTGCAGAGCATACAGGCGGCCTCTGTAGTCTTTGGCCTGGCGCCGGCCAGCCTCTTTCTGATGATCGTGGTCGCCTATGCGCTGGGTGCGGTGCGCATCGCCGACAAGGGGGCGCTGGTGCAACAGGCGAACGCCGTAGAGTCCCTCTGTCACGTCGATGTGCTCTGCCTGGACAAAACCGGCACCCTCACCACGAATCGCATGCATTTGAAGCGCATCGAACCGCTGCGCGGCCATCGCGAGGGAGAAGTGCGACGCTTGCTAGGAACCTATGTGCGCAGCCTTGGCGCTGCCAACGCCACTACGAAAGCGATCGCCGCCGCCTGCGAAGGCGAGGCGGCGGCGCCTTGCGCAGTCGTCCCCTTTTCCTCCGCCCATAAATGGAGCGGGCTAACCTTCGATGCGCCTTCTGTGCGAGGAACCTACATCCTCGGCGCGCCGGAGATATTGCAGCCGGCGTTGGATCATTCGGACGACGCGTGGCAGAGTGAAGCGCACGTATGGGCGCTTGCCGGTCATCGGGTGTTGCTCTTCGCCGCCGCGGAAGAAGCCCTGCTGACCTTCGGCGAGGCCGGGGAGCCTCGGCTGCCGCCTCGCCTGACGCCGCTTGCCCTGCTTGTCTTTGTGGATGAGCTGCGTCCGGAAGCGCGCGCGGCGCTGGAAGGGTTTCGCCGGGCGGGTGTCGCCATC
>CALFWA010000217.1 GCA_937928035.1 uncultured Caldilinea sp. | reverse complement strand
CAAACCGGGCCACGAATTAACAAGCTTATAGTATAAATCCTGCGGCCGAGTTTGTCGAATCTTGAAGGAGTTGAAACGATCTATGGATGGGTGTCCGGCGGCTGTCCGGCTCCGCTTGCGGCGGCGGGCACGCGGAAACTTGCGCGGCGCAGCAGCTCCGTCTCCAGCACTTCCTGCATGGCGTCTTGCACGTAAGGATAGGCCAGATAGACCGCTGCAGCGCCGAAGAGGGCGCCGGTGAGCGTGCGCAGGAGCCAGTTGCTCTCGCGCAAGCCGAACAGTTGCGTGCCGCCGTCGATCGCAATCGGCAGCGCCAGCAACACGAAGAGTTTGAAGGGCAGAGGGCGGGCGTTTCGCCGCAAAAAGGCATAGCTCAGGCCGGCGAGGAGCACGCCGGAGTAAATGGCGACGTCGCGCTGGCAGAGCGCCACCTTCCAGCCCACCTCAGGGCTGCCGATAAACGAGCGTTCGATCAACAACGAGTCGGTGATCGGCATGCCGCCTGCAATCAGTTCCGGCGCCTGCGGAATCAGCGTCGGGCCGAAGAGAAAGTAGCTGTGATCGGGAAGCTGATGGCAGAGCATCGAGTAGATGGCGTAGATGACGCCGGCCGCCCCCGTCCAACCGATCTGCATGAAAATCGGAGCGAGGAAGGGCGTGAAGAGATAGACGGCCCACACCGCATTGAAGATGGCCAACCAGTGACGCGCCACGCCGATGATCAGATCGTTGGCGTAGCGGGTTAGCTTTGGCTCGCCCGCGCCGGGTCTCCGGTCGGTTCTGGGTTCAATCGTCATGTCTTTCGCCTGGAGGCAGCGGAGAGCGCCTGCCACACAACGCCTGGATCGTGCGGTGGATAGAGTAACGGGCCTCCCTCGATCTCCAGCACCGGGACCCAATAGCGATAGTGTGCAAAGTCATCCGGATGTTCTAAAATGTTGCGCTCGACCAGCTCAAAACGCAGGTCTTGCTGAAATGTGCGCAGATCTTCCTTCAGTTCATCGCACAACGGACAGTCGGGTTTGCTGTATAAGATAACTCGCATCTTCATCTATCGCTGTGGCCGTGCGCCGACCGCTGTACCGCTAAGATAGCCGATATAGGCGGGCACGAGCGGCAGAACGCATGGGCTGAGGAAGCTGATCAAACCGGCGCCAAATGCAAGGACGATCTCCGTGGTTGCGCCGGCGCCGATGAGCACGCCGCCGGCAAGAACCGCAGAGACCTGCTCCTCCGCCTGGAAGACGAACTCGTTGAGCGCCATGAAGCGGGTCGTGAGCAACGCCAGGCTGTCCGTCCAGAGCAGATAGGCTACGTAGAGCATGAAAAGGCCGCTGACGATGCTGACGATGCCGAGATGGCGATTGAGGCTGCGCAGCCAGCGCGTCATGCTGCTGAACATCAGGCCGGTGAGCAGGAAGGGAATCCCGAGCCCCAGACTGTAGATCAGCAGGAGGCCGGCGCCTTGCAGCGCAGTCTGGCTGTTGCCGGCCAGGAAGAGGATGCTGGCCAGGATCGGGCCGATGCAGGGCACCCAGCCTGCAGCGAAAGTGACCCCCATCAACGCGCTGCTCAGGTAGCCCCAGCGCCGGTTGACCTGGTGCATATCGGCGACGCGTTTTTCGGTGTAGAGCAGCTGATTGGGAAAGTTCAACAGCGACGCAAGCGCCTCGGCAGCGGGGTTCTGCCTCACATCGACGCGCCGCTCGAGGACGTTCACGAGCCAGCGAAAGACGCCGAGCGTCGTCAAGCCGAAGATCAGGAGCAGAATGGCGCCAAACTTCTGAATCACGGGCATGTACGGGTTGAGGCTGCGGCCGAGCAACCCCGCTGCAGAACCTAACAAGGTGAAAATGAGGGTGAAGCCGAGCACAAAAAAGAACGCGTGCAAGAAGACGCCCCAGCGCGCGGCGCCGTCGCTTCTCTGTGGGGCAGGCTGTCCTCGGACAGCAACTGCAGATCTGTCTAGAGGGTTCGTTTTTAGCGTCTCAGCCATACTGCTTGCACCTTGCGTATTCTCGTATGAACCTTGCGCTTTCCCGGCTCCGGCCTTTCATTGTCTTCGGAAGCGACGCAGTTCCCTGCATTTTCACCGAGCAGGGCGAAGTCAAACGATAAACCCTGCTTTACCCAGAGCAACGATGCTCTACCCGATCTGTAAAGACGCCTCGTCGCGAGACATCTCACCCATTTAGATGCGCACGTAGCCGCTAAGTTACATTACGTTCGTTTGCGATTGGCGGTTTCAAGCTCCTCGCGCAGCGCGCGCATTTCTGCATCGAGCTGGCGTTGGCGCACGCCGAGATAGACAAGATAGAGCGTGACAAGCAGCCAGACCGCTGCAAAACCCATCATCAGGTAAAACATAGCTTACGCAATTTCCTCTCTCAGTTCCGCCACCGCATCCTCGTTGCGCAGCTGACGCCAGCGCAACACCAGCAACGCACTGAAGAGGATGCAGAAGCCGATCAGGTTGATGTGGAGCGCCTGCGTCATCGTCGGCCCGACGCTGAAGCCTCCCTGCGCATCGACATTTTCTGCGCCGTAGACGACCGGATGGATCGAACGAAAGATGCGGGCGCTGTAGAAGGTGAGCGGCACGCTCAGAAACGCAACCAGCGCATAGATGCTGGCGAAGCGCGCGCGGGTGTGACGGTTGTCGATGCCGTTGCGGAAGAGCAAATAGGCCAGATAGACGAGCACCGTGATCGCCGAGGTGGTCAGCCGCGGATCCCAGGTCCAGTAGGTGTTCCAGGTGGGCTTAGCCCAGAACATGCCGGTGAGGATGGTGCCCATGCCGCAGACCAGACCGACTTCGATGGCAGCCTGAGAGACGCGATCCCAGTCCAGGTCGCGTTTGACCAAATAAACGATGCTGCCGACGACCGACATGAGAAAGCCGGCGAGCGCGCCGATGTTGCAGCCCATGTGAATGTAGAAAATGCGCTGCGCAAGTTGCTCGTCGCCCGCCAGGTTGCTGGCCGGCGGCGCATAATAGAGGGCGGCCCACATGGAGACCGTCATGGCTGCCACGGCCAGCGCACTCAAAACCAGTTGGAGAAGATCGAGCCCACGCCATCCGACAGGATGCGGGTGAGTTGCAATAGAACGCACAATGCCTCCTTTCTGACATACAGAGCGAGCAGCGAGCGCTTGCGCTGCATCACCCATCTTCCCAGACCAGATCGAAAAGCAAATAAGCGACGACGATGAAGATGGCGTCGAAAGCCGTCAGGATGCCAAACCACTGGCTCAAATCTTCCCACGCCTTGCCGTCCAGCACACTGGCGGTGAGCGCCACGCCGGACACGAAGACGGGGACCATCACAGGCAACAGCAAGATAGGCAACAGGGTCTCTCGTGCGCGGCTGTTGGCCGTCAGGGCGGCAAACAACGTGCCGACGCCCACATAGCCGATCACCCCCAACAACATCGCCGCCAGGTTGTAGGGCTGAAAGAGGTTCAGGTCGAAGACGAAAAACATCACCGCCAGGATCACCAGGGCGGTCGCCAGCGTGAAGAGCAGGTTTGCGAGCATTTTGCCGAAATAGATGGCGCTGCGGTCGACGGGCGCCAGCAGCAACGAAGGCAATGTGCCGCGATCCACCTCGGCGCCGAAGCTGCGATTCAGCCCCAGCACGCCGGTGAAAAGCACCACCACCCACAGCACGCCCGGCGCAATCATCTCCGCGCGCGGCACGCGCAGATCGAACGCCATGCCGAAGATCAGCACCGCCAGCACACTGAACGCGGTCATGGTGCTGAAAATTTCGCGACCACGCAGCTCTGCACGCACATCCTTGAGCAAGACGGCGGCGACCTTGCCCAAATAAGCGAAGACGCCTCCATTCAGCCGCATCGCAATTGGATGCGCAGCAAGATCGATTTGAGCCGAATGCAACGGCGGTGGCTCGGCGGAAAGCGTCTTTTTCCTCATGGTTAGACGCAACCTGTCTACAACTCAAGCTCTGTCATCGCCTGTCGCAGCTTTTCCGGAGTCAATCCTTCGGTCGAAGCCGACCACATGATTTTACCATCGGCCAACAGGCTGATCGAATCCGCCCATGCGACGGCTCGCTCCAGGTTGTGCGTCGTCAACAGGATCGCGCGCCTGCCAGAGCTCAACATGCGGATGAGCTGCGCCAATGTTTCGGCGCTGTTCGGATCGAGGCCGGTGTCCGGCTCGTCGAGCAGCAACACAGGCGGGTCGTGCAGAATGGCGCGCCCGATGGCGAGCCGTTGGGTCATGCCTCGGCTGTAGGTGCGCACCGGATCGTGCCGCCGCGTCCACAGGTCCACGGCGCGCAGCACCGCCTCGATGCGGTCGGCGGGCTGTTGGATGTCATAGAGGCGCGCAAAAAAATGCAGGTTGTCCCACGCGCTCAGGTTGTCATAGAGGAGCGGGGCGTGCGCCACAAGCCCGATGTAGCGGCGAATCTCGTGGCCTGCTTTATGCGTGGAGATGCCGCCGAGCAAGACTTCCCCTCGGTCGGGCTTGGTCAGGCCGGAGATAATGCGCAACAGCGTCGATTTGCCCGCGCCGTTGGAGCCCAGCAGCGCCATCACCTGACCTTGCGGCACACACATTTCAACGCCGTTGAGCACGCGCTTGCGCCCGTAGCGCTTGACAATGTTGCGGGCGACGATCAGCCCACCCTCGCTCATCTCGTTATCCCTGCTCCGTGGGCGCAAGGCGGCTCCTTAAGGATAGCGTCAACGCAAAGCTGCAACGAAGAGCAAAAGACGTCTGAATTTCACCGAACCGCTTCGACAAAGACTTCCTCCGGCTCTTCTTCATAGCGGCTCGGACACTTCAACAGCAGCGTCTGCGCCTGAAAGGTGCCGTCGGGATGAAGTTCGCCCTCAATGATCGCCGACGCCGCGCGCGTGAAGTTGTCGGGCCGGGGGCCGTAGAAGACGATGGAAAGCACCTGCTGGCTTTCATCCGTGATCTGGAAGCGCAACGTCACTTCCTGAGGGTTCCAGTCCTCACTGCCTTCGACGACATTGCCGCTCACGCGCACGCGCTCGCCGTAAATTTGTGGGACGCGTTCATACAGCTCGCCGACGGTGAGGTAATAGGCGCCGGTCGTGGTGGTGGCGTGATACACTTGGAAGACCAAAAAGCCGACGAAGGTCAACAAAAGCAGCCCGCCGACGATGTACTTTGATCGAAATCCAGAACGATTTCGTTCGCCTAGTTCAACGGGGATGACAATTGGATCCGTCTTTTGCACCATTTCTGCTATCCTAAAGAAGATTTACGTCTCCGATGCGCGACCGGATGCCTCCGGCGAAGCTTCTTCCTCTTCCTGCGACGATAAGAGCGCCAGCGCTTTCTCGGCCAGAGGAGCAGGCACCAGCACCTTCGCAGCAGCCAGATGGCCGGTGGTTAGGCCATAGATGGCGGCCAGCGCTTCTCCGCGAATGAGGGCGGGAATGCCTTCGCTTTCCAGCCGCCCCTTCACCACGTGCGCCTCCATCAGGTGCGCAGCCTCCCATACGACCACCAGCTTATTGACGGAGTCGCCCCCCGTGGTGGTCACGGCGCGGACAGAGGCGGTTTTGTTATGCGCCGTCGGCCTGTTCTCAACAGACCGGCGGAAAAAGCCGGGCAGCCGATCGATCCATGCACTCATTGTGAGAAATTATAAACCGTTTTTGACGTTTTCCGGTAAACTGCACGGTCGGCGTTCATTGTGTCAGCTTTCATTGTCAAGACGCCCGTTCCCCCACATACGGGTTGTGGACGCGCTCATAGCCGATCGTCGTCGCCGGCCCATGGCCTGGGTAGACTGCATAGTCATCCGGCAGCGTCAAAAGTTGTTCGCGGATGCTGTGCAGCAGCGTGGGCCCGTCGGCGCCGGGCAGGTCGAAGCGTCCGATGCTCCCTTGGAAGAGGGTGTCGCCGGCGAAGACCTGTCGACCTGCATGGTGCACGAAAACGACGTGGCCCGGCGAATGGCCCGGCGTAAAGCGCACTTCCAGCGCCTCGTCTCCAACTTGAATGATCTGTCCGTGCTCTAAAAAGTCGTCTGGGTCGTCCACGGGGTCGACGTCCATATCGAGCCAGAGGCGCACGCGGTTGGGCAGGTCGTGCAAGATCGGCAGTTCGGCGCGATGCAGCAGGAAGGGTGCACCGGTGGCGGCGCGCACGGCGGGCACGGCCAGCACATGGTCGAAATGGGCGTGCGTGTTGATGATCTTCTCAACGCGCAAGGCCTGCTGCTCCACCAAACGCAGGATGGCGCGCGCATTGTCGCCCGGATCGATGATCACCGCTCTACGCGTGCGACTGCACCCGAAAATATAACAGTTTTCCTGCAATAATCCGACGGTTAACCCTTTGACGATCATGAAAAGAATCCAATCTTCTTGCGACGCCTTTCAGGCGTCCAACTCGATCAAGAACGCCGACACAGCCAGGCGTTGCTCCAACGCGTCACTTCGCGAATGACGCTCTCCAGGTCGCGCCCCATCGCCGTAAGGCTATACTCGACGTGCGGCGGGATGGCGCTGATTTGCTCTCGGCGCACGATGCCCTCCTCTTCGAGCATTTTCAGCCTACTGCTCAGTGTACTGGGATTGACGCCCCCTAATCTGTCCTGAAGCTCACAAAATCGCATGGAGGGGTTGTTCAATAGAAAATAGACAATTTGCAGCGTCCATTTCTGCCCGATGATGTGAGCAGCCGGCTCGATCGGGCAGAGCGGCAGTTCGAGCGCATCCTGCCTTGGTTCAGAAAGTGGCATAAGCATTCTCTTTATCTGTTGCGGCGAGCTTCCTTGCCTTCCATTCATGCTATACGAAACGTAGTGCTATGTCAATTTGAATGCAGAAGGCCGCCAGACCCCGTCGATTTCTCCGACCAGGATTAAGTCTACTGTACGGACAATGCCTCCAGCGTGACGGAGACGCCGTCCACCGTCAGGCGCGGGCGAGCGTCGCCGCCGTCGTAGACGATCTCCACGACGCTGCGCACTAGCTCGCCCGCCGTCCATGCGTCGGTCGCATATGCGCCGGCCAGCGGCGCGCCGAGCTCCTGCTCGCCAAGGCGTAGCACCATCGTCAGGTCTGCAGGCCAGTCGGCCGGCAGCGGCGAGGGGGCCTGCCAATAGAAGATAAAGGTGACGACGTCTCCCGGACGCAGCGGCGTCTTCGGCGCATGCGCAAAGCCGCGCCGATACGCGTCATAGCCGACCAGTTGCACCCTGCCGAGCGTCGCGGCCAGGCGATGCTGCATGGGGATGACCTCCGTCGGCGGGGCTTGGACTGCGCGCTCCACGAGCACGGAGCCGAGCGAGAGCATCTCTTCTCCAGAGTGGCGCACGCGTGCGCCGGTCTCTGCGTCATAGAGCGCCACTTTCAGGACGTAAACGCCCGGCGGCGCGCCGAAAGGAATGGCGACGCCGTGGTTGTCGATGATGCGCTGCCCCGGCAGCCAGCGATCGGTCGGCAGGGTGCCCCCGCCGGGTTCGCCGTCATGTTGTGCGATCACCTGACTGCGTTCATCGAGCAGTTGGACGCTGACCTTGTAGCGCCGGTCAAGCGTGTTTTCGGCGCTCCATGTCAAACGCACGAGCAGCGCATCCCCCGGCGAGACGCGTTGTGGTGAGGAGCTTCCTTGCTCGACTCCCAGCAGAACCATGCCGTTTTCCCATCGAACCGGCGCAACGTCGGCGGCGACCAGGTCGTTGGCCAATGTATAGACGACAAAACGTAGATTGCCCTGCCAGCTCTCCACCGTCTTAAAGGCGTTGGCGTTCAACCACCCTTCGACAAGCTGCGCCGGGTCGGCTTCGTCCGTCGCCCAGAAGAGCGCAAAAACGCGGCGCTTTTCCTTTGTCGCAGCTTCGAGTCGGGACCGGACATCCGCCGGATCGGCGGGCCGTTGCGCCGGCAACGCCAGGACCGGCAGGCCGGGGTCGTAGTAGTGCCAGACTTCCTGCTGTCCAGGCGCATTGAGCAGGACGAGGTCTTCGCGTGGGTCCCCCACGGCCCGCAGATAGCGTGCAATGCCCTGATAGTTGTCGCGTGCAAAGGGGTCGCTGAAATAGTGCGGCAGCGTTGCGAGCGCCACGCCTGCGTTAAACCCGATCGCAGCCAGGAGGAGAAGCGCTTGCCCTAAACGGCCACTGACGCGCATCGGCGAACCTATCCATGGCGCAGCGGCGGCCAGCAGGCACCACGCAGGCGACGCCGCCAGCAAAAATTTCAAAAACGCATCCGAAAAGAGGCCCAGGCCAAACATCATGGCCACCGGCGCCAGCAGCCACAGCCCGGCTGCAAGGCTCAGGAAGGGGCGCCGACGCAACGCAAAAAGCCCCATCAACGGCAGAAGGCCCGCCGGCGCCAGCCACGGCCCGATAGGCTCCGGCGTGGTGCGCAGCGGCCCAAAGAGCAGCGTGCGCAACGTCAACGTCAGCCCGTCTAGCGCGCCGATCGCAACGCCGCCCTTAGGCCAGTTCAAAATGCGCTCGATCGCCGTCTGCAGCCAGGGCAGAAAAGCAAGCAGAATCAGCAGATTGAGCGCCAGAAAGCGGAAAAGCAAGGCGAAGGAAGAAGGGCGCAGCAGAGAACGGCGCTGCGCCATCGCCCACCAGACGACGAAGCTTGCGCCCGCTGCCGCCAGAATGACAGGGAAACTGTAGTGCGTCCACAGGCCGGCGACGCCGAAGCAAACGAACAGCGCCTGCGGGGAAAGCCGGCGCAGGGCGGAAGAGAACAACGATGGCCGAGTGGAAGATTCGAGAGATGGAGAATTGGAGCCGTCGGAGCTTTTCCATTCCCCATCCTGCGCCTCTATCATCCACAACAAAGCCCAGAACAGCCCGGTCGCCTCTACCGCCAGGAGCATGTACATGCGCGCTTCCTGGCTGTAGTAGATTTGGAATGGGTTGACCGCCGCCAGAAAAACCGCCAGCGCCGGAAACCATCGCCAGCTTGCTTCCCTGCGCACCGCGCGAAGCGCAATGGCGGCGATAAGCGCCGCAAGCGCCACGCCGAGCATCGCCGAGAGGCTGCGCATCGCTGCGGCGCTGTCGCCCGCCAGCAGCGACCACACCTTGAGCAGCCAGTAGTAGCCCGGTGGGTGGATGTCTGCCGCCGCCGCCGCCGCAATTGCGCCGAAGCTGCGCGAGAGCATCGCCCAGGAATTGCCTTCGTCGTTCCAGAGGGAAGAGGCGTCGAGTCGATAAAAACGCAAGAACGCGGCGAGTAGAAGCGAAGCGGCTATAGCCAAATGAGGAAGCTGTAGACCGAAGCTCGCCGGGCGTCCCTCCACCTTGAAACTTCCTTCTTCAACTCGAAAATCCGGTCGGTGCATGGCGTTCCGCCCGTCACTTCTCCAATGAAGCCGTGAACGCGCGCATGCTCTCATACACCGGCTGCGGCGTGAAATCGGGCGCAAGCAGGCGGAAATAGGCTTCCGGCTGACGATTTTGCTCCCAGAGGTCCGTGGCGCGCTTGAGATACCACGTGTTCGCCACGCCGATCCAGGGCCACTCCTCGATGACGCGGCGGTAGGCGAGGGGAAGATAGCGCGCCTGCTGCTCCAGCGTCACGCGTCCGTAGCGCGGCTCGACGTCCTCTGGCGCAGCGTTCCAGTTCATTTCGGCGATCCAGATCGGCTTGTGCGCGTCGCCGTTTTTAACCATCAAGTCGCGGATGAACTTATGGCGGCTGATGTTGATCACGCGTGGGTGCATGCGGTCGTCGGTCGGCCCACTGTAGAGGCCATAGCCCTGCATTGCCATGATGTCGAAATAGGGTGCAGCGCCGGCGTCGTACATACGCTGCAAAAAGAGCAGGTCGTTCAGGCTGTTGCCCGGCGGCGGGTCGTCCGGCTGCAGGTTGATGGTCGATGCGAGCGCGCCGGCGATGATGACCACGTCGGGGTCGGCGGCGCGCGCAGCCTTGGCGCCGGCCTTGAGCAGCTTGACGTAGGCTTCCGGCGAGATCGGATAGCTGCCCCACTCGGGGAAAATGTTCGGCTCGTTCCAGAGCTGATAGTAGCGGATGCGCCCTTTATAGCGGCTCACGACCGCGTGTACAAAGTCGGCGAAGTCCTGCACGTCGTCCGGCGGCGCGAAGGTGTCCACGTTGTTCTCGCCCTCGCCCTGAGCGCGCGTCCACGCCGGCGGATTGGAAAGGCGGACGATCAGCTCCATGCCGTAGGCTTCCGCCGCATCGACGATGTGATCGTATTTCTCCCAGGCCGAGCGGTGCGGCTCATGGCGGCGATCCTCGAAGTCGCCTTTGCCATGAATTTCGATGTCTTCCCAGGGGAATTCCTGCCGCAGCCAGTGAAAGCCGGCCTCGGCGGCCATGCGGATCGCCAGCTCACGCTTGGCCGGCTCCACCTCCTGCTCCAGGAAGGTGTTGACGCCAAAGGGATTGACGTCGGCGTGTTGCATTGCGGCGTCCGGCGCCAGCGTTAACGGCGGCCGCAGCCGATCGCTCAGCAGGTCGGTGAATCCCTTGATCTGGGCGAGCAGCTCCTCCTCGCCCGTGTGTCGCCAGAGCCAGGCGCGCACGGGCGCCATCTGGACGATCAAAAAGCTCAGCCCGCCGAGGAGCAGCAGGCTGAGCCAGAGGATCGAAAGCTGTTTGAACGCTGCCCGCATGAGAGGTCACCATGCCCGAGGCTTTGGGCCGGCGGTTATCTTTTGTAGAAGGTGATGCCGGTGCACTGTTCGCTCTCGTTGATCGTGCGCACCCATTTGGGCGACTGCGGCGTCAGATCGCCGAAATTCGAACTGAGCCCTCCCATCGGCAGAGGACCAGGGCATTGGACGACGAAGATCTCGACCGTGGTGCCACGTGGCGCCGGGCCGCCGAAGGGCGAGAAGCCCCACTTGCCGTCGCCGACGCCATCGCAACCAGAACATTTGGTCGTGCGCGGCTCATAGAACCAGATGTGTACGCAGACACCGTTGAGAAGATTATTGTTCATATCGCGCACGTACCCTTCAAAATAAGTTTGTCCCGGATTGGGGTCACAGCGCTCCGTATTGCCGAGGATGAACGGATAATTGTTCTCGCTCGGCGGCGCAGGCTGTTGCGGTTCGGCGGCAGGAGGTTCGGCCGGCGCTGGCGCAGGAACCGGCGTATTGGTTGGCGTGGGTGGAATCGGCGTAGGGGGGATATTCTGTGCCACAGCCACCCTCTCTGCGCCGGTGACGGTGGCGAGCTGTCCAAAGACCCATCCTTCCCGACCGTTATAATCGATCTGCCACCATGCGCCATCTGGGCTCTTGCCGGTGATGCGATAAGTGCTGCCAGGGCGTTCAGTAGCTAGGAGGGTGTAATTGGTGCCAGGGCCGCTGCGAATGTTGACGTTGTCGTTCAGGATCAGTTGTGCAACCTGCGGCGTAGGCGTCGGCTCGGGCGTCGGCGTGTCGGTGGGTGCAGCCGGTTGTTCCGGCGCAGCAGGCTGTCCTTCCTGCGCAGGGGGTTGCGTCTGCTCCTGACCAGAGGGCTGCTCTTGCGCTGGCGGCTGGGCAATCACGTCTCCTTCCGGCGTGGGCGTGAAGGTGGGCAGCGGGGTACGCGTAGGCAACGGCGTGGCTTGCGGTGCCACTGCGCCGCAGCCTGCTATCAGAGTGGAGAGCCAAAGAGCGAGGAGCGCCGGCCCTATTCTGATCAGGCGAAATTGGTTCGTCATCTTTCCGTCTCCGTGTATCTCTTTTTGTGCATTCAGACATGCACGAACGCTTGAACAGCGCTTGTTTAGCCTGTCGCACCGTCAACATTTGAGTATATCACAGTGAAAGTAAGACGCCGAAACCGCATTGCCCGGTTCCCCCGTTCTCTGAAGCTAGAGCCGGATTCTCCGCAGCCGCAGGCTGTTGCTGACGACAAAGACGCTGCTGAAGGCCATCGCCGCGGCGGCGATCATCGGGTTCAGCTGGTAGTGCGGCCCGAAGAAGGGCACGAGCACGCCGGCCGCCACCGGAATGGCGGCGACGTTGTAGGCGAAAGCCCAGAAGAGGTTTTGCTTGATGGTGCGCAATGTGCGCCGGCTGAGATGGATGGCCTGCGGGACGCTGCGCAAGTCCCCGCGCATCAGCGTAACGTCGGCGGCCTCGATGGCGACGTCGGTCCCCGTCCCGATCGCCATGCCAACGTCCGCCTGCGCCAGCGCCGGCGCGTCGTTGACGCCGTCGCCAACCATCGCCACCACGTGGCCGGCCTCCTGCTCCTGCCGCACGGCCTCGGCTTTTGCGCCGGGCAACACCTCCGCCTTGACCTCGCGCGCCGGGTCCAGCCCCACCTGACGCGCAATCGCTTGGGCTGTGCGCCAGTTGTCCCCGGTCAGCATCACCACGCGCAGGCGCAGCGCATGCATCTGACGGATCGCCTCGGCGCTCGTCTCCTTGAGGGTGTCGGCCACCGCCAGCAAACCGAACAGCTCGCCGTCCACCGCCACCGCCATCACCGTTTTGCCTTCATCCTGCAAGCGGTCGATCTCGGCCTGCACCGACCTGAGGTCGACGCCGCGCTCCTGCATCAGCGCGGGACTGCCCAGCAGCACCGCGCGTCCATCCACCCTCGCCTCGACTCCGCGCCCCGTGATCGAGTGGAACGACTCCACCTCGCTGAGGGAAACGCCGTGCGCCCTGGCGTATTCGACGATCGCCTCGGCGAGCGGATGTTCGCTGGCGCGCTCGGCGGAGGCGGCGTAGTGGAGGAGCGGAAGCGGGTGAGAGCGGGAGAGGGTGAGAGCAGGAGACTGGACGGCGGCGAGATCGCCGTCGACGGCGCCACCCTGGGGGGCTTCCCTTGAGAAGTCGAGCGAGGCTTCTTTTTTGAATCGCTCGCCTGGAATTTCCACCACATCGGTCACCGCCGGTTTGCCGCGCGTGATGGTGCCGGTCTTGTCAAGGATCACGGTGTCCACCGAGCCGGCCTTCTGCAGCGCCTCGGCGTTCTTGATGAGGATGCCATGTTGGGCGCCAACGCCAGCGCCCGCCATGATCGCTGTAGGCGTAGCCAGGCCCAACGCGCAAGGGCAGGAGATAAGCAGCACGGTGGCCATGAAGATTAGCGCAACGCCCAGCGGGTTTTCGTGATGATAGTAGACGGCGGCGCCCCAGAAATACCAATATGCGCCGACGGCGAGCGCCAGCGCGATCACGGCAGGCACAAAGACCGACGACACTTTGTCGGCGAGGTCCTGGATCGGCGCGCGGCTGGCCTGAGCCTCCTGCACCAGCTTGACGATCTGTGCCAGCGCCGTCTGCTTGCCGACCGCTGTGGCGCGAAATCGGAAGCTGCCCGTCTTGTTGATCGATCCGCCGATCACCACGTCCCCGACCGTCTTGCTGACGGGCATGCTCTCGCCGGTCAACATCGACTCATCGACCGTGCTCTGGCCGGCGATCACCACGCCGTCGACGGGAATCTTTTCGCCGGGGCGCACCACCACGATGTCGCCCACGAGCACGTCGTCGACCGGAACCTCCACTTCTTCACCGTCGGCGCCGCGCACGATGCGCGCAGTGCGGGCGCGCAGGCCGAGCAGCTTGCGGATGGCCTCGCCCGCTTGGCCCTTGGCGCGTACCTCCAGATATTTGCCCAGCGTGATCAGCGTGAGAATCATCGCCGCCGACTCAAAATAGACGTGGTAGTGCATAGGGTCCAGCCCAAGCGCCAGGATCGCCAGGCTGTAGAAGTAGGCTACGCTCGATCCCATCGCCACCAGCGTGTCCATGTTGGCGGTGCGGTTCTGCAGCGCCTTCCACGCGCTGACGTAGTAATCCTTGCCGAGATAGGCCTGCACCACCGTGGTCAACGCCGCCACGATCCACAACCGCCCCGGAAAGTCGAGCGGCAGCCCGACCATTTCCGCCATGCTCAGCACCATAATCGGCGCACTGAGCGCAGCGCCGACGATCACTTTACGCCGCTTGTCTGCAATCTCGGCGTTACGGGCCGCCTGCTCGGCGTCCACCTGCTCCTGCTCGCCGCCTTCGACCTCGATGATCTTGTAGCCGGCGTCGCGCACCGCGCGCTTGATGTCGCTCAGATCGACCATCGAGGGCAGATAGACGACATGCGTGCGCTCGCTGGCGTAGCTGGTGTTGACGTCGAGCACGCCGTCGAGGCGTTTGAGAGCGCGCGTGATCGTGTTGGCGCAGTTGGCGCAGGTCATGCCCGCCACCGGCAGGTCGACCTCGGCCAGCGCCGCGCCGTAGCCGATGCTCTGAATCGTTTCGATCACCTGCTCGGGCGTCACCTGCTTGGGGTCATAGGTGAGAATGGCGCGCTCATTGGCGTAGGAGACGTTCACCGTCTCGACACCGGGCAGGCGCTTCAGGCTGCGCCCTACGGTGTTGGCGCAATTGGCGCAGTGCATGCCGGTGATCGGGATAATGAGTTCTTTGGTGCGTCCGCTTTTAGAGGGCGCCGCAGCGACCGTTGTCATTTTTCTCCCTGTTCTATCTTCTTCGCACCTGCTGCGAATGACGCTGCCGGATAGCCGATCTCCTCCAACAGTTTTTCGACTTCCGCTAACACTTCCTCCGCGTCGACCTCGACCGTCACCGATTTGGTTTCCAGCTCAGCCTTGGCGCTCTTTAGCCCCTCAACGGATTTGAGCTCGCGTTCGATCGTGCCGACGCAATGGCCGCATGAAATATTGGGGACATGATAGGTTTTGGTGGTCATGTTGAAACTCCTTTGCTTATTACAAAAAGATTGACTTCACAACTTGCCCGTCGCCTTGAAGACGTCCATGATCTCCGCCACCACGCGCGCTTTCTCCGCCTCATCCTGGCTGCGGATGGCGGTGGTGACGCAGGTGTTGAGATGATTTTCCAGCGTGAGTGCACTGACGCGCTCGAGCGCCTGCTGCACGGCCTTGATCTGCCGGAGAATGTCCATGCAGTAAGCGTCGTCTTCAACCATGCGCTCGATGCCGCGCACATGCCCCTCAATGCTGCGAAGGCGGTTGATCAGTTCTCGTTTGCGTTCCGGATCGATCATTCTCTGTAGACTCCATGTCTGCGCTTCCCTCCCCGTAGGGGGAGGGGTCGAAATCTAGTTTAGGGCGATTGAGTGCAACTGTCAAATTACTGAACCTTCGCAGGGAGAAACTCAGGAAGCAATTTTACGCGCAGGGGTGAATCCGTTGCGTCTGCGAGAGGGAGCGCTACAAATAAAGGAGCGGAAGTTCAGCGTCTTGCGATATATTGCACATTTTCCAGGCCCACAAAATGTGCATCTTGTGTCCAGAGGATGGCGTTATACGTGATTTTGTTTGCGATCTTCGGCGCATTTCCGATCTTTTTCTCATTCGTTCTGAGTTTCCACCAGTGGAACGCCATCACCCCACCTCAATGGGTCGGATTGGACAATTACGTTCGTCTGTTCCAGGATCGGCTCTTCTGGCTGGCGATGTGGAACACGATCTTCATTGGGGTGATTGCGCACATACCGATTTTAGGCGGCGCCATGGTGCTGGCCTTCATCATCAATTCCGCCGCCGTGCGCTTCAAGCATTTCTACCGGAGCGCCTATTTCTTGCCGGTTGTGACCTCTCCCGTCGCCGTGTCGCTGATTTTCAGCACATTGTACGGCGTGCGTTTCGGGCTGATCAACTGGGTTCTGGTGACGCTGGGGTTGCCTCCCATCGATTGGTGGGGTGGTAACGGCGAGTGGATCAAGCCGGCGATCATCATTCTCTTCATCTGGCGCTGGCTGGGTTGGAACATGATCATCTATCTGGCGGGCTTACAGGGCATCAATCCTGAGTTGTACGAGGTGGCGGCCATCGATGGCGCCAATCTGCGCCAGATCTTCTTCAAGATCACCCTGCCGTTGATGCAGCCCATCATCCTGTTCACGCTCGTGCTCTCGACGGTGGGCGCCATGACGATCTTCGACGAACCCTATTTGCTGGTCGGGACGACAGGCGGCACCAATAACGCCGGCCTCACGATCACCATGTATCTCTACGATCGAGGCTTCCGATTCGCCCATCTCGGTTATGCTTCGGCCATGGCCTATGTGGTATCGGCGGTAATTGTCTTCGTCTCTGTCTTGAATATTCGATTCTTTGGACGGAGCCGTACGGAGGCTTAGCGAGCGATGATTCCATCTGAAACCACGCAACTGATTGAGACTGCCCGCAGGGATGTCAGGAGAAGGTCACGTGCAAAGCGTTGGAAGCTGCTTGCCAGCGAGATCGTTTTCAACGGCATCCTCATGGTGGGCGCGTTCCTCTCCGCCTTTCCTTTCTATTGGATGTTTATCCTGGCCACACAGAGCACAAACCAGATTTTCAGTTGGCCGCCTCAGTTTACGCCGGGAGACAATCTGGTCGCCAACTACCAGAACATGTTGACGATCATCCCTTTTTGGCGCAATTTCGCCAACAGCGTCTTTGTGGGCGTCACCCACACAGCGTTGGCGCTGCTCTTCTGCTCGATGGGCGGTTACGCCTTCGCCATGTATCGCTTCCCAGGGCGAGATTGGCTTTTCGCCGTGCTGCTGGCGACAATGATGATTCCATGGATCGCTGGCATCGTGCCCTGGTTTATCCTGATCAGCAAATGGTTGCAGTGGATCAATCGCTTCGAGGCGTTGATCATCCCCGGCGCAGCCAGTGCATTTGGCATCTTCTGGATGCGCCAGTATATTCAGGAGTCGGTGCCGTCGGAACTGCTCGACGCTGCCCGCATCGATGGCTGCCATGAATTCACCATCTTCTTTCGCATCGTGGCACCTCTGTTGGCGCCCGCCTTCGCTGCGCTCGGCATCATGATCTTTATCAACAACTGGAACGCCTTCCTGGGACCGCTGCTGGTCATGCAGGATAAGTCGATGTACACGCTGCCGGTGGCGCTCTCCTTGTTGCGTCAGGACCCGCGTCGTGGCTTCGATGCCGGCGTGTTGATGTTGGGCACGGCCATGGCGACATTGCCCATGCTGATTGTTTTCCTCATCGCAACGCGGCGCTTCATGGCTGGATTGACGCTAGGCGCCCTGAAAGGTTAAGAGCGATTCTGTAAAAATAGCTGGCGAGTGAATGAAGTTTCCGAAGCCTTGATTCGGTGCGCCTGCGAATTTATGCAAAAAGTGTTTGGGAGGATCAAGATGTTTCGATTCGGTGTGGATTACTATCCGGAGCACTGGCCGGAGGAGCGATGGGCGCTCGACGCCCGCCTGATGCAGGAGGCGGGCTTTAATACGGTGCGCCTGGCCGAATTCGCCTGGAGCTGCCTGGAGCCAGCGCCTGGGCGCTTTGACTTCGATTGGCTCGATCGAGCTATTGCTATTTTGCAAGAGCGGGGCATCCAGGTTGTTTTGGGCACGCCCACGGCGTCGCCTCCTCCTTGGGTAATGGCGATGTATCCGGACGCACATCGCGTGCTGTCGTCGGGCTTGCACGTTGCCTATGGCAACCGTCGCAACTATTGCCCCACTCATGCCGGCTATCGCGAGCGCAGCCGGATCATCACGCAGGCGATGGCAGAGCATTACGCTCATCATCCGGCGGTGATCGGGTGGCAGATCGACAACGAGTTCGGCGATCGCTGCTACTGCGAGCATTGTCGGGCGGCGTTTCATGTGTGGCTTCGGCACAAATATCAGAGCCTGGACGCGCTCAATGAGGCGTGGGGGACGGTGTTCTGGAGCCAGGTGTACACTGAGTGGTCTCAAATCCCTGTCCCGCTGGAAACGGCGGCGCCGTTCGGCGACGGCTCGCACAACCCAGGGCTGGCGCTCGACTATTATCGCTTCCTGTCCGATCAATATACGGCTTTTCAGCGCGAACAGATCGCAATCTTGCGCCGCTGGTGCCCCGGTCACTTCATCACCCATAACATGATGGGGGCGGGCTATGACCGCCTCAACTACTTCGACCTTGCCGCCGATCTGGACTTTGTCAGTTGGGACAACTATCGACGCATGCAATGGACGTTCCGACCTGAAGTGCTCCCGAGCGAGGCTGCGCTCTCCCATGCAGCCATGCGTGGGTTGAAACACAAAAATTTCTGGGTGATGGAGCAGCAGGCGGGTGCCGGCGGCTGGCAGATTGTCAGCGTGGCGCCGCGGCCGGGCGAGCTGCGCCTGTGGGCCTATCAATCGATCGCGCATGGAGCCGACGCCATCATTTTTTTCCGCTGGCGCACTGCTCGCTTCGGCACGGAGCAGTATTGGCATGGTCTGCTCGAACACGATGGGCGCGCCGGCCGGCGCTACGCCGAGATCAAACAGATGGGCGCCGAGATCGCCTGCGTCGGCGCCGAGATCGCAGGCAGCGAAGTGCGCGCGGACATCGCCATCTTGCTCGATTACGACAGCCGCTTTGCATTTCAGATTCAAGCCAACAATCCGGCTTTTCAGTACACGAACCATCTCCATGACATCTATCAGGCTTTTCACAGACGCAATCTGGCGGTCGATGTCGTCTCGGGCCGTGACGACTTCAGCCGCTACAAGCTGCTGATTGCGCCTGCGCTCTATGTACTGACGGAGGAGACGGCCCGCCGCATCGAGGCGTTTGTCCAGAACGGCGGCGTCTTGATGACGACTCCCCGCACCGGCGTCAAGGACGCAACCAACACGGTCGTCAACATGCCGCCGCCGGGTCTGCTGGCGTGTGTGTGTGGCGTCGAGGTGGAAGAATACGATTCGTTGCCGGAGGGCGTTAGCCAACCGCTGGCTTTTGTGCAAAGTGATTTTCACAACGGGCCGCCGCCCTGCGCCCGCATCTGGTGCGATGTGCTGCGTCCGCTCAGCGCCCAGCCCGTCGCCCTTTACACGCAGGATTATTACGCGGGCAAGCCCGCAATCACGGAGAATCGCTATGGCGCAGGCCGGGCGGTGTACGTCGGAACGTTCGGCGACGGTCAGCTGTACGCCGCCCTGGTCGATTGGCTGCTCGACCTGGCGAATCTCCGGAGCGAAATCAGCACCCCTCCAGGCGTGGAATGGAGCACGCGCTGGCGCGGCGACCGCCCGATTCACTTCGTGCTCAATCATACATGGGAGAGGCAGCCGGTGAACCTGAAAGGCCGAATGCGGAATTTGCTCACCGGGGAGGCGCTGGAATCGGGCGTTCTGGAGCTGCCGCCCTATCAGGTGGCGATCTTGACGGCGGAATCTGTAGACGATCCGGTGGAAGATAAAGCCTCTGGAGAAAAACTTGCAGACGCTTACAGACGCTAGTCGCCCGGCGGCAGAGTCGTCGCCTTAAGACGACTCTGCCATCCGGTGAAGCTCACAAAAGTGGAAGTTTTTCTCGCGTTCAACTGTAAGGAAAAACGTCGGCGGGTTGAGTATAGTTTTCACCCGCGCTGCTCGATCGGCACGTAGTCGCGATAGTCATATCCCAAATAGATCTGACGTGGGCGCGCGATCTTCTGCTCCGGATCGGTGACCAACTCCACCCATTGCGCCAGCCAACCCGGCGCGCGGCCCAGCGTGAAGAGCACCGTAAACATGTCCGGCGGGAAGCGCATCGCCTGGTAGATGATGCCGCTGTAAAAGTCGACGTTGGGATAGAGCTTGCGCGAGATAAAGTATTCATCTTCCAGCGCCACCCGTTCTAGCTCCACCGCAATGTCGATCAGCGGATTCATGCCCGTGACTTCGAAGACCTCGTAGGCGATGCGCTTGATGATCTTGGCGCGCGGATCATAGTTTTTATACACGCGATGGCCGAAGCCCATCAGGCGGAATTCTCCTTTTTTCACGCGCTCGATGTACGCCGGCACGTTTTTCACGTCGCCGATTTCGGTCAACATCTTGACGACCGCCTCATTGGCGCCGCCGTGCCGCGGCCCAAAGAGCGCCGCCGCTGCGCCCGCCATGGCGCTGTACGGGTCGGCGTAGGCGGAGCCGATCGAACGCATCACCGAGGTCGAGGCGTTCTGTTCATGGTCGGCGTGCAGGATGAAGAGCACATCGAGCGCCTTGGCCAGCACCGGGTTGACCTCGTATTTGGTCTGATGCATGTAGTCGAGCATGTAGAGGAAATTCTCGGTGTAGCCCATGTCAGCGTTTGGGTAGTTGAAAGGCCGACCGATGCGGTGACGGTAACAGAAGGCGGCCACGGTGGGAAGCTTGCCGAGAATGCGATAGATCTGTTTCAACCGCACCTCTGGGTCCTCGATGCGGCTGGCTTCCTTGTGCAACGTCGACATGAAGGCCAGGGCGCTGATCATCATCCCCATCGGGTGGGCGTCGTAGCGGAAGGCGTGGAAGAGCTCCGTCATGTTCTCATGCAGGAAAGTGTGATGCATGATCTTGTATTCCCATTCCGCCAACTGTTGTCTGGTCGGCAGCTCGCCGAAGATAAGCAGATAGGCGACTTCTAAAAACGTGCTCTTTTCCGCCAGTTGCTCGATCGGATAGCCTCGATAGCGCAGAATGCCCTTTTCGCCGTCGATGTAGGTGATGCGACTCTTGCACGACGCGGTGTTGTCGAAGCCCGGATCGTAGCTCATCGTGCCGAACTCATCGGGATGCACCTTGATCTGGCGCAGATCTCTCGCCCGAATGGTGGAATACTCGACGGGAATTTCATAGGATTTGCCGGTGCGATTATCAATGATCGTAAAGGTGTTTTTGCTCATCGGTCGCTACTCCTTCGATGGTTGAGCGGAATTTATCGGTATGCGGACCAGCGGACTGAAACGAGATATGGGAATTTTTTCCATTTTATCACGACATCGAGAGAGCTTGCGACATTCCAGAGCGACCGATTGTATGAATTCCCCGCCATCTGACCAGCATAGCGAATGGGCCACCTTGCGGATGAAGCGATCCGCCAGATGTGCTATAGTGAAAGATGACGCTGAAGTCGTTCCAGCTTCATTTCTACAAGGAGGTGGAAAGATGTCCTGGATCAAATGGTTTTCCGAGTTGACGATCGACGACGTACCCAGCGTCGGCGGCAAGAACGCTAGCCTGGGCGAGATGATCCGAGAACTTTCTCCGCGCGGCATCCAGGTGCCGGATGGTTTCGCCATCACAGCCGAAGCATATCGAGCCTTTCTTCACTACAACGAGCTGGACGGGCGCATTCGCGAAATTTTGCGCGACCTGGACGCCAAAGACGTCGGCGACCTGATGCGCCGCACCGGTCAGATCCGCCGCCTGATCCTGCGCGGCGAGTTTCCTCCTGATTTGGAGAAAGAGATCATCGAGGCCTACCAGGAGCTCAGCCGGCGCTACGGCATGCGCAGCGCCGACGTAGCCGTGCGCTCCGCCGCCACCGCCGAAGACCTGCCCACCGCCAGCTTCGCCGGCCAGCAGGAGACTTACCTCAACGTGCACGGCGAGGCGATGCTATTGGAGTCGGTCACCAAGTGCTTCGCCAGCCTCTTCACCCCGCGCGCCACCAGCTATCGCCAAGACATGGGCTTTGACCATACGCAGGTCGGGCTGTCGGTCGGCGTGCAGAAGATGGTGCGCTCTGACCTGGCCTCCAGC
Source organism: uncultured Caldilinea sp. (assembly GCA_937928035.1). GTDB lineage: Bacteria > Chloroflexota > Anaerolineae > Caldilineales > Caldilineaceae > Caldilinea. The sequence goes on along the minus strand of CALFWA010000217.1, from coordinate 1,853 downwards.
GGCGTCATCTTTACGCTCGACACGGAGAGCGGCTTCCGCGACGTAGTCTTCGTGACCTCCGCCTATGGCCTCGGCGAGAATGTCGTGCAGGGTCGCGTCTCGCCCGACGAGTTCTATGTCTTCAAGCCGACGCTGCGCCAGGGGTATCGCCCTTTGATCTGGAAGCGACTGGGCGCCAAAGAGCAGCGCATGATCTATGACGAGGCGGGCAACAAACTGGTCAAGAACGTGCTAGTCTCGCCCGAAGATCGCGCGCGCTTCTCGCTCAGCGACGACGAAGTGCTCAAGCTGGCCGAGTGGGCGATGGCGATCGAGGAGCACTACACGACCAAACGCGGGGTCGACATGCCCATGGACATCGAATGGGCGAAGGATGGACGCACGGGCGAGCTGTTCATCGTGCAGGCGCGACCGGAGACCGTTCACAGCCAGCGCGTGATCACCAAGATCGAGACCTATCGGCTTAAGGAAAAGGGCGAAGTGCTGGTGAAGGGGCTGGCCGTGGGCGACAAGATCGCCGTCGGCAAGGTGCACGTCATCCCCAGCGTCAGCCAGATTCGCGAGTTCCGCCCCGGCGAAATTCTGGTGACCGACGTCACCGACCCGGACTGGGAGCCGATTATGAAGACGGCGGCGGCGATCATCACCAACCGTGGAGGCCGCACCAGCCACGCTGCCATCGTCTCGCGCGAGCTGGGCATCCCCGCCATCGTCGGCTGCGGCGACGCCACGCGCGTGTTGCAGACCGGTCAGCCGGTGACGGCTTGTTGCGCCGAGGGCGAGATCGGCCGCGTCTACGCCGGCGAGCTGCCTTTCGAGGTGCACACGGTGGACGTCAGCCAGCTGCCGCGGCCGCGCACGCAGATCATGATGAACATCGGCAGCCCTGAACAGGCCTTCAAGCAGTCGGCCATCCCCAACGATGGCGTTGGGCTGGCGCGCATGGAGTTCATCTTTGCCAACTGGGTGCAGGTGCATCCGCTGGCGCTGACCCGCTACGACAGCTTGCCTGCGGACGTGCGCGCCAAAGTCGATGAGTTGACCGTAGGCTACAGCGACAAGACGGAGTTCTTCGTCGACAAGCTGGCGCAAGGCATCGGCATCCTGGCCGCAGCCTTCTATCCCAAGCCGGTCATCCTGCGCCTCTCCGACTTCAAGACCAACGAATATGCGCACCTGATCGGCGGCCATCTCTTCGAGCCGAAAGAAGAAAACCCGATGATCGGTTGGCGTGGGGCCAGCCGCTACTATCATCCCGACTACCGCGAGGGCTTTGTGCTCGAAGTCAAGGCGATCAAGCGCGTGCGCGAGGTCTTTGGGCTGACCAACCTGCTGGTGATGGTGCCCTTCTGCCGCACGCCCGCCGAAGGTCGTCAGGTGTTGGAGGTGATGGCGGAGGAGGGATTGAAGCGCGGAGAGAACGGTTTGCAAGTCTACGTGATGGCGGAGATCCCCTCCAACATCATCCTGGCCGATCAGTTCTGCGAGCTCTTCGACGGCTTTTCGATCGGCTCCAACGACCTGACGCAGTTGACGCTCGGCGTCGACCGCGACTCTGCGCAGATTGCCTCTCTTTTCGACGAGCGCAACGATGCGGTGTTGCGCTCCTGCGCCCAACTGATCCAGACGGCGCACAAATACGGCCGCAAGGTCGGCATCTGCGGCCAGGCGCCTTCCGACTATCCGGAGTTTGCAGCGTTCCTGGTCGAGCAAGGCATCGACTCCATGAGCCTGATTCCGGATGCCATCCTGCGCACGACGGCGGACATTCTGGAGCTGGAGCAGCGACTTTACACAGAGGCTCCGAAGCAGGTTTCAACGCCGGCGTGACGGCTTAGAAAATCTTACACCCT
>CALFWA010000216.1 GCA_937928035.1 uncultured Caldilinea sp. | reverse complement strand
GCTCGGGCAGCATCGGCCTCATCGATGGAATCGTGCCCCCGGCGGCGGTCTTTCGTTCGGCGGGCGGGCCGGTGGCGCTTGGCTCCGATCAGGCGGCAGGCAATAACTGCAACAACCTCTTCAACGAGATGAAGTTGACGGCCCTCTTCAACAAGGTCAAATATCGCGACCCGACCGTGATGCCCGCATGGGAAGTGTTGCGCATGGCCACCATTGAGGGCGCGCAGGCGCTCGGCATGGCGGATGAGATCGGCTCGATTCGTCCAGGCAAAAAGGCCGATTTGATTCTGGTTGACCTGAATGCGTTGAATCTGACACCCATTTTTACAGAACCGATTCGCAACATTGTCCCCAATTTGGTCTACGCCGCCAGCGGCCACGAGGTGGATCTCGTGATGGTCGATGGACGCATCCTGGTGCGAAACGGCAGGGTGCTCGGCGTGGATGAAGAGGCTGTGCGCGAAGAGGCACAGCTTCGCGCACAGGAGGTGGCGGAGGCCGTCGAGCGCGATCCGGTTCATCTGGATATGGCGCTGTTGCAGGCGATGGAAGAAGGCAAGTTGTAATTACTCTTCTCCCAGAATTGCGCTCAGGGCGGTGGCGATGACGCCCATAATGATGCTCGCCAGCAATGCCCACCAGAAGGTGTCGATGCGCAAGGACTCAGGGAAAATCCAGGCCGTGATGTAGAGCATCAGCGTGTTGATGACGAAGATAAATAGTCCAAAGGTCAGGATCACGAAGGGGCAGGTCAACAACACCAGGATGGGGCGCAAAACCGCCATCAACAGTCCCAATACCGCCGACACCAGAAAGAGCGTCATCCAGTCGCCCTCGAAATGAATGCCCGGCACCAACCACGTCGTAACGCCAAAAGCGATTGCCAACACAATCCAACGAATTAAAACCGACCTCATCTTGAGAAACTCCTTTCTGAAATAACCAAAAAATTAACCTTCAGTTGAATGACCGCGCTGAGAATCGCGCCAGAGCCATAGATTGCCCAGGCCATCGACGAGCGCAGACCACGCAGGTGTGACCAGGGTGGTGGCGTCATATTGCAGCACGATGGCTGGACCGTGAAAACGATGTCCGGGCTGGAGGCGTTCCCTGCGATAGAAAGGAGTCGACGTTGGACTGGAGGCGTTGAACCAGACCGGCTTGATCCATGCAACCGCTTCATCCGCCTCGCTCCAGCGTTCAATCGGCTTCACTACAGGCGCAGGTTTTGCGCCGGCGAGGGTGGCGTGCAATCGAACAGTTACGACTTCGACGCGTTCTTCCGGCATGGCGTAGCCGTAGCGCTGCGCATGCGCCCTGTGAAACGCTGCGGTCGTTGCGGAGAGAGCGTCGGCGGTCAGGGGCAGGGAAAGCGCCGTCGTCAGCTCATAGCTTTGCCCTTTGTACCGCATATCGAGCGCTGCGGTGAACCGAGGCTCGGCGCTTCGCCGTTGCGGCAAGATCGCTGCAAGTCGTTCCTTCATCGCAAAGAGCGTATGCTCTAATGGCGTCGGGTCGGCGGTCAGCGCATCTACATCGAGCAACAGCGCCTGCGAAGTTTCGCTGACAATGTCCGCCATCAACATGCCGTAGGCGCTTAGCACGCCGGGATGAGGAGGACAGAGGATGGTGGAGACGCCCAGGCTCTCCGCCAGCTCGCAGGCGTGCAGCGGGCCAGCGCCCCCGAAGGGCAGAAGAATAAAATCACGCGGATCGTAGCCGCGCTCCACAGAAACGCGGCGCAGCGCGCGCTCCATCGTGGCGTTGGCGACGCGCACGACGCCCAGCGCCGCCTCCTCAACGCTAAACCGGAGCGTCGAGGCTAGGCGCTGCAACACGCGGCGCGCCGCGGCCACATCCAGCTTCACGTCGCCCGCTCCCCCTAGAAACCCCTCTGCGTCGAGGCGACCCAGCACGAGATTGGCGTCGGTGACCGTGGGCAGATCGCCGCCGCGACCGTAACAGGCGGGTCCGGGCATGGCGCCGGCGGAGCGCGGCCCGACGTGCAGTGCTCCGCCGACATCGATGTATGCAATGCTGCCGCCCCCGGCGCCGACCGTGTGAATGTCGATGACGGGGAGACGCAGCGGCAGATCGGTGATCGTGCTCTCGGCGGTTGTAAGGATGCAGCCCGGACATAGCGAGACGTCGGTGCTGGTGCCGCCCATGTCGAAGGTGATCAGGTTGATCGCCTTCTTTCCTCCTGGAGGCGAAAAGGGGAGTTCATCCGGCAACGCATGGATAGCCTGTTCGGCGACGGCGAAAGCGCCGACGACGCCGCCTGCAGGCCCGCTCAGGACGACGCGGGCCGCCTGCCGCGCCGCCTGTTCCAGCGCAATCACGCCGCCGTTCGACTGCATGATGTGGATTGAGGGCGTTGCGCCGTCTGTATGCACCTCAAGGCGATGCGCCAAATTTTCGAGATAGCGGGCGACCAACGGTTGAACATAGGCGTTGATCACCGTGGTGGCGGTGCGCTCGAATTCGCGATATTCGGGCAAAATCTCGCTGCTCAGCGAGATCGGGAGGTCGGGCCATTGCGTTCGGATGAGCTGCGCCGCCCGCTGTTCATGGCTTGGGTTGCGAAATGAAAAGAGGAAGACGATGGCCAGGCTTTCGATCTGCTCCTGCTGTAAAAAGCGCACGGCAGAAGGGATCGCCGTTTCGTCGAGCGGCATCAGAACGGCGCCGGTGTGATCCAGTCGCTCGGCGATCTCGAGGCGGTGGCGCTCGTGCACGAGCGCGGGGGCGCGCTGCTGGTGCAAACGATACAGATGGGGCCGGTTCTGCCTGCCGATCACGAGTGCATCGGCGAATCCGGCCGTTGTCAGCAGAGCTGTGCGCGCCCCGCGACGCTCCAGCAGCGCATTGGTCGCCACCGTCATGCCGTGCACGATGGCGGGCGAATTCGACGCAGCGACGGAGCCATGCAGCAACCCTAGCTCTTGCAATCCTTGCACAATAGCGAGACTTTGATCCTCAGGCGTGGTGGGCGTTTTATGAACGATCAGGGACTGATTGTCCCATATGACAAAATCGGTGAACGTACCGCCTACATCGACCCCGATGAACGTCAAGGTGCTCATTTGCGCTTTTTATCGTTTCGATGAAGGTTTGCTCAAAATCGACCTTCCGTTATAATAACAGGAACGCAGCTTTGCGTCATCTACACTCCAACAGCAGAGACGCGCCCAAGGAATGCATATTTCTGAGCTTCCACGCATCAACCACTCACTCCGATGAGTGCAGATCGACATCGTTTGTTCCACTATTAAACCTTTGTGAATCTATTGGGAGGAAATAAGATCATGTCTAATAGGAGAGTCACCGTATTGCTGTCGATGGCGCTCGTGCTCGCGTTCTTGCTTTCCGCCTGCACGGTGGCGGCCCCTGCAGGCGCTCCCGCTGCACAAACGCAGCCGCCTGCTGCTGAAGCGGCCCGATCCATCAAAATCGGTTTGGTGACCGACGTTGGCCGCGTCAACGACCGCAGCTTTAACCAGTCGGCCTGGGAAGGCGTCGTGCAGGCGGCGCAGCAGCTGGGGTTGAAGGAAGGCGAAGATTATAAGTACATCGAGACGCAGGACTCGAAAGATTACGCCGACAACATTCAGCAGTTTGTCGACGCTGGTTTCAACGTGATCGTCACCGTCGGCTTCGCCCTGGGCGAGGCGACGATCGCAGCCGCGAAGGAGAATCCGGATATCTACTTCATCGGCGTCGATCAGTTCCAGGTGGAGGAGCTGCCCAACCTCACCGGTCTGGTCTTCCATGAAGACCAGTCGGGTTTTCTGGCTGGCGCTCTGGCGGCGCAGCTGAGCAAGACCGGTATTATCGCCGCCGTGTTGGGCACAGACCTGGTGCCGCCGGTGGTCGCCTTCAAGGAGGGCTACGAAGCAGGCGCTCGCTACATCAACCCGGACATTCGCATCATCTCCACCTATCACCCCGGCGAGATCGCCCAGGCCTTCACCGATCCGGAATGGGGCGCGGCGACGGCCAAGCAGGCGCTTGATCAAGGCGCAGATGTGATTTTCGGCGCAGGCGGCATCACGGGCAACGGCGCGCTGCAAGAGGTGGCCTCAGCGCCCGGCGCCGGCACGGACGTCTTCTGCATCGGCGTCGATACGGACCAGTGGGAGACGCTGCCGGCGGCGCGGCCTTGCCTGGTCTCCAGCGCTATGAAGATGATCACGCCTTCCGTGACTGAATTGATTCTGAAATACGCCAATGAGGGCATCATGACCGCCGGCAACTACTTCGGCGGCGCGGCCCTGGCCCCCTTCCACGACTTTGAGGACAAGATTCCGCAGGAAGTGAAGGACAAGCTCGCCGAGATTGCGGCTGCATTGGAGGACGGCAGCCTGAGCACCGGCTATGGGCAGTGAGTGAGAGCGATGCAACTGCTTCGACCATTCGCATTGCAGGCTGAATGCTTGCTCCATTCAAGCATGGGTCATGCACGATGTAGAAGTCTGAGCAGTTGCATGAAAAGGAACAAGAGGCAAGGCCATTCCTTGCCTCTTGTTTTTCCCTGTAGCGTTGCGTAATTCGTCTTGGAGCGGCTATGCGTCTCTCTGTCCTTCGCCGGATTGGATACATGGTTTTAATCCCAATTTTGGCGGTTTTCTCCGCCCTGCTGCTGGGCGCCATCATCATGTGGATTTTCGGCGACGATCCTCTGGCGGCGTACCGCGGCCTGTGGACGGGCGCTTTCGGCAGCCCGCGCGCCTGGTCCACCACCATTCGCAAAATGACGCCACTGATCCTCACCGGCCTGTCGGTGGCCGTCGCCTTCAAGGCGGGGCTGTTCAACATCGGCGCCTCCGGTCAGTTTCTGATCGGCTCCGTTTGTTCGGTGGCAGTGGGCGTCAACTTTGAAGGGTTGCCCGCCTTCGTTCATCTACCGCTGGCGCTGCTGGCCGGCGTCGCCGGCGGCGTGTTGTGGGGCTTCATTCCGGGCGCGCTCAAAGTCTTCACCGGCGCACACGAGGTGATCGTGACGATCATGCTGAACTACGTGGCCAGCCTCTTCGCCGCCTGGACCGTCTACGCAGGCGGCACGCAGGGGCAGACGCCCGGCCCCCTCTGGGACAGAACTGCAGGCGCCATCTCGCGCACGCCAGAAGTGTTCATGAGCGCGCGCCTTCCCTGGATCGTTCCCGAACCCTATCGCATTCACTGGGGCGTCGCAATTGCGTTGCTCGTGGCGTTGATCATGTGGTGGATCCTCTTCAAGACCACGCTAGGCTTTTCGACGCGCACGGTCGGCGCCAACAGCAAAGCGGCGCGTTACGCCGGCATCAACGTGCGTTGGATCACGATCCTCACCATGATGATCGCAGGCGGCCTGGCGGGATTGGCCGGCGCCATCGAGACGCTGGGACTCAACCACCGCTTCGCCCCTGAATTCACCGGCGGCGTCGGTTTTCAGGGCATCACCGTCGCCCTGCTGGGCCAGACCAACCCGATCGGCGTCGTGCTCGCCGCCTTCTTGCTCGGCGCGCTCGAGGCAGGCGCCGCCCGCATGCAGTTCGACTCCGGCGTGGCCGCCGACATCATTCAGGTGATTCAGGCGCTGGTGCTGGCGTTTGTCGCCGCGCCGCTGATCATTCGCCAGATTTACCGCATCCGCAAGCCGAGCGATCAGGTCGAGACGACGGTCTTCAGCACCGGATGGGGGAGGTGACAATCGATGCAGCGGACGTTGCGGGTTACATCGTACCTCGCCATTGCGCTTGTGATTTTTTTTGTCGTGATGGCGTTTTTGGTCAACCTCACGCCGCTGGGTGAAAACACCTGGCTGCGCGTCTTTTTCAGCGTCAGCGCCCTGAATTTTACGCTGCGCGCCAGCGTTCCCCTGATCCTGGGCGCCCTGTGCGGCATCCTCTGTGAACGCACGGGCATCATCAACATCGGCATCGAAGGAATGATGCTGGCGGGCGCGTTCGCCGCGTTTGTGGCCAAAACCAGCACAAACCACTGGCCGTTGATGCCCAGCCTCCTCTTCGGCGTGGCGATCGCGCTGCTGGTGGGCGGCCTGATGGGGCTTTTGCACGCCATCTTTTCGATCCGATATCGCATGGACCAGATCATTTCCGGCACAGTGCTCATCATTCTCGCCGGCGGCGTCAGCGCTTATCTCTTCGACCGCAACGCCGTGGCGCAGGGGAAATTCGGCGCCATCGCAATTCCGGGCTTGTCGCAAATTCCGGTGTTGGGCGAGGTGCTCTTCACCAACCCGCCGCTGACGTACACGGCGTTGATTTTGGTGGTCGTCATTCATATCGGCCTGTTTTACACGCGCTGGGGATTGCGTTCGCGCGCCTGCGGCGAACATCCGCGTGCGGCGGACACGGTGGGCGTCAACGTCAATCGTTTCCGCTATATGAACACCGTGCTCGGCGGCATGTTGGCGGGGCTGGCCGGCGGCTTCCTCGTATTGGAGGCGGTCGGGCAATTTCAGGAAGGCATGACCGCCGGCCGCGGCTTCATCTCTCTGGCCGCCATGATCTTCGGCAACTGGATGCCTTTCGGCGCCATGGGGGCGGCGCTACTCTTTGGCTACACGCAGGCGTTGCAGAATGAGCTGTTACTGGCGGGCGTCACCACCGTTCCACGGCAGTTCGTGAGCATGATTCCCTACGTCGTCACCATCGTCGCCGTCTCCGGCTTCGTCGGTCGCGTGCGTCCGCCGGCGGCGGAAGGCAAGGTGTACGAGACGGAGGGCGAGTCGGAATGAGCGGGCGAATCAGCCCATGGGTTTCGATGCAGGAGCAACCACTTGAGCACATCGATCACGCCGCCGGTGCTTGAGGCGCGCAATATTACCAAGGTCTTTCCCGGCGTCATCGCCAACGAGGACGTCAACCTTGTGCTGCACAAGGGCGAGATTCTGGCCTTGCTCGGTGAAAACGGCGCCGGCAAATCGACCCTGATGAATATCATCTTTGGCCTCTATCACCCCACGCATGGGGAAATCTTCGTCAACGGCAAGCCCGTCGTGATGAAATCTCCGCGCGACGCCATTGCGCTTGGCATCGGCATGGTGCATCAGCATTTTCAGCTCGTGCCGGTGATGACCGTGACCGACAACATCATGCTAGGCGATGAAAGCGTGAAAAACGGGCTGCTCGACCGGCGAGCCGTGGCGGAGCGCATTCGAGCGCTCTCCCGAAAATATGGTCTGGAGGTAGACCCTGACGCTATCGTCGAGGATTTGCCCGTCGGCGTGCGTCAGCGCGTCGAGATTTTGAAGGCGCTCTATCGCAACGCCAAAATTTTGATCCTCGACGAGCCGACCGCCGTCCTCACGCCCCAGGAGATCGAGGGGTTGTTTGAGGTGATGGAGACATTGCGCCGCCAGGGTGAGTCGATCATTTTCATCACGCACAAACTCAAGGAAGTGCTGCGCATCGCCGACCGCATCATGGTCTTGCGCAACGGTCGCGTCGTCGGCGAGGCGGACCCTAGGACCGCCACGCAACAGCAGCTCGCCTCGATGATGGTGGGCCGGGAAGTGATTCTGACCGTGGACAAGGGGCCGGCGCATCCCGGCGAGACAGTGTTGGAGGTGGAAGGGCTGTGCGCCACCAGCGACCTCGGCGAACCGGCGCTGCGCAACATCTCATTCCAGGTGCGCGCTGGCGAAATTCTCGGCGTGGCCGGCGTGCAGGGCAATGGCCAGACCGAGCTGGTCGAGGTGATCACCGGTCTGCGCCGGGCGGACGCCGGCCATGTGCGCATCAAAGGCGTAGACATGACCAACGCCAGCCCGCGGCGCATCACCCACGAGGGACGCAGCAGCCATGTGCCCGAAGATCGTCACGCTTACGGCATGGTCGATTCCTACACCGTCGCCGACAATCTGGTGTTGAATCAGTACTACCTGCCCCCCTTCGCCAAGGGCGTCACCATCCAGGAAGCCGCCATCGCCGCGCACGCAAGAGAGCTGGTCAAAAAGTTCGATGTGCGCACGCCCAGCATCTATACACCGGGCGGCAGCCTTTCCGGCGGCAATCAACAGAAAATGGTGGTGGCGCGCGAGTTCAGCCGCCCGATCCAGCTTTTGATTGCCGCCCAGCCGACGCGCGGGATCGACGTCGGATCGATCGAATTCATCCACAACCAGATCGTCGCCAAACGCGACGAAGGCGTCGCCGTGTTGCTGGTCAGCGCTGAGCTGGATGAAATCATGGCGCTCTCCGACCGCATCGCCGTGATGTACAAGGGTGAGATCATCGACGTCGTCGACCGCGCGGACGCCACGCGCGAAGGTTTAGGCCTCCTGATGGCCGGTGTGAAGCACGAAGCTGTGCGATGAGCATCTCTCCTGTCCTCGACCAGCCGCAAAGCATCGATTACCTCGACCTGGCCGGCGGCTCGATCAACCGGCTCGCCAACCACGAGCTGATCTGCTGGTTGGACGCCGACTGCAATCCCCAGGAGGTCTACTGGCCCTGGGCGAACCGCCGTTACGTTCGCTCCATTGTCATGCGCGTGCTCGACTGGCAGGAGGGGGAGCTGGTTCCGCTGGTGACGCGTTTTTTCCCAGGTCATCAGGAGACGATCGCCGGCTCGGAAGGCGTCATCGTCACCAAACGCTTGTGCGTCCCCTATCAGACCAACGACGACCGCTCGCTCTTCTGGCTGCTGGAGTGCCAGGCGGAGGGCGACCGACTGCTGCGCCTGGAGATCGACATCGACTGGGGCGAGCCGCTGACGCAACGCATCGTGGATGGCCTGCTGGTGGCGCAGCGCAATCCAGGGCCTGCGCAGGGACTCTATCGCCAGAGCAACGCCGAGAGCACGCGCGTCTTCGGCAACCCCCACGGGCGACCCGACGCCGTCGATCTTGACGATCCTGCGCACGCCCGCCTGATTTATCACGTATTGGTCAACGGCATCGTCGAGGTCCCCTTTGTCTTCACCGTCAGCGACGTCGGCGAGCAGCTGGCGTGGAGTAGTTTTCTGACGCTGCGCGAGGTCGAGGAAATCTTTGACGTCAGCACGCGCAACTGGACGCGTCGTCTGCACATGGGACGGCTGTGGACGCCGGACCCGGCCTTCAATCAGGCGGTGGAGCAGGCGCGGCTGGAAGCGGTGCGCCATCTGCAACGTCACCGCACCGGCATGGCGCCTTCGGATCGCTGCACGGTTCATGTCCCACCCCTTGTCGACGTCTGGGACGCCCTCGATCCGGTGCAGAGCCGCAATTTGCTGGCGCATCTGCGTCGCGTGGCGGAGGCGACGGAGGGACGTCTCCCCGCAGTGCTGCCTGCCTTTCCCGGCGAGCCTGCAAACGCTTCCCCCGAAGCGCTCCTGGACGCCAACGGCGCGTATCTGCGCGCCCTGGCTGCGCATCACCGACGTCACCGATTGACGGCGCAATTGTTGCAAGAGCACAAAACGGCGGTTCAGCTTTGCACCGATGCGCTGATCCTGCTGCGCGCACAGCGTCCCGATCTGATCGGGAGCGTTGCGCAGATGGTTGCGTTGGCGCAAATCCTGGCGGACGCTGTGGATCTGGCGGCGCAGGCGGGCGACGAGGTGAACGCTGCGCGCTGGAAAAGCGAGCTGCACTATTTGCTCCAGCGAACGGAGGGCGCAGCCCCGGAGGCGGCGACGCGCTTCGACCTGGAGCAATGGCGCAGCGCAGCCGGTTGGCGCCGGTGCAGCGATCGCCCCGACCATTTCGCCGACCCCTGGCGAGGCATGCAGCTTGCCGCCGCCATCTGGGAAGGCGTTGGGCTCGCCGACCGTGGAGACGTCATCGTGGTCGAGCCGGGCTGGTTGCAGCGCTGGCCCTGGTGGGCGCTGCTCGGCTTCACCTTGACGGAAGACAGGCGTTTAAGTTTGCTGTGGGATGGCGCTGTGCTTCATGCCACGCGTCCGGTGCAAAGTTCGCTGCCGGTGCAGGTGCACAGACAAATTCGTCTCCTACATGTCGATGAATTTGACTTCGACCCGGTTTTTGAGATGATTGGAGGCGAAGCAGAGCCTTCTCGACAAACTGTACGCTTTAAGCCAACCTTTCAACAGGAGGCTTGACCTGCGCATTTCGTATCCGGTGCGTGCATTTCCCAAGCCGGCCTATGGCGTCGAAGGGAGGGGAAACTGCTTCAGCGTTCAAAGGAAAAGCTGGTTGAGAAACGCCAAGGGCGGCGGTGAGGCTCCCCATCATGAAGCGAACAGCGATCGTCTATGATGCATTTAACCTGCGCCATACGCTGGAGGGTCATCCAGAAAATTTTCGTCGGCTCAAAACGACGATGGATCTGCTGGCGGAAGAAGGCCTGCTCGACAGGCTGGTGACGGTTCCAAGCACGCCGGCCCCCTTGGAAGCGATCCTCGCCGTTCACACGCCTCAATACGTCGAACGGTTGCAGAAGATCACCCGCAACGGCGGCGGTTACTTAGACCCCGATACCTACGTCAATTCAGATAGCTATGAGGCGGCGCTGCGAGCGGCCGGCGGTGTGCTCAATCTGGTCGACGCCGTTCTCTGGCGCCAGGCGGACAATGGCTTTGCGTTGGTGCGCCCACCCGGTCACCACGCGCTGTCGCATCAGGGCATGGGCTTCTGCCTCTTCGCTAATGCTGCTATCGCCGCCCGCTGGGCGCAGCGCCATCACGGCGTCGAACGGGTGCTCATCATCGATTTCGACGTCCATCACGGCAACGGCACGCAGGACATTTTCTTCAAAGACCCCAGCGTCCTCTTTTTCAGCGTGCATCAATACCCATATTACCCCGGCACAGGCGGCGCCACCGAAATCGGCGTCGACAAGGCGTATGGCGCAACGGTGAACGCACCTTTGCCGCCACATGTCGGAGACAAGGGCTATCTGGACATCTTTCAGCGCGTCCTTGCCCCGGTGGCGCGACGCTTTCGCCCCCAGTTGATCATCCTCTCGGCTGGCTTCGACGCTCACTGGCTGGACCCTCTCGCCAGCATGGGGCTGAGCATCACAGGCTATGCGGCGTTGGTGAACGAGGTGATGGCGCTGGCGGACGAGCTGTGCGATGGGCGGCTCGTCTGCGTGCTGGAAGGCGGTTATCACCTGCAGGTGTTGGCGCATTCCGTTCTCACCACCTTCCGCATCCTGCGAGGCGAGCCTTCTCCGGTGAGCGATCCCTTCGGCCCCGCGCCTGGCGACGAGCGACCGATTCATCAGCTTGTCGGACAGTTGAGGGCGCTTCACAACATCCGAGACGGCGCTTATTATTCGTTTTCATCTCGCTGGATAGAGTGGAGCGATGATTTCGGCGTCTGAAGGAGCATATGGGCGCAGTGAAGCCAGCGAAACAGTCGTCGAGCTGGCGAGGCTGAGCAAGGCAATGCAGGCGCGCCTGGAAGCCGGCGCGCCGGAAGCCGCTGCTGCGCTGGCGCAAATCATCCTGCTGCGCTATCCTCGCCATCTTGCCACCTATGAACGGCTGATTCAGGCGGCCTGGATGCTCAAACGCTGGCAAGAGGGCGAAGATTGGGCGCGGCGGCTCTTGCAGGCCGACCCCGGGAACGCCGTCGCCTGGCGCTCTCTGGCCTTTGCTGTAGAGCAAAAAGGGATGCTGACCCCAGCTCGTTCGATTTGGCGTCGAGCCTTCCAGTGCCATCCCTACGACCCAGACATTCGCAGCGGCCTAGCGCGCACCAGCCTAAATGCAGGCGAGCCGTTGCAGCTGGACGACGCAGCGCTGGCCAGCCTTTATCTGCGCGCCGGTCGCTGGAGCCATGCCGTCAACGCCTACCGCAAACTGGCCGAAGCGGAGCCGAAGCGCCTGGACTTTCAGGTCAACTGGATGGTCGCCGCCTGGCAGCAGGGCGAACGTAGAGAGGCGTATCAACTCGCCCGCCGGCTGACGCAACGGAGCCGGTATACGCTGATGGCCTGGGTGGTGCTCGCTGCCACCGGAGACGTCGACGACCGGGCGCTGGCGCGCAATCCGATGCAAAGCATGGACCCAGACGGCGAGTTTGTCCAAATGTGGCTGCGCATCCCCTGGGAGCGGCCTCAGACGCCGCTGCGTATCACCTTACGGGAAGCTGCACTGTTGGTTGAACCTGAACCCTCTGAAGATTCGTCCTTTTTCTGACTTTGCAGTACACTTACCCATTGTTTTGCTCATCAGCACAAACCGACCAAAAACTAAATCGAAAAAAATCATCAAAGGAGCTGACAAACGTGGAACGCACATTTGTGATGATCAAGCCGGATGGCGTGCAACGCGGGTTGATCGGTGAAATTATCAGTCGTCTGGAGCGGCGAGGACTCAAGCTCGTCGCTATGAAAATGGTGCAGGTCGATGAAAGCCTGGCGAGGCGGCATTACGCCGTGCATGAGGGAAAACCCTTTTTTGAGGGATTGATTCGTTACATTACCAGCGCGCCGGTGGTGGCGATGGTAGTTGAAGGCGCAAACGCCGTCGCCGCCGTTCGGCAGATGGTCGGCGCCACCAAACCCTTTGAGGCGGCGCCGGGCAGCATCCGCGCCGATTTCGCGCTGGAGGTGGGACGCAACCTCGTCCATGCCAGCGACGCGCCAGAAACCGCCGCAGCGGAAATTGCGCTGTGGTTCGGCGATGCACTGATCGAATGGCAGCGCTCCGTGGACGCCTGGATTTTTGAATAACAGACGACTGCATGCCCCGAGTTCAGGGCATTGGCCCCTTCAGCGAGTGCGCTGACGGCGTCCGGCGAAAAGAAAGGGCGGCCGGTCGCCGCCCTAAACGTTCAGTTTTAACTCACCGACGATTTTTCACATAGCGGTCGAAGAAGGCGAGCGACCGCGCCATAGCCTCGTTGAAGCCCTGCGAAATGTTATGGTCGTCGCGGGCGTAGGTGTAGAACTCATAAGTCTGCCCGGCGGCTTTGAGTTGTTCCGCCAATGTCGCCGAAAACTCATAGGGCACCGAGGCGTCCGCCGTGCCGTGATGCAACTGCAAGGGGCCGGAGAGATCGGCGAGATAGCTGTTCGCCGAGATCGACGCGTAGAATTCAGGATTTTCCTCCGGCATCCCATATTTTTCCTGGAGCAAGACGCGCCAGCGACGCGCCTCTGACAGCGCAGGCGCAGGAAGGTTGTTCGGCCGGCGCCATTTGGTCAGCAGGTCCGGATAGTCGGCCACCACGCCTGCCCAGATGACGCCGGCGCGAATGTCCGGATCGACGACCATGGCACGCAGCGTGATGTATCCACCCATCGAATGACCCCACATCCCGATGCGATTGGGGTCGGCGTCGGGGTAGTTCTTCGTCGCCGCCACGGCGTTGAGCACGTCGATCGTGTAGTCGGGATAGCCATATGCGCCGCGCGCTTCCCCCTCCGAGTTGGCGTGGCCTCGATAGTCGGGGCGGAAGACGATATAGCCGTTGCGCGCAAAGGCGTCGACGTAAGCAACGTAGCGCTCCGTCGGTCGATAGACGGCCGGCGGGATGTAGCCATGATTGAAAATGATCACCGGCCAGCCCGTCGCAGGTTTGGCCCCCTGCGGCACGGTCAGCAGCCCATCGATGCGCAACCCCTCAGAAATGTAGGAGGCGATATAACGATTGTAGTTGGAGCCGGGCGTCAAGGTCTCTTGGATCACCAGCGACTGCGCAGGGTAGTTCTGACGGCGCAAATACTCGATCGTCAATGCCTCACCGTCGAAGGACTCGACCTCCCCGATGCCGCCTTCATCTTCCGGCGTTGGCGTCGCCAGAGGGGGAGGAGACTGAACTCTCGTGGGCGCAGCCATGGGGGTGGAGGCGGGCTGAGACGAACTGGAAGGGATGCATAGCTTCCATCCGATGCCTATGCGATCCGGATTTTGGATTGTGGAAAAGCTCGGATCAACCCTTGCCGCTACGTTGGTGGCGTCCACGATGCGGTTGTAAAAGGTAGCGTCGCCCAGCGTGCGCTGGGCAATGGCGGTGAGCGTGTCGCCTTCCTGCACCGTCACCGTGCGGGCGCACGCAGGCGTTTGCGCCAGCGCAGGGCCCGCCACCATCAGGGCGACAATCAACCCGACGATCAGCCCGATCCAGCGCTTGAGATTCATATCGGCCTTTATTTTCGCGCGTTTCATCATATCTCTCGGCAAGGTCTGAAACTTTCGCAAGATTATCCGGCGACTCATGTAACTCCGATCGGTTGCGCCCTACAAAATCATTCGGCAATTGCGTAGGTGCGGCTTCCGGCCGCACGTCCTCGCAGACTGCAAGATTTTAGATGATTCGATGAAGCAACATTGCAACTTTACATATCACAATGCCCGACATCGGGCCGTGTCGTCTGTAATGAAAACGCTATGGGTGGGGCATTTGTTCGCACCGAGGTGCACACAGAGGAAAACAAAAAGGGGCGAGCATGCATGCTCGCCCCTTTTTGCATGCAAATGACTGCGCTGTGGTCACCGCATCGCCACAAGGTTGAGCGCGCCGCTCTGCACCAAATTTGTCCACAGCGAGGGCAAGACGCCCAGCGCCACCGTGAAGACGGCGGAGACGCCCAGCGCAAACGCCAGCGGAATGCTTGCCTGCTGCGGCTCGATGCGCGTCTCTTCCGTCGGCTCGGCGAAGTACATGTTGACGATGATGCGCAGATAATAGTAAGCGCCGATAGCGCTGTTGAGCATGGCGACCGCCGCCAGCCACGAGTAGCCGCCCGACACCGCCGCCGCAAAGACAAAGAACTTGCCGAAGAAGCCTGCAAAGGGTGGCACGCCCGCCAAGCTGAACATGAAGATGCTCATCAGCATCGCCACCTGCGGATGGCGCCGCGCAAGACCGTTCAGCCGATTGCCCAGGGCGTCCATCTCTCCCTGGCGTTCGAGCAGGATGATGACCGCAAACGCGCCCATGTTCATGAAAGCGTAGCTGATCAGGTAGAAGAGCGCGCCGTCGATGCCCGCCGAGGTGGCCGTCGCCAGGCCCACCAAAATGTAGCCGGCATGTGCAATGCTCGAATAGGCGAGCAGTCGCTTGAGGCTGCTTTGCCGCAGCGCGGCCAGGTTGCCGAGCGTCATGGTCAGGATGGCGAGCGCGCCCAACACCGGCCCCCATGAGGCCTGTTCGCTCGGCAGCGCAAAGGCGAAGAGCCGATAGAAGGCGGCGAAGGCCGCAGCCTTCGTGCCGACGCTCATAAACGCCGTCACCGGCGTCGGCGAACCCTGGTAGACGTCAGGCGTCCACATGTGGAAGGGAACGAGGCTCACTTTGAACCCGAAACCGGCGATCAGCAGCGTCACGCCGATGGCGAGCAGCGACGGGTCGGCCTTGCCGTCGAAGAGCGCATTGGCGATGAGGTCGAAGCGCGTGCTACCCGTTGCGCCGTAGACATAGGCGGCGCCGTAGACGAAGAACGCGCTGGCGAATGCACCGAGCAGAAAGTACTTCATCGCCGCCTCGTTGCTGCGGCGATCGGTGCGGCTCAGGCCGGCCAGGATGTACAACCCGAGCGAGAAGGTCTCCAAGGCCAGGAACAGCGCCATCAAGTCGGTGGCGGAGCCCATCGCCATCATCCCGGTGCTGACCAGCAGAATGAGGGCGTAATATTCGCCGGTCTGTCGATTGACGTTTGGGATATAGCGGATGCTCAGCAGGACGGTCAGCGCGGCGCCGGCGAGCACTACCAGGTTGAGCGCCTGAGCGCGCGCGTCATTGATTGCCATACCCTGAAAGGAGGAGATCGGCTGCCCGATCAGCCAAATAGAAACCGCTGCAGTGACCAGGATGCCAACCAGCGCAAACCAGGGCAAAAACATGCTCGTCGGCGCCTTGCCCTTGCGGTTAAATATGTCGAGGATCATGACCACCGCTGCCGTCGCCACCATCAGCAGCTCCGGCAGCACGGGATAGAGGTTGAGTTGCAAATCTGCGCTGTTCATTGGGCCTCCGTTGCGATGATTTCGGCAAGCTCAAAGGCTGGCGTCTGTTCGGCCGTCGCCTGTTGCAGAATGGCGGCGCGCGTCTCCAGCATCGCTTCGACCGATGGGTTGATCTTGTCGAAGAAGAGGTTCGGGAAGAGTCCGATCACGAAGAACAGGATGACCAGCGGGATGACCATCGCCAGCTCTTTCCCGTTGAGATCTTTCAGATGCTCTCGATCGTTGGCCGGGTTGGTGATCTCACCCTGCGCCATCTTACGGAAGGCGGTGAGCAGATACCATGCGGCCAGAATCACGCCCGCAGCGGCCAGCACGGCAAAGATCGGCATGTAGTTGTACGCGCCGAGCATAATCGTGAACTCGCCGACAAAGCCGTTGAGGCCGGGCAGCCCGGCGCTGCTCATCGCCACAACCAGGAAGAGACCGGTGTAGACCGGCACGCTCGCCCACAACCCGCCGAACTCATCCAGCATGCGCGTGTGACGTCGTTCGTAGAGCAGGCCCACCATGAGGAAGAGTGCACCTGTGCTCAGGCCGTGGTTCACCATCTGGAGGATGGAGCCACTGACGCCCTGCGCGTTCATCGCCACGATGCCCAGCATGACGTAGCCCAAATGCGCCACCGAGCTGTAAGCGACGAGTGACTTGATGTCCTTCTGCATGAGCGCCACCAGCGCACCGTAGAGAATGCCGATCACGGCGAGCGTCGCCAGCAGCGGGCCAAACTGCTCCGCCGCCTGTGGGAAGACCGGCATAGCCAGGCGCAGAAAGCCGTAGGTGCCCATCTTCAGCAGCACGCCGGCCAGGATGATCGAACCGGCGGTCGGCGCCTGCACATGAGCATCGGGTAACCAGGTGTGGAAGGGAAAGAGCGGCGTCTTGACCGCAAAGGCCAGGCTGAAGGCCAGGAACGCCCACGTCTGCACGGCCAGCGGCATCTGCGCCTTCTGTAAAGCCAAAATATCAAAGGTGCCGGTCGAGAAGTAGACGATCAAGATGGCGACGACCATCAACGCCGACCCTGCAAAGGTGTAGAGGAAGAACTTCACGGCTGCGTAGACCCGGTTCTTTCCGCCCCATTCGCCGATCAAGAAGTACATCGGGATCAGGCTCGCCTCGAAGAAGACGAAGAAGAGCACCAGGTCGAGCGCCACGAAGACGCCGATCATGGCCGTCTCCAGCAGCAACATGAGCGCCATGTAGGCGCCGACGCGATGTTCGACATAGAGCACGCTGTAGAAGACGGCGATGGGCATCAGGAAGGTCGTCAGCAGCACCAGAAAGAGGCTGACGCCGTCTACTCCGAGCGCATAGCGGATGCCCAACGGCGCAAACCAGACGACGTCCTCGACGAACTGCATGCCGGCGTAACCATCCTGCCAGTTCGTCCAGAGGAGCAGGCTGACGAGAAAGGTGACCAGCGTCGTCGCCAGCGCCAGCCACTTTTTGGCGCCGTCGCCTGGGACGAGCGTCACGATCGCCGCCCCTGCTAAGGGCAGGAAGGTGATAATGGTGAGCAGATATGGAATCGACAAGGCCATATGGCGAATTCCTTAAAATTCAATCTTTATCCCACGAAGAATAGGAAATAGAAGAGCACGGCGACCACGCCGACCAGAATGCTCAAGGCGTAGGCCGGGATGGCGCCGTTTTGCAGCTTGCGCACCGCCTCGCCGGCGTCGTTGAGCGCAGCCCCTACGCCGTTCACTGCGCCGTCGATCACCTTCGGATCGAAGAAGCCGGCGAACCAGTCTGCAAGGCCTTTGAGCGGCCTCACAATGAGGAAGTCGTAGATTTCGTCGACCCACCATTTGTTCTCAGCCGGTCGTCGCAGAATGGCGAAACTCTGCGCCAGTTGCTTCGCCCAGCCCTCTTGCGTCAGATAGAGCGCCCGCGCCGTCAACACGCCGAGCACCGCAACCACGATGCTGATCGTGATGCCGAGCAGCTCCAGCACCAGCGGAATCTTCTCGTGTTCGCCGATCACCGGCTCCAGCCAGTGCTCCAACGTCAGCACGAACGGTAGGTTGATGACGCCGCCGACGATGCTGAGCGCAGCCAGAATCCAGAGTGGAACGGTCATAATCGGTCCGCTCTCATGCACAGGGTCGTAGAGATGTTGGTCGCGCGGCTGGCCGTGGAAGGTCACAAACACGGCGCGGAAGCTGTAGATGGCCGTAAGCAGCGCGGTGACGACGCCGACCAGGTAGAGCGCAAGGTTCTTCTGCAGCTCAACGACGAGGATGGCGTCCTTCGAGAAGAAGCCGGACAGAAGCGGAATGCCCGCCAGCGCCGCTGCGCCGACCAGGAAGGTGCGATAGGTCGTGGGCATCTTTTCGCGCAGGCCGCCCAGCCGGTTGATGTCGAGCACGCCATGGGTGGCGTGCATCACGCTGCCGGCGGCCAGGAAGAGCAGCGCTTTGAAGAAAGCGTGCGTCACCAGATGGAAGAGCGCTGCGCCGTAAGCCGCCAACCCCGCCGCTGCGATCATGAAGCCGAGCTGCGAAACTGTCGAATAGGCCAGAATCTTCTTGAGGTCGGTCTGCACGATGGCGATCGACGCCGCCAGCAGTGCGGTCAACATGCCGATCCAGGCCGTGACCAATCCTGCGTCCACGGTCAGATGCCAGAGCGCGTTGGTGCGAATGATCATATAAACGCCGGCGGTGACCATTGTGGCGGCGTGGATGAGGGCCGAGACGGGCGTGGGGCCGGCCATGGCGTCGGGCAACCAGACGTAGAGCGGAATCTGCGCACTTTTCCCGGTTGCGCCGAGCAACAGCAACAGGCAGATCAGCGTCGCTGTGGCTGGCGCCAGATGGTGCGCCGCCTCGTTTAGCTCGGTGAAGACCACCGTGCCCAGCGTCGACCAGACGAGGATCATCGCCAGGATCATGCCGAAGTCGCCGACGCGGTTGACGATGAACGCCTTCTTGCCGCAGTCGGCGTACCAGCCGTACAGGTCGTCGCGTTTGTCGAACCAAAAGCCGATGAGCAAGAACGAAGCGAGGCCAACGCCTTCCCAGCCGACGAACATGCCGAGGAAGTTGTTGCTCATCACCAGCGTGAGCATCGCCAGGATGAAAAAGTTCAGGTAGAAGAAGTAGCGTTGATAGCGCGGCTCGTGGTCCATGTAGCCGATGGAGTAAATATGGATCAGCGCGCCGACGCCGGTCACCACCATCGCCATGACGACGCTCAGAGGGTCGATCAGCACGGCGGCGGGCGCGTGAAAGTCGGCGATCGTGATCCAGTCCCACCAGTGCACGGTGACGCTGCGCTCCTCGGCGGGCAGCGCCAGCAAGCCCAGCCACAACAGCACCGAGACCACAAAGGAGCCGACCACCGCCAGCGAGGCAATCCATCCGACGACCTTCTGGGACATCCAGCGTCCGGCGAACAGAATGATCAGCGCGCCCAGCGCCGGAAATGCGAATAACAACCAGACCAAGTCAAACATAGCTGTTCACCATTTCATCAGATTCACGTCGTCGATGTTGGTCGATTTGGAGAGATGGAAATGAGCGATCAAGATCGCCAGCCCGACGGCGACTTCGGCGGCGGCTACAGCCATCACCATGAAGACGAAGATTTGACCGACGAGATTGTTCCATTGTCCTGCAAAGGCGATGAGCGTGAGGTTGACGCTGTTGAGCATCATTTCCACGCACATGATGATGATCAGCACGTTGCGTCGGCTCAGCACCCCGATTGTACCGACGATGAAGATGATGGCGCTCAGGATGAGATAGTAGTTGATGGGAACCACGCGTTCCTCCTCCAGAATGCTTGGTCTTCAATCTCAAGAGCGGAGATTGGAGGTTGAAGATTCTTCGGGTTTCGGTCGTCTTGCCAGCAGCAGCGCGCCGATCAGGGCGACCAACAACAGGATGGCCGCCAACTGCACAAGCAAAATATTCTGCGAGTAAAGCGTCAGGCCGACCACAATCGGCACGCCGCCTTGATTGGCCTCCGGGTCAATCGGCGCCGCCGGCGTCTGCAGCAGGGTCAAGGAGACGCCCGCCAACATCAATATGCCCAATGCCAGGCCGGCGTAGGGAACCCACGAGCGATAGGCGGCGCGCGTCTCCATCGGTCCCGAGCCGATCAGCATGATCACGAAGAGAATCAGGATCACGATGCCGCCGGCGTAAATGATCACCTGCGCCGCCGCCAGAAACTGTGCGTTCAACGTAACGTAAAGGATCGCCAGCGTAGCGAAGTGCACGAGCAGGAAGAGCGCGCTGTGCACTGCAATTTTGCTGGTGACGACGCCCACTGCGGCGCCGACGCTCAACGCGCCGACGAGGATAAAGAAGATCATTGCGAAATCCATAGGCCACTCACTTCATGAATTGAACGCGGATAACGCGAATGCGACGGACGATTGTGGATTAAATCGGTGAAAATGTGCTGCATCCGCAGGGTCCGCATCCCACTGAATTTTTTATTCTGGGCGAATCACCACATATGGATCGCCTGGATTGAGCAGCTGTTCTTTGGTCAGAATGAAATCGCGGCGGTCATAGTTCGCCATGGCGAAGTCATGGCCGAGCACGATCGCCTCGGTCGGACATGCCTCTTCGCAGTCGCCGCAGAAGATGCAGCGCAACAGGTTGATTTCGTAAACCTTGGCGTAGCGTTCGCCCGGTGAGATCGGATGCTCCGGATCGTTTTCCGCCGCTTCAACGTAAATGGCGCCGGTTGGGCAGGCCGCCTCGCACAACATGCAGCCGATGCAACGCTCCAGGCCGTTCTCGTACCGGCGCAGCTCATGCTTGCCGCGGAAGCGTGGATAGAGCGGCACGGGATCGCGCGGGTACTCCACCGTCACCGGTTTTTCCATGAGCGCCTTGAGCGTCACGCCCATCGCCTTGCCGATCTCGGCTGCGCCTTTCAGTAAATCTCGCAGTGCCATGCCGTTTCCTTCCTTACTTGAAAAAGACCACCAACAACGCCGTAATGATCATGTAGCCCAGGCTGATCGGCAGCAACGTCTTCCAGGAGAAGCGCATTAACTGGTCGTAGCGCGGGCGCCCCAGGCTGGCGCGCACCCAAATGAAGAGGAAGAGCAGCACGACAACCTTGCCGGCCAGGATGAAGGGCCCCAGCCAGGGCATGATCTCGCCGCCGATGCCGAAGGGCAGGCGATAGCCGCCGAAGAAGAGCGTGGCCATAATCGCGCTCGTCGTGATCATGTTGATGTATTCGGCCATAAAGAAGAGGGCGAACTTGATGCCGCCGTATTCGGTCTGGAAGCCGGCGACCAGCTCATTTTCGGTCTCCGGCAGGTCGAAGGGGCTGCGGTTGGTCTCCGCCAGGATGCAGATGAAGAAGAGCGGGAACATGATCCACAGCCAGATCCATTCCCACCAGGCGCGCGGGGCTTCGACCAGGTTGACCAGGCTGAAGTCGCCCGCCAACAACAGGATGCTGATCAGAAACAGCCCCAGCGGCAGTTCGTAGGAGATCATCTGCGCCGAGGAGCGCAACGCGCCGAGCAGAGAATAGTTGTTGTTGCTGCTCCAGCCCGCCAGGATCACGCCGTAGCTCTCGATGCCTGCTACGGCCAGAATCCAGAGAAAGCCGATTGGCACATCGGCCACCGCCGGGAAGCCTTTGCCGATCGGGATAACCGCCCAGATGATCAGGGCCGGAATCAGCGCCAGCGCCGGCGCCAGCAAATAGACCGCCTTATCGACGTGGTTGGGGATCACCTCTTCCTTGAAGACGGCTTTCACGGCGTCGGCCACGGGTTGCAGCAGGCCAAAGGGGCCGGCGCGGTTGGGGCCGTAGCGCACATGAAAGCGCGCCAGCAACTTGCGTTCATACCACGTCAAATATGCAAAGCCGGTTAAGAGCACGACGATCAGCACCAGCGACCGAATGGTAGGGATGACAATTAGTTCAAACCAGTCCATAAATGCACCTGGAGTTTTGACAGAAATGAGAGATCAGGGAATGAATGAGGAGATTGAGAGGGTGGGGCGACTTCGTGCGCTTCAAAGGCTATTTGATGCGCAAAGCCTGAATCACCCGCTTGACTCAATTCCCGTTCATCCTGTCGCCTGATCTCAAATCTCTATTTTTCGATGAGCACGTTGACAATTGCGCTGCCGTTCAACAAAGCCCCAACTGGCGCCCTGGGCAGGCTCTCCGGAATCCATGCGACGCCGGATTTGATGGCGGCGTCGAATTTGACCGTCAGTTCGAGCGCGCCGTGATCGTTGCGCACGGTCACGCTCTCGCCCTCCGTTACGCCAAGCTTCTCGCCGTCCGCCGGATTCAACCGCACCTCGGCGCCGAAGGCCATGTTTTTCATCTGTTTGGTCAAGCGGAAGAGATCGCCGCCGTCGTAGAGCACTGTTCCGGTGACCAGCCTCAAGCCGTTTTCCGATTCGGGCAGCTCGGGTTGGACGGCGGGCGCGTAGCGCATGTCGGGGCGCACGTAGCTGTGCTCTGCTGGATCCCATTGCAGGCCCTGGTCTCCAAGCGCCTCCCAGGTCAATCCTTTGTAGATCGGCGCAGCTTGGGCGATCTCCGCCGTCACCGCCTGAGCGTTGGCGTGCCCCCATTGCGCGTCGAAATAGGTGGCTAGGTGATCGAGGATCATCCAATCCGGCGCAGCCTTGCTGTGCGGATTGCCCAACGCCTTGGGCGCGCGCTGCACGCGGCGTTCCAAGTTGGTGAAGGTGCCGTCCTGCTCCGCCCAGCTCACCGCCGGCAGCACGACATCGGCTTTGGCCGCCGTCTCGGTCAGGAAGAGTTCCTGCACGACCAGGAACTCCAGTTTGTCCAGCTGTTCGGCCCATGTCGGTCGTTCGCTGGCGGGGTTGGCGCCCATGATGTAAAGCGCCTTGATGTCGCCTCCCGCCGCGTCGAGCATCTGTTTGTAGGTCTTGCCGGCGCGAGTGGGCAATGTGCAGCCCCACAACTTGCTCAACAGCTCGTTCGCCATCGGGTCGTCGAGCGCAGCATGGCCGGGGAGCCGGTCAGGCAATAGGCCAACGTCGCGGCAACCCTGGCTGTTGGCCTCCAACCCGACGTAGGCCAGATTTTCCGGCTTGCCCAAATAGAGCGCCAGGTTGATCAACGCCTGGCGCACTTGCACGCCCGCCTCTCTGCGCGCAACCATCGGCCCGTAGAGGATGAGCGGATTTTGCGCACCGGCCAGTGTTGCAGCAGCCCTGTTGATTTCTTCCGCCGCTACGCCGCTGAATTTTTCCACTTCCTGCAGCTTGATGTTTGCGACCAGTTTGTGCGCATCGGAGCTTGCGTCTTCTTTCGTCTCGGTGAGGGCGCGCAGCACGCCGTTCAGCAAGGCGACTTCCGCCCCTGGGTTCGTTTGCAAGAAGGGGCCGTTGTAGCGCGTTAGCTCGATGCGGCGCGGATGCACGATGACGAGCGTCGCCTTGCCGCGTCGCACCGCCCGCTTCAGATGCAGGTCAAGCACCGGCATTTCCTCACTGGGATCGATGCCGACGAGCATGATCACATCGTGTTTCGGATCCGGCCCGTATTGCGGCTTCATCACGTCGGCCAGGGCGGGCATGCCGGTGGGCAGTGCCGCCACGTCACCGCCCTCGCGATGGTCGATGTTGTTCGTGCCGATGAGCTGGCGCATGAAGCGCTGCAATAGATAGTTGCTTTCGTTGGAGAGCTTGGCGCTGCCGATGGCGCCGATGGCGTCGGCGCCGTGGCGCTGCTTGATGGCTTGCAGGCGATCCGCCACCAGGCCGAGCGCTTCACTCCAGGAAGCGGGCTGCAGTGCGCCGTTCTTGCGCACGAGCGGCGTAGTCAGTCGCTCTTCGTGGTTGACCCAGGCGTTGGCGAAGCGCCCCTTGTCACAGATCCACTGGTCGTTGACCTGCATGTTTTCGCGTCCGATGACGCGGCGCAGCTTGTGGGTGCGCGTGTCGATGCGCAGATTGCAGCCCATCGAGCACTGGGTGCAGACGCTCGGCGTGCGCTCGATTTCCCAGGGACGGAAGGCGAAGCGCGCCACGCGATTGGTCAGGGCGCCGACCGGACAGATGTCGATGATGTTGCCGCTGGTCTTGGCGTCGACCGGCTTGCCGTCCTGAAGGTCGATCAGCGTCTCCCTTCCTCGCTCGAAGAGGGCGAGCTGCGGTTTGTCTTCCCATTCCTCCAGATAGCGGATGCAGCGCCAGCAGAGGATGCAGCGCTCTTGATCGAGCACAATCGTGTCGGAGATCAGATAGTTTTTGTTCTTCGTTCGCTTCGGCTCCACCAGTTGGCTCAGGCCGGGGCCAAAGCGCATCGTCTGATCTTGCAGCGGGCACTCGCCGCCTTTGTCGCAAATTGGGCAATCGAGCGGGTGGGAGGTGAGCAGAAATTCTAGGATGTCTTCGCGCGCGGCGCGCACCTGCTCGGTCGCCGTGCGGACGACCATGCCCTCGCTGACCGGCGTGGTGCA
>CALFWA010000215.1 GCA_937928035.1 uncultured Caldilinea sp. | reverse complement strand
ATTCTACTTTCTCTGGCGATCTTACCCTTTCTCGGCGTCGGCGGCATGCAGTTGTTCAAAGCGGAGGTGCCGGGGCCGGTGGCGGACAAGCTTGCCCCGCGCGTCACTCAGACGGCCAAAATCCTGTGGGCAGTCTACATCGTGTTGTCGGCGCTTCAGACCGTTCTGCTCATGCTGGGCGGCATGGATCTCTTCGATGCGCTCTGTCACACCTTCGGCACAATGGCGACCGGCGGTTTTTCCACGCGCAACGCCAGCATCGCCGCCTTTCCGAGTCCTTACATCCAGTGGGTGATCATCGTCTTCATGTTCCTGGCCGGCGTCAATTTCGCCTTGCACTATCGCGTGTTGCAGCGTGGATTCAACAGCTATCGCTACGACCGCGAGTTTATCGTTTACACAGCGTTCATCGTTGTGGCGTCGCTCCTGATCTTCGGATTCGCCATGCTGCGTGAAGGGCAGTTCAACGAAAAGGCGGTGCGCAATGTCGTCTTTCAGGTGGTCTCCATTCAGACGACGACCGGCTACGTCACCTTTGATTACGAGCAGTGGCCCTTTGCGGCGCAGATGGTGCTCTTTTTGTTAATGTTCGTCGGCGGCTCGGCCGGCTCCACCGGCGGCGGCATGAAGGTGTTGCGCATTTATTTGCTGATCAAGTTCGTCTTCGCCGAGCTGGCCCGGTTGATCCATCCCCACGCCATCGTGCCGGTGCGCATGCGAGGTCAGACCATCCCTCGCGATGTGATGACTAATGTGCTCGGCTTCGCCGTGCTGTACATCGTCATCTTCTTTCTCGGCGCGCTGCTGGTTGCAGCGGCGGGTCACGACATGCCCACTGCGTTCGGCGCCGTCATCGCCACTCTGAGCAACGTCGGCCCAGGCCTGGGCAACGTCGGCGCCGTGGACAATTACAGTGCATTGCATCCGGCCGTCAAGTGGCTGCTTGCATTTTTTATGCTGCTCGGCCGTCTGGAGCTGTACACCGTGTTAATTTTGTTCGCTCCGGCCTACTGGCGACGCTGAGAGGCGAAACGTCGAACGCCGACGACGACCAGAGCGACGACGAGCGCTGCAAAGCTGACGGAGACGAACGCCCACTTCAGGGTGGTGAAGAGGCCGGCCAGATCTGCGACAACCGGCGTCGTGGCCGGATAACGCGCCATCGCCAGCGAGGTTGCGCCGTTTTCCAGAAAGTCGAAGAGCGCTCCGGCGAGCGGCGGCAGGTTGAGCAGCCGCCATGGCGACGATGCGTCGAAGCCGCGCTGCGTCAACCAGCTGATGGTTGTGACCAGAAAGACGAGATAGACCAGCGGCCAGATCACGTCGAAGGTGAAGCGAGAGCGGATGTAGTGGCTGCGCCCCGCCTCCCCCAGTGCATCCGCAATGCGATACAGATCCCCGGCAGTGTAAAAGAACGCAGTGTCGGGCGTCTCCGCCACGCCTGCCACTGCAGTTGTGGCGTCGGCCTGTGCAGGCAAGACGAAGACGAGAAAGACAAAAAACAGAATCGTGGAGAGCAACGCTAATCGGCCTGTGGCGATTTTTTCCAGCGCGCTCGACAGGCTGCGCAAATGGTTCATGCGGTGCACCGGAGCATCCTCACAGCGTCGCCAGAAAGTCTTCCAGCAGGCGATTGAACCGTTCGGGATGCTCCCAGAACATCATATGGCCTCCCAAGGACTGCGGTGCGCGTGTTGGGAAAATGGCGGCGCATAAATGCGGTCGCAGTCTCCGCCCAATGTTCGGCGATGACGGCCAGCGCCGGCAGCGCAGCATCCACCTGCTTCGCCGCTTCCATGCAATTCGAGAACATGTCGGAGGCGAAGAGCGCAGCGGCGATCGGCGTGGGCGTGCGCAGCGACTGCTCGACGATCCAGGTCAGTTCGGCGGGCGTCAGCTCTCGCTGCATCATCACTTCGTCGGCATAATATGCGATAAAATCTCGGTGCCCCTGTCGAGAGCGCAGAAAGGTGTGATACGCGCCGGCGATTTCGTCCAACGGCCCCTCCATTCAGTCGCCGGCATGGACCGAAAGCGGCTTGGGCGAAAGATCGATGCACACCATCGCCTTGAGCGCAGCGAGGCCTTCCTGCTGCACATAGCCCCATGTTGCCAGGCAGCCGAACGACCAGCCGACCAGCACGACATCGGTGAGTTCGAGCGCTTTGATGAATTTCGCCAGGTCTGCGGCGTGGGTGATGCAGTCGTTGCCGTGCCAGACGATCGAGAAGCGACCGTGGCTGCGCGGGTCGAGGGCGATGACGCGATACGTGCGTGCAAACGGCCGAGCTGGTGATGAAAGACTTCACCGGTGAATGTCCAGCCGGGCACAAAGACTAGCGGCGTCCCCTGGCCGACGTCCCGATAATACAGCTCCACTCCCGGCTCCACTTCGATGTACGCACCGGATGGTTGTTCAGTCGTCACGGTATATTTCTCCTTTGTTTTGGGGCTGTCTCTAGAATTTTCGCAAATGATGGAGCATCCGATATGCAACGGACAGCTCGATTATAGCGACAGGCGTTCGTTCCTGGCAATCCGTGCGATCCAGACCACAGTCGCGACCTCGTCTCAATGCTACGATAGGGGCGCCGACAGGTCAGATGCTTGCCTCGTTCGAGAGTAATTCAACAGGAAAAACCCATGCGCTATCCCTGGGTGAACAGCCTTCTGCTGATGTTGCTCACGTTGCAGCTTGTCACAGGCGTTGGCGCGCTGATGGCCGGCTTCGAGCAGATGCAATGGGTTCTCTGGCTGCATACAGCAGGCGCTTATGGCGTGGTCGTGATTCTTCTCTGGAAGAGCGCTGTCGTTGTGCGCGCCATCCGCCGCCGTCCGCAGTGGAGCGTTTCCAGAGCCGGGTTTCTGTGGCTGACCGTCCTCTTGGTCGGCGTGTTGGTCACCGGCTTTCTTTGGAGCTACGACGGTCCGCGTTTCTGGGGGGCGTACAGCCTGGTCACCGTGCACGGGTGGCTGGCCGTGGTCATGTGGGCTTTCCTGCTCTGGCACACCTTCGCCAAACGCTTTGTCTTTCGCATCCGAGCTGCGCGCGACCGGCGGGCCTTCCTGCGATTTGCGGGCGTTGCGCTGGCGGGTGCGCTGCTCTGGCGCGGCGAGCGCCCGGTGCAGTCCGCGCTGGCTCTGCCAGGGGCGCAACGTCGCTTCACCGGCTCCTACGAGACGGGCAGCTTCACCGGACAATTCCCATATGTAGTCTGGCTCTTCGACAATCCTGCGCCTGTTGACCCTACACGCTGGACGCTGCACATCGAGGGCGCGGTAGAGCGCCCCCTACACCTGAGCCTGGAGGAGATCACGCAACTCGCCACCGCCACGCAGACCGTACTGCTTGACTGCACGGGCGGATGGTACACGATCCAGGAGTGGACAGGTGTCCCGCTTACCTTCCTGCTTGAACAAGCCGGTCTGCGCAGCAACGCACACAGCGTCACCGTTGAGTCGATCACGGGCTATGCACGGCGCTTTCCACTGGAGGAAGCACAGCGCTGCCTGCTGGCGACCCACGTGGCGGGTCGTCTGCTCGACCATGGCCACGGCTTTCCGCTGCGCCTCGTGGCTCCGGGCCGCCGCGGCTTTGAATGGGTGAAGTGGGTGACCCGGCTGCACGTCAACACCACCGCCGCCTACCTCCAGCCGCCGTTGCCGTTGCAATAGTCGGGCAATCCATGCACTCTCACGCTCTGAGGCTTTAAAATGATCGAGATGAAGTGCAAGACCTGTTCCGCCAGCCAAGGAATAGCGCTCGATAGAGGAGAGCGAGGCAGCGATTTGGAAAGCCTGCCCGGTTTCAGACGTCAACGCCTTCCGCCTATGACGATGTCAGGTGCCTTTTTGCCGCCTCAAAAGTTGCCATGAGTCGTAAACAGATATACAATAAAGCTTGTAAAATCAGAGCAACTTGTAATCGGCTCGGCGCAACGCCGGGCTTTTTTGCGCCAGGGTTCAAGCGGGCTGCGATGCTCGAAGATGATAGCTGAAGATATGACTGTAACCAAAATACACACAAACGGAGCCGCTTCCCAAACCGGGGCGACCATCCGCAACGACATCCGCAACGTGGCCATCATCGCCCATGTGGATCACGGCAAGACCACGCTGGTGGATGGCATGCTGCGTCAGACGCGGGTCTTCCGCGAGAACCAAACGGTGATGGAACGCGTCATGGACTCCAACGAGCTGGAGCGTGAGCGCGGCATCACGATTCTGGCCAAAAACACCGGCGTCGAGTATCGGGGGATCACAATTAATATCGTCGACACCCCCGGCCACGCCGACTTCGGCGGCGAGGTCGAGCGCATCATGCACATGGTCGACGGCGTGCTGCTGCTCGTCGACGCCGTGGAAGGGCCGATGCCGCAGACGCGCTTTGTCTTGCGCAAGGCGCTGGAGCGGGGACTGCGCGCCGTCGTCGTTGTCAACAAGGTCGATCGCCCGGCGGCGAGGCCGGATTACGTCGTCAACGCCACCTTCGACCTCTTCGTCGATCTCGGCGCCACCGATGAGCAGGCCGACTTCCCGGTGATCTACACGCGCGCGTTGGAGGGTCGCGCCGGCCTTCGCCCGGACGAGCTGGCGCCCAACCTGGAGCCGCTCTTCGACGCCATCATCAACCACCTGCCGCCTCCACGCGTCGATCTCACCGGGCCGACGCAACTGTTGGTGGCGACCATCGAATACAGCCCCTACGTCGGCAAGATCGCCGTTGGTCGCCTGCAAAGCGGAACGATCCGCACCGGTCAGCCGATCGTGCGCATCAACCCGGAGGGTGAGCAAGAGTTGGCAAAGGCGACGCAGGTGTACGTCTTTCGCAACCTGCAGCGGGTCGCCGTCGACGAGGCGAGTGCCGGCAACATCATCGCCGTGGCGGGCGTCGAATCGGTCGGCATCGGCGACACGCTGGCCGACCCGGCGGATCCACGTCCGCTGCCGCCCATCACCGTCGAAGAGCCGACCGTGCGTATGACTTTCTCGGTCAACGACAGCCCATTCGCCGGCCGTGAAGGACAATATCTCACCAGCCGACAGGTGCGCGCCCGTCTTTTCAACGAGCTGGAGCGCAACGTCTCGCTGCGCGTTGAGGAGACCGAGCGCGCCAATGAGTTCATCGTCTCCGGCCGCGGGGAGCTGCATCTGGCCATCCTCATCGAGACGATGCGTCGCGAGGGTTATGAGTTCGCCGTAAGTCGTCCCGAAGTGATTTTCAAGCAGGGGGAGGAAGGGCTGCTGGAGCCGATCGAAGAAGTCTTCGTCGAGGTGGCGCAGGAACATCTCGGCGCAGTGCAGGAGATGCTAGGCCGTCGCCGCGCGCAGATGCAGAACATCCACTACGGCGAGGACGGCACAGTCCATTGCACCTATCTGGCGCCGACGCGCGGGCTGCTCGGCTTTCGACAACCCTTCCTGACCGCCACGCGCGGCATGGGCGTCTATCACACGCTCTTTCACGGCTATGCCCCCTACGTCGGCGACATCGATCTGCAGAAAAACGGCAAACTCGTGGCACTCGAGTCTGGCATAGTGAGCAGTTACGCGTTAACCAACTTGCAGCAGCGCGGGGTTTTCATCGTCAAACCCGGCGATGAGGTGTATGCGGGCCAGGTGGTGGGTGAACATATCCGCGAAGAAGAGCTGGTGGTCAACGTCTGCAAGTCGAAACAGTTGACCAACTTTCGAGAAAAGCCCTCCGGCGCAACAGAGATGCTCAACGCTCCGCGCGAATTGACGCTGGACGACGCCATTCAGTTTTTGGACAACGATGACCTGCTCGAAGTGACGCCGGTGTCCTTGCGCGTGCGCAAGAAAATTTTGAACCACGACCAACGTCAACGCGCGCGCAAAGCGCAAAAAGGATAAAAAATATAAACTAGATTGTTCTCTCTTACGGAGCACATTGAACACGATGCGCATCCTCATTGTCGGCGCGGGCGACGTAGGCTTTCAGCTCGGCAAGCGCCTCTCGCGCGAGCAACATGACATCACTATCATCGACTCGAACCCGGACAAAGTCCGTCGAGCCGCCGAGCAGCTCGACGGACTGGCGATTGAAGGCTCAGGGGACAGCTATCGGGTGCTGATGCAGGCCGGCCTGCGCGACGCCGACGTCGTCGCCGCCGTCACCGACAACGACGACGCCAACCTGATGGCGTGCCGACTGGCCAAAGCCAGCGGCGTTGAGGTGACGATCGCGCGCGTGCGCAACGCCGAATTCACTGCGCCGGATTTCCCGCTGACGCCCGAGCAACTGGGCGCCGATCACATCATCCATCCCGAGCGCGAGGCCGCCAACGCCATCCTGCGCCTGCTGCAGGAGACGTCGGCCACCCATGTCATCGACCTGGAGCAGGGAAAGATCGAGGTGATCGGCTTGATCCTGGAGCCGGACTCGCCGCTGGTGGGGCCTTCGCTGGCCGAACTGGGCACCCGCTACAAGCGTCCGCCGGTGCAAATCGTCGCCGTCGAACGCAACCATGAGACGATCATTCCTAAAGGCAACGACCGCCTCTATCCGGGCGACCTGGTCTTCGCCGTGTGTTCGCCGGAATACGCCAAAGAATTTTTCGGGCTGGCGGGGAAACACAAAAAGCCGCGCATGAACAAGATCATGATCCTGGGCGGCGGCATGATCGCTCGCTTCATCGCAGAAGCGCTCGCCGGCGAGGCCACGATCAAGATCATCGAACACGACCTGGCGCGCGCCGAACGCCTGGCCGGCTGTCTGCCGCACGCGCTGGTGATCCATGGCGATGGCACCGACCTCGACCTGCTTGACGCGGAAGACCTCGATGAGATGGACGCCTTTGTGGCGGTGACCGGCGACGACGAGAACAACATCATCGCCACTCTGCTGGCGCTGCAACACCATGTGAAGCGACCGATTGCGCTGGTCAATCGCGTCGCCTATCTCCCCATTCTCCCGAAAATCGGTCTCAACTCGGTGATCAGCAAGCAGATGCTGACGGTCAATGCGGTGCAGCAGTTCATTCAGCACCGTCAAGTGGCGGCGATCGCCAGCCTGCCGGGCATTGAAGGACAGATGATCGAATATATTGCGCGTGAAGGAACGCGCATCACCCAGAAGCCGTTGCGCCATGTCAAATTCCCGCGCTCGGCCGTGGTCGGCGCAGTGCTGCGCAACGGACGCGTGTTGATTCCCGACGGCGACACCGTCCTCCAGCCCGGCGACCGGGCGGTCATCTTTGCGCTGCCTCAGGCTATTCCCGAACTCGACCGGCTCTTTAGCTGAAACATTCCGTCCGCAGAGGCCAGGTTGCAGCAAGCAGAAGCGCCGCTGCCCACCGTCATTGCGGCGGCGCAGCGGTTTGGTAATGCTTGGGCCAGACAACGGGAAGCGTCGCCGGGTCCTGACCGGCTTCGGCGTACATGAGATAGAGCAAAGGCGGAGTCATCCACTGATGCCAGGCGTATAGAGGAACATTGAGGCCGTCCGGCGGCTGTTTGCTGTGATAGAGAAAGGCATAGCGGCCCGCAGCGAGTTCGACGTCGCTGGCCTCCAGCGCCTGTATGAAATCTTCCCCTCGCAGTGAAGGTGCGCGCTGTGCAGCGTCGACCAGCAGCAGCAGCGCATCGTGCGCCAGAAATGTGCTCATTTCCGGCGTCGGCATGCCATTCTGACGATAGCGATCGAAGATCGTGCGCCCCATCTCTGTGGCGATTGAAGGCCAGGGGCCGCGTCGCGCTACGATGCTGCCTGCGCCCAGGCTGCCAGACCAACCGAAGACGGCAGGCTCCAATGCACGACGGCTCTGGTTGACGACCAGCGTCCCTTTGTCGGGGCGAATTCCTGCATCGAACAATTGCTGGTGCAGCGCCAGGGCGCCGTTGGCGCCGATCACGATAAACACAGCGTCGGGGATGGTGGGCATAGCCAGCAGGCGAGCAACCTCCGGCGAAAAATCCATCATCGGCGCATCGACGCGATGGATATCCAGCGCAATTTCATGGCGCGCGAACCACTCGCTGCTCTGCTCAATAAAGAGATCGCCCGCTGCTGAGCTTTCGACGATCAGCACGGCCTGCACCACCCCGTCCCCGTTGAAGTCGCCGATGCTCGCCAGCCAGTTTGCCGGCATGCTCGCCACCATGGGCGCAGCGGGCGCCAGGCGGAAGACCGATTGTAGCTGCGTCTCGGTGATGGCAGGAGAGGCGGCGTCGATCACAAGCATCGGCTTGTGAAAGCGTTCCGCCACCTCTGTCACCGCCAGGGTGGCAGCATCGTTGAGGCCGACGATCAACCCCACAGCGCACTCTTTGACGATCAATTGCTCGGCCAGCTGCGCCGAGCGCAGCGGATCGTCGCCACCGTCGACAATCGCCAGCCGCAGCGGCGCGCCCGCCACTCCTCTGGAGTTGATGCGCTCCAGGGCGAGGTTCAATCCCATCTGCATGTTGGCAGAGCGCATCCATACGCCTGTGTTTGAAAGCGGTAGAATTGCGCCGATCACCACCTCCGGCGCCTCGGATAAAGACGCAGGGCTGCACGGAGTCGGCGGCGCCGGGGTGGGGGTGACCACTGTCTCCCGATAGACGATGCGCGTTACCTCAACTTCGACCGTCTGAATGATAGGAGGCGTCGTAGGCGAGGGCGTCGTCTGTGCGGGCGCCGTACAGCTGGCGGCCCAGAACATTGCCAGCCACAAACCCACTATCGATAGAGAGCGAAAATAAGCATGAATGCGAATCAAGTTGTTCCGCTCTTTCTTCGCGTTGTGAACCGGTAGAGTTGTTAACCAATAGATAGGGGGAAACGGAATCGCTGAGACAGCCGGTCGAGGCGAACAATGCGTTTTGCATACGAAACCTCGACGCTTGCCCAACCGTTGACATACATCAGCGCAGTATAACACGTTTTTTTCGGAACATCCAAACCCTATCAGATCGGCGCTTGCCGGCAAAGTGCGTCGAATGTCAACGAGAACGTCCTGTCTTTTTGAACACCTCCGGTTGACGGTGGCACAATATTTTTGTGCTATCTCGAGCCACACCCTTGGGTGAACCAGTCTGGTGTGGACAAAAATAAGCGTGACCGAAAGATCAGAAGGATTGCATCATGCACGAACAACATGTTGTTGAACACCCGGCCCCTGCACTGTCTCGCCGTCATCAGCGGCTTTTCATTCCGGGTCCCACCGACGTTGCGCCTGAGGTGCTCGCAGCCCAGACAGCGCCGATGATCGGCCATCGCAGCGATGAGTTCGAGGCTCTGTTCGCCAAATGCGAGGAGCAGCTGCGCACGCTTTTCTACACCGACGCCCGCGTCTACATCGTCGCCGCCTCGGGAACCGGCCTGCAGGAGGCCGCGATCCGCAACCTCGTCGCCCGTCGCGTCCTGTGCTTTGTCAACGGTGCGTTCAGCCAACGCTGGGCGGACGTCGCCCTGGGCTGCGACAAAGAGGTGGTGCGCGCCGATATTCTCTGGAACACGGCGGTGAAGCCGGAGCAGGTGGTGGAGGCGCTGGAAAGAGCGCTCGCCCACGGCCCGGTGGAGGCGATCACCGTGGTTCATAACGAGACAAGCACCGGCGTCATGAGCCCGATCCGGGAGATCGCCGCCGCAGTGCGCAACGTCAGCCCGGAGACGCTGGTGTTGGTCGACGCCGTCTCCTCCTTCAGCGGGACGCGCATCGAGACCGACGCTTGGGGACTGGACGTTGTGCTCACCTCATCGCAGAAGGCGCTGGCCGTTCCGCCGGGGCTGGCGCTCTGCGCCGTCAGCGATCGCGCGCTTGCCAAGGCGGAGACGGTCAAAGGCCGCGGCTGGTATTTCGATTTCGTGCGACTGGAGAAGGCGTTGAAAAAGAGCACGACGCCGGCCACGCCCGCCATCTCCCTGATGCGTAGCCTGAGCGTTCAACTGGACCGCATCTTCGCCGAGGGCGTCGACGCGCGCTTCGCCCGCCACGCCCGCCTCGCCGAACGCACGCAACGTTGGGCCGTCGCCAACGGCTTCGAGCTGATGGCCGAAGAAGGCTATCGCTCTCACACGCTCACGACGGTGACGAACACGCTTGGCGTCAACGTCAAACAGCTCAACGCTTACCTTGCCCGCCACGACATGGAGATCTCGAACGGTTACGGCGACTACAAGGACAAGGCTTTTCGCATCGCCCACATGGGCGAAGTTCAGGATGAAGACCTGGATCGGCTCTTCGCCGCAATCGAGCGTTATCTGGCGGGGCTGAGCTAAGCGTGCAGAGCGCAACTGTTCGAGGCGCTGCTTTCCCTTAAGAAATCCTCAAATAAGGGGCGAGCAGCGCCTCCACCTCGGCGGCGCTGCTCGTCTGCACCAGGCTGCGCCGCAGATAGGATGCGCCGGGAAATCCGCACGCATACCAGCCGAGATGCTTGCGCATGGGCATAAAGCGAGAAGGATGACCCTTGCTGATGGTCTCTTCATGTAGCTGCGCATGCTCAAGCGCGATGCGCAGCAGCAATTGAGGTTCGGCGGCGAGCAAATCTTCTGCATCGGGCCGAAAAACGAGCGGATTGCCGTTGGCGCCGCGGCCGATGAGCACGCCGTCCAGCCCATAGCAAGCAGCGCGCTGCATGGCGTCCTCATAATTGCACACATCCCCATTGCCTAAGACAAGGGTGCGGCTGCCGCGCGCCGCCTCTGCCGCCGCCGCAATTTGATCCCAGTCGGCGGCGCCCCGATAGCGCTGGTGAAGCGTGCGGCCATGCACGGCAATCGCCGCCGGTTCGGCTTCCAGCAGGCGGGAAATCCACTCCCTGGCCTGTGGACGCTCGTAGCCGATGCGCGTCTTCACGCTTACGGGAACCGGACGCCGCGCTTGAAAAGGGGCGGGCAGGGCGTTGCGCCGCGCCTCGACCTGAGCCAACAGACGCGACGGCAGGCCGGGAATGTCGCGTACGGTTGCGCCGTTGCGCCATAGCTCGACCCCGCAGCGCGCTGCGCGCACGATCTCCTGCGCCAGCTTCGGCGTGCGGATCAGCCCTGCTCCGGAGCCGCGATGAACGACGCTGGCCGCCGGACAGCCCATGTTGATGTCGATGCCGTCGAAGCCCAACTCGCAGAGAAACACCGCCATCCACAGGAAACGCTCCGGCTCGTGGCCGTAAATCTGCGCAATCACAGGTCGCTGACTCTCGTCGTAGTGCAGGTCCTTGAGCAGCGCCCAATCGCCTACCTGCAGCCGTTCGACGGCGACAAATTCCGTGTAGACGAGCGCCGGCTTCCCATATTTCTTTTGAATGTGACGACAGGCGGAATCGGTCACGCCGTCCATCGGCGCCAGCCCGAGGATGGGCTGCGACAGACGCCGCCAGTCCAGATAAAGTTGAGTGCTTTGCAGACCGTCTGTAGACGCTCGCTCGACCATAGACGTTTTTATCCTATCGATCCCGCCCTCGATCGACAAGTTTGAGAGTTCTTCGGGCCCATCGTAGTGTCATTGCCTCCGGCGTGACCGGGGAAACTAACCGACGTTGGGGCCGGTGAGAGCGATAATGCGCGGCTTTCATGATTTGCATTGCCTAATCAGTTGTGGTACTTTATTTCAAAATAATTTGAATCAATTTATTTTGAAATTTTTTTATGGCGTCTCATCTGATTGCACATGAACCACCTGATCTCTTGAAATTGCTGGCGCATGAGCTGCGTTGGAAATTGGTGCAACAGTTGGCGCACAGCGATTTGCGCGTGCAAGAGCTGGCGGAGCGGGTGGCGCGGCCGCTCAACCTTGTCTCGTATCATCTGGCGCAGCTTCGTCGCGGCGCATTGGTGATCGAACGTCGCAGCAGCAGCGACGCCCGCGACGTCTACTATAGCCTCGACCTGAGGCGACTGCAGCGTCTTTACCACGACGCCGGCGTCGCCCTTCACCCGGCTCTGATCGAATACAAGGAGCGGCGGAAGAAAGGCCAAGCGGCCGTCGCGCCAGCCCAGCGGTCGCCGCTGCGCGTCCTCTTTCTCTGCACACACAACAGCGCGCGCAGTCAGATGGCGGAAGCGATGCTCCGGCAACTGGCCGGCGAAGCGGTCGAAGTCTACAGCGCTGGCAGCGAAATTCGTGAGGTTCATCCTCTGGCGATCGAGACAATGGCGGAGCGCGGGATCGACATCCGCAGCCAGCGCTCCAAATCCGTGGAAGAGTTCGCCGGTCAGCGCTTCGACTACATCATCACCGTCTGCGACCGCATGCGCGAAGTCTGTCCGGTCTTCCCTGGGGAGCCGGAGCAGGTGCACTGGAGCATCCCCGATCCTGCAGCGGTGGAGGCGGCGATGCAGAGGCAGGCGTTTCTGGACGTGGCCGAGCAGTTGGCGGCGCGTCTTGATTTTTTTGTCAAGGCGTTTGCAGCGGATTCAAGAGCGGATGAAACGCAATCTTGAGAAAAGGGCAATCTTGAGAAAAGGAAGGTGCAATGAATCGACCGAATTTGATGCAACGCACTGCTGCAGAATTTTTCGGCGTGTATGCACTGGTGACGGCCGGCTGCGGCGCCATCGTCGTCAACAGCCAGACGGGCGTCCTGGGCTACGTAGGCGTGGTGTTAACCTTTGCCCTGGTGATCGCTGTCATGGTGGCGGCGGCCGGCTATCTCTCCGGCGCTCATCTCAATTCGGCGGTGACGGTTGCCTTTGCGCTCACGCGCCATTTTCCCTGGCGCGAGGTCCCTGCCTATCTCC
This sequence comes from uncultured Caldilinea sp., assembly GCA_937928035.1. Lineage (GTDB taxonomy): Bacteria > Chloroflexota > Anaerolineae > Caldilineales > Caldilineaceae > Caldilinea. Next base: position 1,223 of record CALFWA010000215.1, on the reverse strand, counting down.
TCGGCCAACTGGTGGGCGCCGTTGCAGGGGCGTTGACGCTGCAGACGCTGTTTGGCCCGGTCGCCAATTTAGGGGTGACTGCGCCGGCGGGTGCGCCTTTACAGTCCTTGTTGCTTGAAATCTTGCTGACGGCGTCATTGATGTTTGTCATCATCGCCGTGGCGACCGATTCGCGCGCGGTCGGTGAGCTGGCGGCGCTGGCGATCGGCTTCACCGTTGGAGCGAACGCGCTCCGGACCGGGCCGATCAGCGGGGCTTCGATGAATCCGGCGCGGTCGCTGGGGCCGGCGCCGGTGAGCAACTTCTGGCAAGACCAATGGATTTATCTCGTCGGCCCGGTGGCGGGGGCGGCGTTGGGCGCCCTGATCTACGAGTGGATGCGCAAGCCGGTGGATCGACCGGCACCCATGCTTTCGCCGATAGAGGAGGCAGGCGTCGCTGCAAAGGAGAGCGACCCTGTTTCATCGCAATCCACATTTTCAACCTGAAGAACGAGACCTGGAGAAAAATCATGGACCGAAAAATCAAGGTGTTGTTTGTCTGCGTGCACAACAGTGCGCGCAGCCAGATGGCCGAGGCCTTTCTCAACACGCTGTACGGGGATCGCTTCGAGGCGATGAGCGCTGGCCTGGAGCCCGGCGTGCTCAACCCCTACGTCGTGCGCGCCATGCAGGAAATCGGCATCGACATTTCCAACGCCAAGACCAAGAGCGTATTTGAGCTTTACAAGGCCGGCTACATCTACAGCTATGTGATCACCGTCTGCGATCCAGAGGCGGCCGAACGCTGCCCCATCTTCCCAGGTGTCACCAAACGCCTGCATTGGAGCTTCCCCGACCCCTCGCAAGCGAAGGGGACGGACGAAGAGAAGATGGCGACGGTGCGCTCGGTGCGCGATGCAATCCGTCAGCAGATTGAAGCCTGGGCGCCGACCGTTGCTGAGCGGAGGCTGAAGGTGTGACACCTATTCCGTTTCTGTTGAGAGCGCCCTGCGGACGGCCTCAGCCAATTGGTGGAGCGAAAACGGTTTCACTAAAACCTGTTCTCTCTCGTCGAGCACGGCGCGGTGGGTGATAAAGTCAGCCGGATACCCGGATATGAAAAGTCGCCGAATCCGCGGCTGATGCAGCGCAATCTCCGCCGCCAGTTGTCGGCCGTTCATCTCCGGCATAACGACATCCGTGATCAATAGATCGATCGGATGCGGATGGGTCGCAGCCACG
>CALFWA010000214.1:27500-32978 GCA_937928035.1 uncultured Caldilinea sp. | reverse complement strand
TGGCTGCGCGGCGTTCGACGATGGTCCTGGCGCTACACGCTGAAGACGCCCATGTTTCTGACGCCGTTCACATGTTCACTCTTTTTGTTCAGCGGCGGCATTGCACTAACGGGCCTTTTCTCCGGAGTGCCCACACCGTGGTGGCAAACGATCGCCTGGAGCGTACTGACGTTGTTGTTTGGAGCCCAGACGTTGGCCTATGCCTGGGCAGGTCGCCAGGGCGGTTGGGATGCTCCCATTGAGGGAAAGAATAATCATGAGTAACGATCCGCTGAAAAACTGGCAACTGGAAAAAAGTGACGAACCCCTTGAGCAGTGGAAGTTGCAAGATTCAGAGCAGGCCGCCGGTCACCTGCAGCTTCAAGAAACCGGCGCCACGCCTCCGAACTGGCAACCCGTCGAGTATCAGCGCGCAGCCGCCCGCTCCGGTCGCAACTGGATTCTACCCTCGATCGTGATTGTGGCGCTCCTGGCTGCGTTGGCATACGTTGCGTACATCTCCCTCAACAACCTGGGGTTGACGCCGCCGATTGGCTTCGGGCCGTCTGGTGCACCGACGACCGCTCCAACGCTGGACCAGGCTGCAGCAGCAATGCCTACAGAAACGCCAACTGAAGAGCCAACGCCCACGCCCGAACCTCCTACGCCGACGCCAGAGCCGCCCACTCCGACGCCCACCCTGATCCTCACACGTATCGGTGTGGTCAATGACCCGGCCGGCGTCAATGCCCGCCGCGAGCCTTCGACGACCGCCCCGATCATTCGCTTACTCAACAACGGCGAGCGCGTCACCATCGTGCGTCAGGAAGGCGATTGGCTGCTGGTGATCCTTCCGGAAAATCAGGCGGCGTGGGTCTGGACAGAATATTTCGACCAGAGCGTGGGTGAAGAAAAGACGTTGGCGGAATGGAACGCCATCTTGACAGCTGCGGGACTGCTGCCGGTCACGCCGGAAGCCGACGTCGGGCCTACACTCGCCGCGGAAACGGCTGCAACCACCCTGACCGCAACCGTGATCGCCGACCCAGGGGCTACGCTGCGCATCGAACCCGCCCTGCAGGCGCAGGTTGCCGGCGAGGCGCTGCGCGGCGCTACGTTGACTGTTTCAGGCCGCACCGACGCCGGTGACTGGCTGCTTGCGACGCTTCCCGACGGTCGCCGCGGCTGGATTTCCGCAAGCCTGGTCTCTGTGGAAGGAAACGTCGCTGCATTGCCTGTGCAGCCTTCTGATATTATAGTTGCTGAAGGTCTTGTGATGCCAGCTCCGATTGCAGCTCAGCCGGAGGTGCCCGCAGATATCCCGTCCTTCACGCTCGAAATCAACAACGTGATTCCACCAGCACCCTACACCAACACCATCCCGACTGTTGGTCAGGCGATCGCCATCTCCGATACCGCTGGCGTCCGTGCGCGTACGGCTCCTTCGCTGGAGGCAGCCATCATAACGGTGCTACCCAACGGCGCCGTGCTGCCGGCTGTTGGGCGGTCCGTCGACAACCAGTGGATTCAGATCGTCCTGCCGGACAATCAGCGCGCCTGGGTTTTTCGCAGCGTGGTGGTTGTCTCCTCGAACATCGACGACGCTCCTATCGTCGGCGCCGATGGACAACCTGTGGAGCCGACGCCCTCACCTGAAACGCCAGGAGAGCCGACGCTGACGGTGAGAAGCCTGCTCGGCGCCAATATCCGCTCGGCGCCGAACAGCGAGAGCGAGCCGATCGAGACCGTCAGCATGGGCGCCACCTTCCCGGCTATTGGGCGCACCGAGGATGGAAGCTGGATTCAGGTGCGCCTGGCCGATGGAACGACCGGCTGGGTGTTGGCGAGCACGTCGGAACTGAACGTCGATGTGACGACGCTGCCGGTGACGCAGTAGCGGCTCCCACTATGGCTGATCTGCGTCTGCGCACCTGGCTCTGGGCCTTCCTCCTCATGAGCAGCGGCGTCGTGCTGCTGCTCTTTGAATTTGGGCTGCTGGCATCCTACACGCCGCAGCTTCAATATCTCCTCGCCGTGGCAGCCGTCTTCGGCGCCATTCTCTTCTTCGGCGGCTTCGCAAGAAATCCCTCGGAGTGGTGGCGCGTGCTCCCCGGCTGGACGTTGCTGGCTTTGGCGACCCTTCTCCTGCTGAGCACCGTTGAAGTGGACCGTCGCTGGCTCGGAGCAGTTGTCTTCGCGGGGCTGGCGCTCGGCTTCACTCACATCTACCTAACTCAGCGCAGCGAACGCTGGTGGGCGCTGCTCACCGCCGGCTTTCTGTGCGTCTTTGGCCTGGTCATTGGATTCAGCGCCTGGTTCCACCGGGTGGAGTGGATGGCGCTTGTTCTCTTCGGCGGGTCGGGCGCCGTCTTTTTTCTGCTCTTCCTGTTGCATCGTCGTCAATGGTGGGCTGTGCTTCCCGGCGGCATTCTCTGGATTTTTGCGGCGCTGCTCGCCGTGCGCAGTGAAAACGGCGAGGCGGCCCCCTTGCTGCGCTGGTGGCCGGCAATATTGATCCTCGCCGGTTTACTGATCGCTTTATGGCCTCGGGGCGCTTCACAGGCGGAGCACCTCGAGATTCATCATGCTCCAACTCGAAGACAACGAAGCGACGCTGCTACAACGCAAGCCGTGTCGTCGATGCCTATTCATGGCTATACGAAACATGCGTCGGGGAGCGCCATCGAAGTGCTGCCCGACCCCGACGAATAGAGGAGGCCATTGCATGAGCAGTCCGTTGACTATTTCGCTCGTCCAGATGGATTGTAAACTAGGCGATCCGGAGCGTAATTTTGTCCACGCCGCCGAAGCGATCGCCGAGGCGGCGCGGCGCGGCAGCGACCTGGCGCTGTTGCCGGAGCTGTGGAGCACAGCCTACGCCCTGGAGGCTGCTTCCATGTTGGCCTCGCCCCTTGCGCATGATCCCTCTGGAGAAGGATGGTTCGCGCGCCTCGCCGCATTGGCGGCGCAACATGGCCTGTACGTCGGCGGCTCCATGCTGGAGGCGAAAGAAGGGCGCTATTACAACTGCTTCGCACTTTACGGGCCGGACGGCGCCCTGTGCGCCGCCTATCGCAAGGTGCATCTCTTCCGGCTGATGGACGAGGAAAAATACCTGGCGCCCGGCGAGCAAAGGGTCTGCCTTGACCTGCCATGGGGCAAAACAGGGCTGGCCATCTGTTACGACCTGCGTTTTCCAGAGCTGTTGCGCAGCTATGCGCTGACCGGCGCGCGACTGCTGTTGATCCCCGCCGAATGGCCGCATCCCCGTCGCGAGCACTGGCGCACGCTGCTGCGCGCCCGCGCCATCGAAAACCAATGCTTTGTGGCCGCCTGCAATCGGGTGGGAACCACCGGGTCCGCTTCCTTCTTCGGGGCCTCCGCCGTCATCGACCCGTGGGGGGAAACGCTGGTGGAGGCCGGAGAGGTGGAAACGCTGCTGACGGTGACCATCGACACAACGCTCGTGGACGAAGTGCGGCGGTGCATCCCCGTGTTCGAGGATCGACGGCCCGAGCTGTATTGAACCAAACGGCGGCCTACGGATGCATTGTCCCGCCGCTCAGCGTCGAAACGGGCTTTCGTCGCTCCACACCGGACCGGCGGGATCGCCGCCGACGCGCAGGACGCCGTCGCTGGGGCCGTCAGGAGCGCCGGCGCTGTCGGTGATGGTCGTTCCCGCTCCTTCATCGAAGTGATAGAGCGCCGCCGTGTAAACGTCGGGGACAAAGGGCGCAGTCGGAGGTTGAAAGGCGGCGGTGTAGCGCACCGTCGTCGAAATTCGCAGCTCATCCAGCCAGCCATTGAAGGAGGGATACTCCGGGCCGGCGTCATGCTTTTCAGCGCCGAGCACAATGTAAGGATCCCAGGGATAGTCCGTGCTGCGGCCGTTGCGATAGCTTGCATCGCCCGCTGCGTCGACCGTAAAGCCATCCGGCTGTCCATCGACGAAGATCGCCATTTCCCCGCTCAGCCGCCGCGTCACGGCCACATGATGCCACTGCCCGTCGGCCACGATGCGCGTCCCGCACAGGGTGGTTCCCTCATTGCCTACGCTCAGCCCAAAGGCGATGGCGCCATTGTTGAGTGCAATGCCAAAGTCGCCGTAATCGCCTGCAAAGTAAACGTCCCGGTCAAAGAAGATGTTGCCGGTGATCCATCCGTCGTTGACGTCGCATGTGACGCTACCCGTGTTGACGCCCGGCTCCGCCTTGATCCAGAACTCAATCGTAAAATCCGTGGCGCCGACGTCGGCGGGGCGTTCCGGCGCGTCGATGGGTATTGTAATGCGGTCGATGGCGTTGCGACCGTTGCCGAAGAAGCGCACGGAGCCTCCCACGCTCGTAGTCAAGGCCTCGGCGCCTTTGGGTTCAGGAAAAGGCAATGCAGAAGCGTCGGTGGGCGTCGGTTCAGTTGAAAAAGTCGGTTCAGGCGAGGGAAGCGTCGGCGCAGGGCTGGAGGGCGGCTCAGGCGAAGAAGCGTCGGCGGGCGCCGGGGCTTCAGTTTGCAGAATTGCCTCCGGTGAAACACTCCCTGTCTCGTCTTGAACAGAAGGCCTTGCAGGGGCACCGCCTACGGTGCAGTTCGCAAGCCCCACCCCAATGCAGATTGCGCCGACCGCCCACAACCAGATGCGGCGTCGTCTGCCATTTCGCTCTTGGTTCATCTCAGCTCCTGCACCAACTCTTCTGGATTCCGCACAAGGATGCGGTCCTCTTCCATGCTCTCGATCATGGCGAGCGAGACAATCGGGACATTCAGATGGGCGAGGCGTTGGCGTCCTCCCTCGAAAGTCTTTTCGATCACGCAGCCGATCCCGCACAGCGTTGCGCCGCATTGGGCCACTAGCTCCGCCAGCGCGGCGATCGTCTGGCCGCTGGCGAGAAAGTCATCGATCAGCAACACACGGTCCGAAGGGTGCAGATATTCGGGAGAGACGATCAGCTCGACGATGCCGCCTTTGGTGTGGCTGGGCGCCTGCGCCGAATAGTAGCCAGCGGTCATCGTGATCGGCCGCTTCTTGCGCGCGTACACCATCGGCGCATTGAGCGCCATCGCCGTCGCCAGCGCAGGCGCAATGCCGCTCACCTCGGCGGTGATCACTTTGGTGACGTTAACCACGCCCAACTGCGCAAATCGTCGGGCGAACGCGCGCCCCATTTCAGCGGTCAACTGAGGGTCGAGCTGATGGTTGATGAAGCTGTCGACCTTCAAGATGCCGCCGCCGAGATTGCGCCCTTCCGCTTGAATTCGCTCGACCAATGCCTGCACAGGTTGCACTCCTCTTCAGTCAATCGTAGCTTAAAAACCTCATCACAGAGGCGCTGAGCGTGCAGAGTTCACTCAGGGGAGGCTCTACGGCCTCTGCGGTGAAACAGTCGCGTTGCCGATGTAGCGCCTGCTTTCGTCAACGTCGGAGTGCAGACGCATCGACAAAAAGAACAACGATGCGATTGTAGCCGACGAAGAAAAGGTTGACAAAAGAAGTAAGGTTAAAAA
>CALFWA010000214.1:0-12500 GCA_937928035.1 uncultured Caldilinea sp. | reverse complement strand
CGGCGCCCTGGGCGACATCGACACGGCTACGGTGGTGCTGCGCACCGCTTCCGGCAAACAATGCACGATCCTCAACAGCCGCCGCGCCGTGTACGGCTACGATCAGCGCATTGAAGCGCATGGCGAGAAGGGGATGTTGCTTTCCGGCAACCACTACGAGACCAGCCTATTGCGCTTCACCCCGACGAGCGCCGGCGCGCCGACGCCCCTGCAACACTTCTTCCTCGATCGTTACGCCGACAGCTATCGACTCGAGCTGGCCGACTTTCTCGACGCCGTGGAGACGGGGTGCCCGGCCTCGGTGAGCCTGCAGGATGGGCTGGAGGCTTTGCGCCTAGCCGAGGCCGCACAACGTTCGCTGGCGCTGGGACAGCCGGTAACATTGCTCTGAAAAGAAGGAGAAAGCCATCCATGACGCCTGCGTATCGCCAATCCATTTCCTGGTGGTGCTTTGTTCCCACTCCTCTCAGTCCGGAAAAGCTGCTGCGCGCCGCAGTCAAAATCGGCTACGACGCAGTCGAGCTGTTGCCGGAGGCGTACTGGCCGCTGGCGCGCCAATACGGTCTCGCCATCGCCTCGGTCAACGGCCACGCCTCAATCGTCGAAGGGTTGAATCGCCGCGCTCATCATCCCAGAATCGTGCGCGAGCTAGAAGCCAACATCGCCAAAGCGGAGCAATGGCGCATCACCAACCTGATCTGCTTTAGCGGCAGCCGCGACGGCCTGCATGACGCCGCCGGCGTTGAGGCGACGGCGGAAGGGTTGGCGCAGGTCGCCCGCCGGGCGGAAGAGGCCGGCGTGACCCTGGTGTTGGAAGTCCTGAACAGCAAAGTGGATCATCCCGACTATCAGGCCGACCACACGGCGTTCGCCGTCGAGGTGTGCCGTCTGGTGAACTCGCCAGCGGTGAAGGTGCTCTACGACATCTACCACATGCAGATCATGGAGGGGGACATCATCCGCACCATCGAGGCGCACCATCGCTGGTTCGGCCACTATCACACTGCCGGCAACCCCGGTCGCGGGGAGCTGGACGAACAGCAAGAGTTGAACTACGCGGCCATCTTCCGGGCCATCGCCGCCACGGGGTACACCGGCTACATCGGTCATGAGTTCATCCCTCGCAAAGACCCAATCGCCGGCCTGCGCGCCGCATTCGAGTTGGCCTGCGCGCAACATCCAGGAAATCTTGCGTCGAAGGTCCCGCCGGAGTCGTAACCTGTCGAGCCTACGCTCCCGTCGGTCTCCGCCTCTGGCAGGATATTGCGAGATCGTAGAGCCATACGAAGGTTGAAGCCGGTCAATCATGCCCAGACATTTTGGAGGAACGCCCCAGGAAAACCTACAATCAATAATGATGAACGGCGATCGGTTTTCCAGGGTTGTTTGAGGATCAAGGCATGTTTGACCGACTTCGCGAGGATATCCGGGTGGTTTTCGAGCGCGACCCCGCCGCGCGCAGCACGCTGGAGGTGTTGCTTTGCTATCCAGGGCTGCATGCGCAGTGGTTTTACCGCTTAGCCCATTGGCTGTGGCTGCGCAGGCTCTATTTTCTGGCGCGTTTGATTTCCCATCTTGGCCGCTTCTTCACCGGCATCGAGATCCATCCCGGCGCCACCATCGGTCGCGGCTTTTTCATCGACCACGGCATGGGCGTCGTGATTGGCGAGACCGCAGAGATCGGCGACAATGTGACGCTCTATCACGGTGTCACGCTGGGCGGGGTGAGCTGGCGCAAGGAAAAGCGTCATCCCACCATCGGCGACCACGTCGTCATCGGCGCGGGCGCCAAGATTCTGGGGCCGATCACCATCGGCGCGCATTCGCGCATCGGCGCCAACTCAGTGGTGGTGAAAGATGTGGAGCCGCATTCGGTGGTCGTCGGCGTGCCGGGGCGCGTGCGTCGGCGCTCCGGCGTGCTGGTGGAGGATACACGCCACGAGGATCTGCAACACAACGTCCTGCCTGACCCCACGATGGAGCTGCTGCAACAGGTGATGGCGCGGCTAGCCGCCGTCGAAGCGGAGCTGGCGCAGGAAGAGCTGCATCGCGAAGCGCAGAAGCAGGTGGAGGCGAACGGCTATCAGGGGCCGTGGGGCATATGAACAAGGTGATCATCACGGTCGCGGTCAACGGCTCGCGGCCGACCAAGGCGATGCACCCGGCCGTGCCCTACACGCCGGCCGAGATCGCCGACGCGGCGGTGGAGGCGCACAGGGCCGGCGCCGCCATCGCCCACATCCACGTGCGCGACCCAGAGAGCGGAGCGCCCTCTTCTCGGCTGGAGCTTTTCGCCGAGGTGCTCGACCGCATCCGCAGCCGCTGCGACATGCTGGTCAACCTGACGACCAGCGGCCTTCACGTCACCGGACAGGACGCGCTGGAGCAACGGCTGGCGCCGGTGCAGTTGCGCCCCGATCTCTGCTCGCTCGACATCGGCTCACTTAATTTTCGCGACCGCCTCTTCGCCAATCCGCCGGATTTCGGCGAGGAGGCGGCGCGTCGCATGCAAGCCGCTGGCGTCAAGCCGGAGATCGAGGTCTTCGACGTCGGCCATATCGACCAGGCGCTTGACCTGATCGGGCGAGGGTTGATCGAGCCGCCTCCCTACTTTCAGCTTTGCATGGGCGTGAAATGGGGCATCCCGGCGACGCCCGAAAACCTGCTCTTCATGCGCAGCAAACTCCCCGCCGACGCGCAATGGTCTGTGCTGGGCGTCGGCGCGGCGCAATGGACGATGGTGGCCTTGGGCGTGTTGCTGGGCGGCCATGTGCGCGTGGGCTTCGAGGACAACCTCTACCTGCGCAAGGGCGTGTTGGCGCGCAACAACGCCGAGATGGTGGAGCAGGCCGTGCGCATTGCGCAGGCGCTGCAACGGGAAGTCGCCACTCCGGCCGAAGCGCGGGCGATGCTGCATCTTCCAGGCGCATTTTGATGCGTCATGCCAGGCCAGGCGCTCTTCATCACCCACACCCATCCTCTGCCCGACCTGGACGGCGCCTCGTTGCGCAGTCTGCGCCTGATGCAGATGATGCGCGAATTGGGATGGGAGGTGACCAACCTGTCCGCCGGTCGCGCCTTTCATCCGGTCTACAAGGCGCGCATCGACGAGGCGCGGGCGCTGCTCTCCGCCTGCGGAGTGCAGGCGGTGGGGCCAGCCTCACCGCTGGCCTATCTGGCCAATCACGGGGCGGCGTTCGACCTGATCGTGCTGGCGGTGACGCCTGGACAGCCGGACTTTCTCTCTCAGGCGCGGCGATGGGCGCCCCGCGCAGCCGTGATCTATGACACGATTGAACTGACCTTCGTCAGCATGCATCGCGCCGGGCAGCTTCAGCGCAGCGAGCGTCTGTTGCAGCAGGCGCGCACAGTGGCGAAGAAACAGCTCACCGTGATCGCTGACGCAGATGTGACGTGGGTCGTCACCGATGAAGAGAAGGCGCTGCTCGAACAGCTGCGTCCGCAGGCGCGCGTGCGCGTGATCTCCAACGTGCACAGCGTGGTGAAGGAGGCTCCAGGGCCGGAGGGGCGCTGCAGCCTGCTCTTCGTCGGCAACTACGTGCATATGCCCAATCGCGACGCCGCCCGTCATTTTGTGGCCGACATTTGGCCGCAGGTGCGCGCGCAGCTGCCCGGCGTCGCCGTGCGCTTCGTCGGCCTGCCCGTGCCGGAGGTCGCCGCGCTCCAGGCTTCCGATGTGCTTGTGACCGGCCATGTGACGGATTTGACGCCGTTATATGCGAACAGCCGCGTCTCCATTGCGCCGCTGCGCTTCGGCGCCGGCGTCAAAGGCAAGGTGCTGGAGGCGATGAGCTACGGATTGCCCGTGGTGATGACGCCGGTGGCAGCGGAGGGAACGCACGCAGTGCATGGGGAGCACGCGCTGATCGCCGAGACGCCCGCCGCGTTCGCGGACGCCATTGTGACGCTGCACCGCGATGACGCCTTGTGGCTGCGGCTATCCAAAGCGGGGCGACTTCTGGTGGAAACGTATTTTTCCTACAACGCCGTCAAAACCCAATTGGCTGCACTGCTGAGCGAGATTGGGCGCGGCTAAGGGCTTCAGCGTCTGCACATCGACGCCAGAACTCGATTCACCTCCACGATGGCGCAGCTCGCAGCTACGCTTCCTCGAATTCTCCGAGATCTTGTAGTTAGATCGATCCTGTCAATCCGGAAACGTGCGGCTGAGAGCCGCACCACAACCGCCGACGACTTGCTCAATCTGCTCTATCGACCGCCAGGTTCAACTGTATCATTCCCACTATCCGTAAAAGTGAATAGAAAAGGTCGCATTTGTCGATGGAGAAAGAAACCTTCGCCGTTCATGGGTTGCGCCGGCGCCATCGCCACGCCGCGCTGCCGGCGCCGGCGACGATGATGAGGAGCAGCCCAACCAACAAAAGCGGACTGGGAAATCCAAAGTTCGTCGTAGGCGAGACGGTCTCAACCACGGGTTCGCTTGCGGCGGCGCCTGGGAGCGGCGAAGGAGAGGAGGACGGAACGATTGTCGGGCTGCGCAACGGCGCAGGGTTGCGGAGATCCCCTACGGTAAGCCGGCCTTCCACCACCTCTGTGACCACTTCCTGCACCTGCGGTTGATCCGACAGCAACAGATAGCCTGCCAACCAGTCGAGATCGGCCACCGGTTGCACCTCGAGCAGTTGAATCAGCGTTTCCTGCGGCAGTTTCAGCAGCGCGTTGCGTTTCTCGGCGGAGAGCGCCAGCAGCTTCTGCGCCATTTCTTTTTTCGGCAATGAAATGAACGCTGCAAAAGTCGCCGGGGTGAATTCCTCGGGTCGGGCGCGGCGATGGACGCCCCACGCCGCCACTCGCTCCAGCGCGTCGCCTGCAAGCTGCACCCAGGCCAGCGTCTCGGCGGTGCTGTACGTCTCGCTCAGGATGGTGAGAGCCGCCTCCGGCACAGTCAGCAGCAGGCCCAGGCTGCCGTCGGCGAGCGCCCGATCCAGCTCGGCGCGGCCCAGCTGACGCATGTAAAAATTGACCAAATTCGCCACAGCCTCCAGCTCATCGAGCGTGGTCTCTTGCAACAGGCGCCGGAAATCGGCGTTTTCCTCCGCCACCATGCAGACGTAGGCATAGGCGTCGCAGAAACCCTGCCACTGTTCGATCAGACTGGCTGCGGTCTCCAGGGCAATCATCGACGCCTGCTCCGGCAGATCATCGCGCACGGCGTCGGCGATCTCCTGGCGAATCTTCTGTTTGACCTCCTCGCTCTGCAGCGCCTCTTGAATTTGCGGCAGCGCGCCCTGTCCCCCTTCCCACAAGTCGTAGACGATCAGACCTATTCCAACCACCCACCCAGCAATCGGGATGAACGAAGACCCGGCCCGTCCCAGGATGCGCCCTATGATGCGGCCCGCCACGCGTTGCGCAAGCTTTTCACTCAGTTTCACGCTCAGGCGGTGGATGAGCTGCGTCGCCACGATGGCGGCCACGCCCGTCAACGCAAGCCGATGGTCAACCAGGGCGGTGGAGGTCGGGGCGGAAAGCGGATCCAGGGCGAGAGCCTGCGTTTCCTGCTGCACGCGACCGGCGAACAGTTCAAAAAATGCCTGGGAGTATCGTTCGCCTACGTAGGCTTGCAGGCAGAGCAAGGCCACCGACGCCGCCTGTGCAAATTGCGCCTCCACCTGTTTCGCCACCTCTCGCCCGATGGCCGCCGAGAGGGCGTCCAGTTTGGCGCGGAAGGTCGGCGAGCCAAACGCGTCGTTGGCCACGCGCTCGGCGTACTCTTCCGCTTTTTCGGGCCACCAGCCGGAAAGCAGGCGGTTGAAATAATCCTCGCTCTGCATGAGCGCATCGACGGCGTGCGCCACCTCAGCGTCGATGGCAGCGTCCATCTGAAGCTCCGTCCAAGCGCGGCCGACGATCGCATCGACGTCGAACGGTTTGGCTTCATTTTGAAGCACGGCCAACACGTGCGCTTCGATTTCGTTGCGCAGTTGGCCGCGTTCGACGCGGTTGCAGTCGCCGATCGTATATTGCCCACCCGGGCTGCGCTGCATGAAAGGGGCGGCGGCGACAGGCTCCGCCGAGAAAATGAGGGAGACAATCCAAAGCAGAACAAGCCAGGAGCGCCAGCCCTTAAGACGCTTTTGATTGACTGTTGCCTTGATCTGCATTTTTTACTATACGAAAAGCATTGCCGTATACAATAATCTCGACGCCCCCATCCACAACCACCGGATGGGCGATCTTGACGCCGATCACGCCGTCGTAGCCTTTGCTGCGAGCCAGTTCGTCCAGCTCGCATAACGCGCCATCGACCGCGCTGCGAATCAACCCTTCGTAATGGGTCATGCGCCCACCGATCAGGTTGCGGATGTTTTCACGAATATCCCTGACAACATTGGCCGCGCGCACATGCACCACGGTCAACAGCTCCCCCAACTCGATCTCTGCGGATGGGTGTGAGTCTAATGCAATCAACACAACGTCACCCCTGTAAAATAACCCTGTGAATTACACTTTTCGCCTTCGCAAATGAGTGAACGGCTGCACCAACCAGGCGCCGAATCCCCACGCCAGACGCAGCGCCACCAGCAGCAGCAAGAGTAAAGCGACGCCGGCGCCGATTGACGGCCACAGCCCATACTTGGCCCAAAAGAGCTGAGGAGAAATCTCACCCATCAACACGGCGCCGCTGTCCGCTGCATAGTCCAGGCCGCCGCGTGGGCCGGCCAGGAAGGTGATCGCCTTGTTCAGGTCGCCAGCGTTTGCCAGCGAGCGCAAGTCGCCCAGCCGTCGCAGCGGTTCGATGACGGCGGGCTGGCTCAGCAGCCGCGCAACCAACTGATTGCGTTGCTCCGAGGAAAGCGTAGGCGTCTGCGCGGCGAGCCAGGCCAGGTCGTCGGGCGAGAGTTGATTAGCCAGCGCCACAAGGTTGGCTTCCGACAATTTAAGCAATTCGGCCAATTGCGGCGCCGGAAGCAGCGCCAACCGCGCCGCCGCAGTTTTGTCCTTAAGGGCGAGCAGCGCGTCGAGTTGCACACGATCGACTTGAGCAGGGTTCAGATGCTTGTGCAGCTCCAGCGCTGCCACTTCGTTCAGCCGCCCGCCGACGGCCGCATACCAGTCCAACGCCGCCTGCAAGGAGCCAGCGTCGCGCACGATGGTCATGGCGGCCTCCGGCAAGTCGAGCACGCGGCGCAGCGAGCCGTCGGCCACGGCGGCGTCGAGCGCCGCGCGGCCGCCATTCGCCATCACGATGCCCACCAGCTGCACCAGCCGACTCAACTGCTCTTGCGACTGCAACGAGGCCAGCAGCTCGGCGAAGGCCGGGTCTTCAGCCGCCAGGTCGAGCACCTGGCGAATCGCGCGCTTGACCGTGCGCCATTCGGCAAAAAGCTCATTTGCCACCGTGCGCGCCAGCGCTGGCGCTTCGTTTTCCAGTTCTGGCTGGATTGCAGCGGCAATTTCGCGGCGAATGCCCGTCGCCGTCTCGGAGGATTTCAGCGCCGCCTGAATCTGAGGAAGCGCGCCGTCGCGGCTGTCGTACAAGTCATAGGCAATCATGCCAAGGCCCAGAACCCAGCCGGCAAGCGGCACAACGCCTGCGCCGACGCGGCCCAGCACCCGCCCCGCCAACTGCCCCGCCACGCGCTGCGAGATGCGCTGAGAGACGGTCACCATCAATTTGCGCGTCAGTTGCGCAGCGACAATCACGCCGACGCCGCCCAACGCCCAACGGTGCTTGTCGATGAGCGCCAGCAGGTCAGGGCTTGCGGCGTCCGCTTCGAGCATTTGGGCGCCCGTCACTGCGCTTTCCACGCGACGCTCAAAGGCCCGCGCCAGCGCCGCCGAATAGTTGGCGTCGATGAAGGTCTGCATGCAGTAAAGCGCCGCCGACGTCGACTCGGCGGAGGCAACATCCAATTCACCGGCGATTGCTGCAGAGACGGCATCCGCCAGCGCCTCCATGCCGTTGCGAACGACCGGAGCGTCGAAGGCGTAGGTCGCCACCGCCAACGCCAGCTCGCGCGCAGCCTCCGGCGACCAGGCGGATAGAAACTTGTTCCAGAGGTCGGTCTCGCTTTGCACGCGCGCGGTCGCCAGATCGACGGCGTCGGCCAGGATGCGGTCCATGCCGAGGGCAGTCCATTGCTGCTCAACAATAGCGTTTAGATCGAGCGCGGCCAGTTGCGCGGCAAAGATCTCCTGAACGACAAGGTTCAGCTCATCCTGCAAGGATTCTTCGGGCACAACGCTGCAATCGCGCAAAGCGTCGCTGCCCTGCTGCATTGATGTAGTCGCTCCAGGAGCAGCCATAGCCGGCGCCGCCGAAAGCGTCAACGCCATCGCCAATATCCAGTGCACGATTCGCAAAAAAGATTTTCGCCACCCACTCATTGAGGATTCGTCTATCCTTTTGATCGCGTTCTTTGGCGCCCTCTGCGCAGCGCCCCGCCAACCGACCTTGACCTGTATTATACGTCCATTCTGCGGAGAAAGTTTCTTCCCTTCTGCGGAGAAAGTTTTCTCCATTCTACGAAGAAAGACGCCGAATACATTCGACGTATGACGACGGGAGCGTTCGGTCGGCGGAGATGAATCAAGGAAGCGCAGCTACAAGCAACGCCATGCGCAGTTGCGCCTCCGTTTGTTTTATGCTACGTTTTTCTTCGTGTCGAATTCATCTTATTTTCAGGAGAGTCTCTATGCAAGTATGTGTGATCGGCGCCGGCGTGATCGGATGCGCCATTGCGCTGGAGCTTCGCCGTCGAGGCTTTGACGTGACAGTTCTCGATAAAAATGGCGACGCCGGCCATGGCTCCACTTCCTCCTCCTGCGGGATTGTGCGCCGCTTCTACAGTCAGCCCGGCATGATTGCGATGGCGCATGAAGGCTGGCATATTTGGGATGACTGGCGCTCATTTGTCGGCGACATCGAGGGCGAGCTCATCCAGTTTCCCAGGCCGGGGATGGTCTTCATTCCCCCGCACATGGATGAAGGCGTGCTCACGATCGTGAAGGAGATGCAGCGGTTGGGCATTAAGGCGCACGTCCTGTCGGCGGCGGAGGTGTCCGCCCGTTTCCCGTTTCTGGATACATCCTCCTTCTTTCCGCCGACGCCGGTCGATGACCCGCGCTTTTTCGAGCCGAGCGAGCAGTCGATCGAGGGCGCAGTGCTCGAGGAGGACGCCGGCTACGTCGTCTTTCCGGCGTTGGCGGCGCAAAATTTGCGCGAGGCGGCGACGCGGGCAGGCGTCGTCTTTCGCTTCAAACAACGCGTCACCGCCATCGAGGAAGGAGGACGGCGACGCTTCCATCTGCAACTGGGGAGCGGGCAAGGGATAGAAACAGACATCGTCGTCAACGTCGCCGGCCCACACTCTGCCATCGTCAACCGCATGGCCGGCGTGACGCTGCCGCTGGAGACGCGACCTCTGCGACGCGAAGTGCACGCCCAGGTCAATCCGCTCTACGAGAGCGGCGTTCCGCTCCCGATCGTCGGCGACCTCAACGGCGGCATCTATTTTCGCCCGGAGGCAGGCGGGCGCGACATCATCGTCGGTTCGACCGACCCTGCGTGCGATGCGCTGGAATTCATCGACGATCCCGATGTGTTCGAGCGCGGGGTCACGCAACTTTACCGCGAACGGCAGACGCTGCGCTTGATGAAGCGCATGCCCTCGGTCACGATGGGGCGTCCACGCGGGTTGGCCGACCTCTACGATGTCACGGTGCAGGACTGGTACCCGATCGTGGACCGGACGGACCGCCCTGGCTACTACGTCTGCATCGGCACGAGCGGATCGTCTTTCAAGACCGCCCCTGTGCTGGGCATGTTGACGGCCCAGATCGTGGAGACATGCGAATCGGGCCGCAATGTCGACGAACAGCCGTTGCAGCTCCACCTGCCGCGCATCGGCGTCACGGTGGACACGCGCTTTCTTTCGCGTCACCGCGGCCAATTGCAGACGACATCCACCGTCATCGGCTGACGCCGTGCAACCTTGTCCGTTGCGTTTTCGCGCCCTGCAAGGCTTCCCCACGGCTTTGGGTGCACCGAGGGTCTGCGGCTGCCAGCCGCAGCTACGGTGAATCCAGAGAATCTACGGTTGCGCACGGAGGTCATCGTCTTCGGTGAGACATTCAATAGCCGAAGTCGGTAAATTTTGACAACTCTCCCTATGAAACGATAAACTGTCTTTCGTTTGCGCAAACGTTTGCCCTACAAAACGCTATTAAGGAGCGTCGGCGTTGACCGGCCTCCACCCGGAGCCATCGAATGTCGCAGGTCTCGATCGTCGATATTGCACGACTGGCGCAGGTCTCGCCCTCGACCGTCTCGCGCGCCCTGCAAGGGCACCCGCGCATCAGCGCCGAGCGCCGCGCCGCCATCCTGGCGCTGGCGGAAGAGCTGGGCTATCGCCCCAGCCAGGTGGCGCGCAGCCTGGTGACTGGCCGCAGCCATACGTTCGGCGTCGTCGTATCGGACGTCACCGATCCCTTCGTGGCAGAGGTACTCAAAGGCGCCGAGATGGCGGCGCGCGACGCCAGCTATCGGCTGCTCTTCGCTATGTCCAATCGCAATCCTGCGCAGGAGATCGAGGCGGCGGAAGCCCTGCTCGACTATGAGGTGGATGGGTTGATCGTGATCTCCAGCCGAGCGCCGGACCGCTACGCGCGCCTGCCGCGGCTCCGCGACGCCGGGAAAGATCATCGCATTCCCGTCGTGCTGTTGAATCATGCGCAGGTGGGCGAATTCATCTACAGCGTCAAGATGGACAGCGAAAGCGGCGCGCGCATGGCCGTTTCCTACCTCAGTCAGCTGGGGCATCGTCGCATTGCCTTCATCTCTGGGCCGAGCGGCGGACGCAGCAGCAGCGAACGGTTGGCCGGTTATCGCCGCGCCGTGTTGGAGCACGGCCTGGACGCCTCGCCGGAGCTGGTGATCGGCGGCGCCGGCCTGCTGGAGGATGGTTGGGAGACGCTGGCGGTGCTGCTGGCGCTGAAGCCGCCGCCCACCGCCGTGCTCTGCTATAACGATCTGAGCGCCATCGGCTTGCTGGCCGCCGCAGCGCAGATGGGCGTCCCCGTGCCCGACGCGCTTTCGGTCGTCGGCTATGACAACATCCCGCTCAGCGCGTACACGACGCCGCCGCTTACGACTGTCGAACAGCCCAAGGACGCGATGGGGCGCACGGCGGTCAAGGTTTGTCTGCGCGCGCTGGCCGGCGAACCGGCGACCACGACTGTGCTGAGCGGTCAACTGGTGGTGCGCAGCAGCGCCGCTGCGCCGCCCCAAGCACAGTAAACGCTGGACTTTGTCCAGAAAAAAGCTCATGCACGTTGCTTAAAAATTATGCGCAAACGTTTTCATCAATGAAGTTTCGACATCGTTCTTTTAGCAAGAAAGGAGTCACCATCTATGAACCGCAAAATTCGCGTCGCCATCGCCGGCGTCGGCAACTGCGCCAGCAGCCTGATCCAGGGCGTCCATTACTACGCCGAGGCCAGCCCAGAGGAGAAGGTGCCGGGTCTGATGCACGTCGATCTGGGCGGCTACCATGTGCGCGACCTGGAGTTCGTCGCCGCCTTCGACGTCGACGCCGCCAAGGTGGGCAAGGACCTCGGCGAGGCCATCTTCTCCGGCCCCAACAACACTTACCGCTTCGCCGATGTGCCGACGCTGGGCGTCGTCGTGCAGCGCGGGCCGACCCTGGACGGCCTGGGCAAATATCTGCGCCAGGTCATTGACGAGTCCTCTGCGCCTGCGGTCGATGTGGCGCAGGTGCTACGCGAGACGCAGGCCGACGTGCTGATCAACTATCTGCCGGTCGGCAGCGAGGAAGGCGCCCGCTACTACGCCGAACAGGCGCTTCAGGCCGGCGTCGCCTTCATCAACTGCATCCCTGTCTTCATCGCCAAGGATGCCGCGTGGCGGCGCCGCTTTGAGGAAGCCAACGTTCCCATCATCGGCGACGACATCAAGAGCCAGGTCGGCGCCACCATCACCCATCGCGTGTTGACCCGCCTCTTCGAGGATCGCGGCGTGCGCGTCGACCGCACTTATCAGCTTAACTTCGGCGGCAACACCGATTTTCTCAACATGTTGGAGCGAGAGCGGCTGGAGAGCAAGAAGATTTCTAAGACCAACGCCGTCACCTCGCAGATCACCGGTCGCCTGGAGGAGGAGAGCGTGCATGTGGGGCCGAGCGACTACGTGCCGTGGCTGAGCGACCGCAAATTCTGCGAAATCCGCATCGAAGGCACCACCTTCGGCGACGTGCCCCTCCTCCTCACTGCGCATTTAGAAGTGTGGGACAGTCCCAACAGCGCTGGCGTGGTGATCGATGCAGTGCGCTGCGCCAAGCTGGCGCTCGATGCGGGCGTCGGCGGTGCGCTGCTTGGTCCGTCAAGCTACTTCATGAAAAGCCCGCCGGAGCAGTACACCGACGACGTGTGCCGCAACAAGGTTGAAGAGTTCATTGCGGCCTATGGCTGGCGACAGCCTGTCGCCGGATAAGCGT
>CALFWA010000213.1 GCA_937928035.1 uncultured Caldilinea sp. | reverse complement strand
GGTTCCCGCACGTATCACCGGATGGCAAATGGGTGGTTGATCTGGCGTATGATAAAGATGAAGTTGCGCCGGGCGATCATCCTGCCAACAAGCATGTGGAGCTGCGCCTTGCCCCCGCCGCCGGCGGCGCCTCGCTCACCGTCGCCAAACTGTTTGGTGGACAGGGGACAATCAACGTAAATTCGTGGGCGCCCGACAGCCGCACTTTGGCGTTCGTGTCCTATCGGCTCAAGGCGTAACCAGAAATTTGCTGAAGCAATGAAAGTTCAACCACGAATGACGGTGATTCCCAGCCTCTCAAAGGGCGCCACCACGGCGTCAGGCGCAAAGCGCTCGGTCACCAGGTTCGTCGCCACTCCACCCTACGCACTTCATCAATTCGCTATCAGCGGTAGATGGAGACAATGCTGGCCGTTGTCCTGCAACATGTGCTGACAGGGGGGCGTCGCTGCTGTAAGCCGGTAGACGTGCACCAGCGGTTCATCGCCATACTGCTCCGTGATGTAGAGTCGACCGGCGTTGGGGTCAAAGGCGGCGCCAGCAATGCTTGCACCACCTACGGCGTCCATCTCCGTCAGCCGCCACACCGCATAGGGCTGCACCTCCCAGGGGCGCATCTGGCCTTGCTTCACGGACAGCAAGTCCAGGACGTCGTAAGCCCACACTTGATGCACATAAGGATAGGCATGAGGCCCTTTGTACGATTCGACAGGGTCGTTGCATTCCTCGCCTGTGCCGTAACAGTAGGGGCCAATGCCATGTCTGCCGATGAAGAGCAGGCTGCGGCTGCCCGGCGGGAAAGCCATGCCCACAATCTGCGTCGTAAGATTGAAAAGGTTGTTCTGGGCGTCCTCTGGAGCAAGCGGATGCTCCAGAGGATAGTGCAACAAAGGGTTGGCGGGGACGGGGTTGCGACGGCCGACGTCCTCTGGATCGAAGACGGAGGCGGCCGGGCCTGCCGACGTTCGGCTGATGATGGGGATGCAACACTGACCAGTGAGAGCGGGTCCGCCCAGGTGTGTCTGCCATTCCTCCGAGATGGTTGTCATGTAGCCGGCGACAACGCCCGCCTGTTCTCCTACTTGCTCCGGGCCGACGACATCGCCGGTCTGCGCGAGATCCGTGCTGGAGGCGAAATGAGAGCGCGTCTGGCTGACGTCTGCATCGTAATACCCATAGACGGAGACGATCAGTCGTCCGCCATAGACCAGGGCGCCTCCTAGATTGGGCATGTCGTCCACCAGATCGAGCCGTCCTTCGGTCACATCGGTGCAATCCTGGCGCAGCGCAGCTGTCTCGGAGAGATTCACGGCGGAAGGGATGGCGATCTCCGCCAGACGCTGCCACCAGGCGTGGCAACCGATGAACAGCCCCGTTGAGGTCCCCTCCGTTGCTCCTGATGGATTCACAGCCAGGGCGTAACCGCCCCAGGTCAGGGGATTGCCGGCATGGTCTTCGTAGGGAGCACGAAAAGCGCCGAGATGGATGAAGTCGGCGGAGGTGATGCGGGGCAGGGTAGCCGGAGCGGCGGGGACGATAGAATCGTCCACCGGCTGAGGACGAACGCTGACTTCCAATGCCGAGCCCGGGATAAATGTAACCGCCGTCAGCAGCAAGATGGTCATTGCGACCATTTTAGGATGCATAGGTGGGCCTTTGGGAATAAAATAAAATGGAAAGGAATCGGCATGAAGCTATTACAACATCCTTTTCCTGACGAAGCCAAAACAGGAATATGTTGGCGATGAAACGGTGTTGCGCTGGCAACTAATGAATCTCTCCTTGGCGACGCCTGCAAAACCTTCACCCCTGTCCTACCCACACCCACAAAAGTCTGGTCACTACACAGCGTCAACTCGAACTTGAAGCGCCTGGCCAACGCTCCCTCGCCTGCGCCGATAATTTGACGCTGCGACAGGCTTTCAGTAAACTGTGCTCCGTAGGGAGGTGCAGGGATGCATGCAGAAAACACATTCCGTTGCTCCTCTCGTCGAAAAGCATCAATAAATCTGTCCATTTCTTTTTCGCTGTGGTGCGGCTGCAACTCTCCAATCCGATCAGATGCAGCCGTTAAATGCGAAGCCGGTGTAAATCCGGCGCTGCCGCGCAACTGTGATCGTGAAGGCGCACCTTCACGTCAGCCAGGTCGCCAGCCCAGCGAAGCCCTCGCCCCTTGCGCGCGCTGGAGGGAGAGGGCGCAGATGCGAAGCATCGCGTTGCAAAGAAATGACGATCAGCCGGCTCGCCTGAGCCTGATTGTCGAAGAAGACGCCCGGCGCGCAACCGGGCGTCTTTCATTGGTCAAACGCTTGGAGCCAATCTCGATGAAAGGAGAGACGATGTTCTCGAGACATTCGTTGCGAAGGCGAACCATGCAGATCGCCGCCATCACCATTGCGTTGAGCCTTCTGGCCACGCGGCCGGCGCACGCCATGCATATCATGGAAGGGTTTCTGCCGTGGCAATGGGCGCTCTTTTGGTGGCTCGTGACGCTGCCCTTCTGGATTTGGGGCGCGCGGCGCCTGGTCTTTCTCATGCGCGAGCGGCCGGAGACCCGAATGATGCTCGGCGTGGCCGGCGCCTTCACCTTTGTACTGAGCGCGCTCAAATTGCCCAGCGTGACCGGCTCCAGCAGCCATCCCACCGGCACAGGCCTGGGCGCCATCCTCTTCGGCCCTACGGTGATGAGCGTGATCGGCTCGATCGCACTGCTCTTTCAGGCGCTCTTGATCGCGCATGGCGGGTTGACGACGCTGGGCGCCAACGCCTTCAGCATGGCCGTCGTTGGCCCGTTCGTTGCATGGGGCGTCTGGAAATTGATGCGGAAGCGTTCGCTCTGGCTCGCCGTTTTCCTGGCTGCGGCGCTGGCGAATCTCTCCACCTACGTGGTCACGTCAGCTCAGCTTGCACTTGCTTACCCGGATGCAGCGAGCGGTTTCATCGGCGCATTGATGAAATTCGGCGCCATCTTCGCCATAACGCAAATTCCTCTCGCCATCAGCGAAGGCATCTTGACCGTTCTGCTCTTCAACGCCTTGCAAAGCAACGCCGCCGCCGAGTTGCGCTCTTTGGGCGCGCTGGAAAATGTCGCATGAAAGACGCAAAACCTTCGACTTCGCTGAGTCCATGGATCGTTTTGGCCCTAATTGCGCTCTTTGCGCTGTTGACCGTCGCCCCGTTGCTCTGGATCGAAAACACTGAGTTCCCCGGCGCCGACGCGCTCGCCGAAGAGGCCATCCAGGAGATTGCGCCCGATGTAGAGCCATGGTTTCAACCGCTGTGGGAGCCGCCGGGAAGCGAGACGGAAAGCCTGCTCTTTGCGCTGCAGGCGGCGATCGGCGCAGGCTTCATCGGCTACTTTTTCGGCTGGCAGCGAGGACGGAAAGAGGCGACTCCGACAGGCCGAAGAGGCGCGCCTCCGGCGTGATCGGATGGCCCATCCGGCCAGAGTCCAAACCTACGAAACACGGTTCTCATGCATCGACTCGACGCTTATGCGCACGCCAGTCGGCTGCGCCATGTGCATCCGCTGAACAAGTTCGCCTTTGCGCTGACCGTCATTGCGCTCTGCCTGGTTCTGGATCGACCGGCGGTGAGCGCGGCGGCGCTGTTGTGGATGGCGGGGCTGAGTTTGCTCTGGGGCGGGGCAACGCCTGGCTTTGTGCTGCGCCTGCTTGCGGCCGAGGGCCTTTTCCTGGCGCTCAGCGTGGTCGCCGTGGCCGTGCAAATCGGCCCGGTTGGGCAGGGAGGCGGGTGGTCGGCGACGGTCACGCCCGCCTCCCTGGCGCAGGCAGGCGCGTTGCTATTGCGCGCTTTCGCCTGCGCCAGCGCCATGAATTTTCTGGCGCTCACGACGCCGATCTTGGAGCTGGCGGCGGCACAGCGATTCCGCGCGCCGGCGGCCCTGCTCGATGTGACGCTGGTGATGTATCGCTATGTATTTTTGCTTCTGGAGACGCTGATGCGAATGCAACGCGCACAGGAAAGCCGCAATGGCTACGCCTCTTGGTCAGCGACGATGCGCAGCGCAGCGTCATTGGGAAGCCAGTTGTTCGCCGCAAGCTGGCGCTCCGGCCAGCGCATGGAGATGGCGTTGCAGGCGCGCGGCTATGAAGGCGGCGCGCTGCCCATGCTGGCGCCCACCTACACGCTCTCTTGGGCCTGGCTGGCTGTGGCCTGCCTTGTCCTTGCCACCTTGCTCGGATTGGCCCATCTATGACGACTCTTTTGCTCGAGTTTGATGCGCTTCACTATCGTTATCCGGGAGCCGACACCCCGGCGCTGCGCGGCGCCTCCCTGGAGGTGAGGGCCAGAGAAAAAATTGCGCTCATGGGGCGCAACGGCTCCGGCAAGAGCACCTTGCTCCTCCACGGCAACGGTCTCTTGCGCCCGCAGCAAGGCGTCGTCCGCTGGCAAGGGGCGGCGATCGCTTACACCAGGCAAGCGTTGCGCATACTGCGCAATCGGGTGGGGCTGATCTTCCAAAACCCAGACGAGCAGCTCTTTGCTGCAACCTTGCTTCAGGACCTAGCCTTTGGCCCCTTAAATTCGGGCGCTTCAGAGCAGGAGGCGCGCAAGCGAGTTGAATGGGCCGCCGCTCGCTGCCGAATCGAGCATCTGTTGGCGCAGCCGCCTCACACCCTCAGCGGCGGACAGAAACTCTGCGCAGCGCTGGCGGGCGTCCTGGCGATGCGACCCACCGTCTTGTTGGCGGATGAGGTCACGTCCGGCCTCGATCCGTGGATGCGGCGCAACGTGTTGTCGATCCTCGACGAGCACGTAGCCGACGGAGGCGCCGTTGTGCTCTCCACGCACGAGCTGGACGTCGCCCGCCATTGGGCTGATAAAATTGCCCTCATGGAAGAAGGGCGCGTCGTGCATGTGGCCTCGCCTCGAGAATTTTTCGCTTCGCCGGCCTGGCGCGCACGCATCGGCGCCGACCTATGGCTCTTATCCAACGCAACGCCGACGCACCACGCGCCGCGCAACACGTAACAGGTTCAAAGGAAAACGCAATGCCCGAATTTTCTCCCACCGCCTTGATTTTCATCGGCCATGGCAGCCAGGACGTGGAAGGCGTCCAGGAGTTTTTTCACCTCGCTCACATTCTGCAGATGCGCGTCCCCGCAAAACTTTACCCATGCTTTCTGGAGTTCAGCGAGCCGCCCATCGCCGAAGCGGTGCGGCAATGCGTAGAAGCAGGCCATCGCCAGATCGTGGTGGCGCCGCTCTTCCTGGGGCCGGCGGGGCACCAGAAAAACGACATCCCCACCTTGCTCAACTGGGCGCGCGTGCGCTGGCCAGAGGTCGAATTTCGCTACGCTGCCCCCCTGGGCGTTCAGCACGCGCTGCTTCAAGCGCTGGATGACCGTTGTCGCAACGCGCTCCAGGACGATGCGACAGCGCCGGACAACTCGTCAAACGACCTTCCCGTCCGGCTGCCTCGCACCGCCGTTGCGCTCATCGGCCGCGGAACCGGCGACCCCGACAGCAACAGCGACGTCGCCAAGATGGCGCGCCTCCTGGCGGAGGGGTGGGGCTATGAGTGGGTGGAATACGGCTTCTACAGCATCGCCCGTCCTGGCGTCGCCGAGACGCTGGAGCGCTGCATCCGCCTTGGCGCTGAACGCATCGTCGTAGCGCCATTTCTGCTCTTCACCGGCCGCATCCACCAGGGCATTCTGCGCCAGGCTGAAGTCGTTGCGGCGGCGCATCCCAACGTAGAGATACGCTTCGCAGAGCACTTGCGCAGTCATGCAGGCGTGGTGGAGGCGATCCTCCAACGCTATGGGGAAGCCGTCGAGGGGAATGCAACCATGACCTGCGACCTGTGCAAATATCGCCACCGCATGCCCGCCTACGCCAACGATTACGGTGCGCCTCAATCGTCCGATCACCGCCACGGCCTGCGCGGCGTTCCCCATTCCCACGGCATGGAGCGTTTGGCGGCAATCCTGCCTCCACGCTATCGAGGAGGGCGCGCCGTCAGCGCAGCGCCGATGGCGGCCGCGCCGCTCGTCTACGATGCAGAAGGCCGCGTGGCGTGGGATCGCATCTGGGGCGTGGACGATCCGGAGAACCCCTTCTGCGAGCTGGCGCTGGCCGGCGGGCCGCCGCATCGGGGAGAGCTGCTCGAACCTGTGGACCCTCAGGAAGCGCTCGCCGATCCGGAAGGTTGTGCGCGCGTCGCAGAGGAGATCGGTCGCGGGGTGCGCATGACCACCGGCCTGTCCACCGTTCCCTCTTGCACTCCGGGGTGGCTGGGCATCCAATGTGAAAGTGAAGAGATGGCGATCTGGCTCTTGCGCGCCATTGTGGTGGAAAATATCGCCGTGCGGCGCGAAGGCTGCGTGCTGTACGTGCCGGTCGGTCCTCGCTTCCGGCTCGAATATGAAATCAAAAACGTGGTCACCGCCGTCGCCAAGACCCATCACTATTGGAGCGAACATTTGCGGGAGCAGGCAGCGCGATGAGTCTAACGCCCACCGCCATCACCGAACGATCCTTTGCCATCATTCGCGAGGAGCTGGCCGCACAGGGGCTGGTCTTCGCGCCGCCGGTCGACGTCGTGATCCATCGCATCATCCACGCCACCGCCGATTTCGACTTCGCCCACATCACCCGCTGGAGCGAGGGCGCAATTGAGGCGGGCGTTCGTGCGCTGCGACGAGGGCGACCGATTCTGACCGACGTTCAGATGGTGCGCGCAGGCGTCAGCACAGAAATTGCCACGGCGATGGGCGTCTCGGTGTATTGTTTTGTCAACGCAGCGCAGGTGTGCGCCCAGGCTCGCCAGGAAAACATCACCCGCAGCGCTGCGGCCATTCGTTACGCCGCGGCGCAAGGCCTGTTGGCGGGCGCGGTCGTCGCCATCGGCAACGCGCCGACCGCCCTGCTTGAGACGCTGACGTTTGTGGATCAGGGCGTGCGGCCGGCGCTGATCATCGGCGCGCCGGTCGGTTTTGTGGGGACGGCGGAGAGCAAGGCGCTGCTCACCCGCCGCACCGATGTGCCGTGGATCACGACGGAAGGGCGCAAAGGCGGTTCACCCGTCGCAGTCGCCATCGTCAATGCCCTGTTGCGGCTGGCTGCAGGCCGCACGGCCACGGAGGTCTTATGAGCGACATGGTTCCGCCGCGCAATCGACGCGGCGGGCGCACGGGGTATACGACCGGCAGCAACGCCGCCGCCGCCGCCAAAGCGGCGACGCTGGCCCTCTTCACCCGCCGATGGCCGGAGCAGGTCACCATCACACTGCCTATCGGCGAAACGGCCACCATGACGCCCGTTCATCCGCGGCTCGACGAACACAGCGCCTACTGCTGCATGGTGAAGGACGCCGGCGACGACCCCGACGTGACCCACGGTGCGCTCATTTGCGCAGAGGTGCGCATTATCGCCGAGCCGGGCGTGCACATCGACGGCGGCGTGGGCGTCGGTCGCGTCACGCTGCCGGGGATCGGGCTGCCCGTCGGCGCTGCGGCGATCAACCCGGCGCCGCGACGCCAGATCACGGAAAACGTGATCGACGCCATCATCGCCGCCGCGCCCGGCGGCGCAGCATGGCTGGAGGAGCATGGGCTGAAGGTGATCATCAGCGTTCCCGACGGCGAGCGGCTGGCGCAGCGCACGCTCAACCCGCGGCTAGGCATCCTAGGCGGCATCAGCATCCTTGGCACGACGGGCAAGGTCTTCCCCTACAGCACCGCCGCCTGGCGCGCCAGCGTGATTCAAGCGGTGGAAATGGCGGCCACCAATCACGTTGCGCGCGTGGTGCTGGCGACCGGCGGCCGCTCCGAACGCTTCGCCATGCAGCTCTTCCCGGAGCTGCCCGAGGTCGCCTTCGTCGAGCTGAGCGTCTTCACCGGCGACGCGCTGAAAACCTGCGTCGCCATGGGCGTGCGCTCGGTCGTCTTCGTAGGCATGATCGGCAAAATGATCAAGACGGCGCAAGGGCATATGCAGACCCACGTCGCCGGCAATCAGGTCGATTTTGCCTTCCTGGCGCGCATCTGTCGAGAGACGGGCGCGCCGGACGCGCTGGTGGAAGCCGTCGCCAATGCCAACACAGGACGCCATTTTCTGGAGCTCTGCCAGGCGGCGCATTTCACTGCGCCGCTGCAACGCATCGCCGAGCTGGCGCTCGAAGCCTGTCTAGAATTTGTGCGCAAGCAAGGCAGCGCACTGGAGATGGAGACGATCCTGATCGACTTCAACGGCGAGGTGCTCGGCCGCGCCCAAGGCGCAATTGAATCATCCCAGGCAAATCGACTGCGCAGCGCTCTCCCGACCCCTCCCTTGCTTCAACGGTTGGCGGACGATCCGACGCACGCCTACGACGACGATGAACCGTTGGAGGACGCAACATGAAGCGGACGCCTGTGCTGGTGGTGGGAATCCACGCCGGCGGGGTGCAGATGTTGCCGCCGACGCTGCGGGAGCGCATCGAGGGGGCGCAGGTGTTGATCGGCGGCAAACGGCATCTGGCCTATTTTTCGGCCTTTGCGGGGGAAACGATCGTCATCGCTGCGGACGCCGGTTTTGCCGTTGCGCGCGCTCGACAGGGTTGGGAAGCGGGTGAGCGCGTGGCGGTGCTGGCCTCCGGCGACCCGCTCTGGTATGGCGTCGCCGCCGCGCTGCGCAAGGCGCTGCCTCCGGAGGCGTTGGAAATCCACCCGGCGCCCACCTCGTTTCAACTGGCCTTCGCAGCGCTGGCCGAACCCTGGCACGACGCAGCGCTGCTTAGCGCCCATGGTCGACCGCTGGCCGCAATGCTTCCTCAGGCGCTCGCTGCGCCTAAGGCCGCCATTCTCACCGACCCTGTGCAAACGCCGGCCGTCGTTGCACAGGCGCTGATCGCCGCCGGCATGAGCGCCGACGCCCCGTGCGCCGTGTGCGAAAATCTGGGCGCAGATAGCCAGCGCGTGCTGCGCATGACGCTGGCGGAAGCAGCGCAACAAAGGGACTTCGCAGCGTTGAACGTCTTCGTTGTGTGGAACCCACGCCCGCGACTGCCGCGACCGCCTGGGCTTCCCGACGAGGCGTTCATGACGCTGGGTGGTCAGATCACCAAGCGGGAGATTCGCCTGCTCTCGCTGGCCGAACTGGCGCTCGGCGCCAATCAAGTGCTGTGGGACATCGGCGCAGGCAGCGGCGCAATCGCCATCGAGGCGGCGGCCAGCCAACCCACCGCCCACGTCTACGCAGTCGAACGCCGGCCTGAATTTTGTGCATGCATCCGTGAGAACCTTGCCCGCCTCGATGCGCCTAACGTGCAGGTTGTGGAGGGAAGCGCGCCGGAAGCCTGCTGCGATCTGCCCGATCCCGACGCCGTCTTCATCGGCGGCTCTGGCGGACGCCTGGCGGAGCTGGTCGGCATGGCGCAGGAGCGCCTGCGCAGCGGCGGACGTTTGGTCGTCAATCTGGTCACGTTGGACAGCCTGGAGACCTTGCGACGATTGGCGCCTGAGGCGCAGGTGACGCTGGCGCAGATCAGCCGGGGCAAGACGATTCAATCCTCTCTGCGGCTGGAGGCTTTAAACCCGGTCTTTCTCTTCACCTGGCGAAAGGCAAACGTGCAATGACAACGATGATGAAAACCTCGTTTTTAACCGCCGCTGGCCTGGGGCCGGGCGATCCAGAATGGATCACCGTCAAGGCCGTGCGCGCCATCGAGCAGGCGCAGATTGTGTTTGCCCCGCGCAGCCGCGACGGCGACGCCAGCCTGGCGCTCCGCATCGCCGAGCCGTGGCTGCGACCCGAGCAGCGCATCGTTGAGCTGGCGCTGCCGATGACGCGCGATCCCGACCTGTTGACGCCGGCCTGGGAAGCCGCCGCCGATCAGATCGCCGCCGAACTGCCGCCGGGCGCGCAGGGCGTCTATCTGTTGCTGGGAGACCCGCTGCTCTACGGCACCTTCACCTACCTGTGGAATGAGCTGGCGCAGCGCCATCCGCATGTTCAGGTCAGCGTTGTCCCCGGCGTCACCTCATTCGCCGCCGCAGCAGCGCGTGCAGGCGTCGTGCTGGCGACCACCTCGGAGCGGGTGGCGATCCTGCCCGCCGGCTACGAGACCGACGCCGCTGCGTTGCAACGGCTGCTGGCGGACTTTGAAACGGTGATTCTGATGAAGGTGGGCGCCGCGCTGCCGCGCGTGCTCGACGCGCTCGAAACCCTGGGCCTGCTCGACGCCGCAGTTTACGCCGAACGCGTCGGCATGCCTGAAGAGCGCATCGTCGATGATCTGCGGACATTGCGCACAGAGACGCAGCCGAAGCCCTATCTCTCGCTCCTGATCGTGCGCCGCTCCCAACGCGCCCCCATCCGTCTGCCCGTCCGGGAACCCCGGCGCTCGACAATTTCCCCGACCTCAACGGCTTCACCGGAGGCGCTATGATTCAGGCCAGAGCAGGAACCGTCTACTTCATCGGCGCAGGCCCAGGCGCAGCCGATCTTATCACCGTGCGCGGGCGCGAATTAATCGCTCAGGCCGATCTCGTGCTTTACGCCGACAGCCTGGTGACGCCGGCGGCCGTGACGGCGGCTGCACGGCCCAATGCGCGCGTCCTCGGCTCCTCGGCGATGCATCTCGACGAAATCATGGCGCTGATGATCGACGCCGCGCGGAGCGGAGAAGTCGTCGCCCGCGTCCACAGCGGCGACCCGTCCATCTATGGCGCCATCCACGAGCAGATGGCTCGCCTGGAAGAGGCGGGCGTCCCTTACGAGATCGTCCCCGGCGTGGCCTCGGCCTTCGCCGCCGCCGCCCGCCTTGGCGTGGAGCTGACCGTGCCCGACCTGGTGCAGACGGTGATTTTGACCCGCGCGGCCGGACGAGTGCCCATGCCGGCCGGTGAACAATTGCGCGACCTCGCCGCGCACGGCGCAACGCTCGCCATTCATCTCAGCGTCACGCGCATCCGACAAGTGGTGGAGGAATTGCTTGCCGGAGGCGCTTACTCGCCCGCCACGCCGGTTGCAGTGGTACATCGGGTGACCTGGCCCGATGAAAGCTACGTCCTTGGCACGCTGGCCGACATCGTCGACAAGGTGCGCGCCGCAGGCTACACGCGACAGGCGCTGATTCTCGTCACACCGGCGTTGGATCCGACGCTCAAGCAGACGGAGAAACGTTCGGCCAGCCATCTGTATGATCCCCACTACACCCATCGCTTTCGGAGGGCGATCGCGCAGCCAACGACTGAAGCGCCGCCGACAAATCACCTGGAGACGCCTTCGGCTTTGCCCAACCAAGGCCCGATCTGCATTGCGGTGACTCGTCGGGGCGCAGCGTTGGCGCAACGGCTGGCAACGGCGCTCGAGGGCGAAGCGTGGCTGCCGCAGCGACTAGGCGATGAACCACCGGCGCCCGCGCATCGCTACGCAGGCTCCGTGCTTGCCGAAGTGCGCCGCCGCTGGCAGGAGCGACGCCCGCTCCTGTTGATCATGGCGACTGGCGTCGCCATACGCGCAGCGGCGCCTATGCTGAGCGAAAAACAGCATGACCCGGCCGTGCTCTGTCTAGATGAGCAAGGACGTTTCGTGATTCCACTGCTCGGCGGTCACCAGGCCGACGCAAACCGGCTGGCGCAGCAAATCGCCGCCATCACAGGCGGGATAGCCGTCGTCACCACCGCCAGCGACGGCCAGGGCAAGCCGGCGTTGGATCGTCTGGCGGAAGAGCTGGGCTGGCGCATCGACCCGGGGAGCGCCTTGACGCATACGATGGCCCGCTTCGTCGACGATGACCGCATCGGACTTTGGATCGATCCGCGCATCCCTCTCGCCGAGGCGGAGCGTCTGCGCAAGCAGCTCAGCCGCTGCGCCAACATCGAGGAAATTATAGAGACGGAGGCGTTGAAAACACCCGATTACGCGGCCGGAATCCTCGCAACGCCCGGCTTGGTCGAAACGCAGGTGACCGCCAAGAGCCTCATCTATCGACCACCGTTGCTCGTCGCCGGCATTGGCTGTCGAAAGGGAACGACGGCGGAGGCGCTTCAGGAGGCGCTATGCGTCGCCTTTCAGGAAGCCGGCCTGTCGCTGCACAGTCTGGCCGCGCTCGCCACCGCAGAGCTAAAGGCGGATGAACCCGGTCTGCGCCAACTGGCCGAAGCCCTGGGTGCGCCGCTGCACGTGATCCCTCATCGCCGCCTGCAAGTGCTCGATCCGGAGGCGTTCACCGCCAGCGCAGCGCAGGAAAAATTCGGACTGCCGGGCGTGGCCGAACCTTGCGCCGTGCTTGCAGCAGGCGGGCCCTTGGTGGCGCCTAAACGCAGTTTCGAGCAATGCACGGTCGCCATTGCGTTGCGCAATCAAGCCAACAGCGGAAGGGAAAACGCATGAGCGGAGCACTCTTTTTGGTCAGCATCGGGCCGGGCGACCTGAGCTATCTGACGCTGGCCGCCCAGCATCACCTGCGCGCAGCGGAGGTGGTGCTCGGCTACAAGCTGTATGTCGACTTAATTCGCCCGCTGCTCGCCGAGCATCAAGAAGTTGTGCTCAGCCCGATGGGCGAAGAGGTCGAACGGGCGCGCACAGCCATTGAGATGGCGCGACAGGGACGCCGCGTGGCCTTGATCAGCAGCGGAGATGTCGGCGTGTACGCCATGGCGGCCCCGGTCTTTGAGCTGTTGCGCAGCCAAAACTGGCAGGGAAACGATCCGCCGGTGGTGGTGACGCCGGGCGTCAGCGCGTTCCAGGCGGTCGCCGCACGCGTGGGCGCGGCGATCGGCCATGACTTTTGCGCCATCAGCCTGAGCGACCTGTTGACGCCCTGGCCGATCATCGAGCGCCGCATCGCCGCCGCTGCGTGGGGAGATTTCGTCGTCGCCTTCTACAACCCGCGCAGCAAGGAACGTGCGTGGCAGCTCGGAAGAGCTATGGAGATCTTGCGCCGATTTCGCCCTGCCTCAACGCCAGTGGCAGTGGCGCGCAACATCACGCGCTGCGACGAAAGCGTGCAGGTGACGACGCTGGAGGCGCTCGATGTGGAGACGGTCGACATGTTTTCGCTGGTGTTGGTCGGCAACAGCCAGAGCTTCACCGTGGCGGGCCATATCGCCACCCCGCGCGGGTATGCGGCGGCTCGCCTAAATGAGCTCGTCCAGAGCGAAGTCGTCGAACAGATGCGCAAGACCGACGGCGCTTCCTCCGGCGTTTGCTCCCTGTACCTCATCACCCTGACGCAGCTCGCAGACGCCGCGGTCGTCGTCTGCGGGGGCGGCAAGGTGGGCGAACGCAAGGTGCGCGGGCTGCTCGACGCGGCGACGGCGGAAGACGCCTCGCCGCGCATCCGACTGATCTCGCCGACGGCGACGGAGACCTTGCAGCGATGGGCGGCGGAGGGGCGCATCGATTGGGAGGCGCGGCCCTACGCGGCGGGCGACCTGATCGGCGCAAGGCTGGTCTTCGCCGCCACATCGGAGCGGGCGGTCAACGCCGCGATTGCGCAGGAGGCTGCGGCGATCGGCGCACTGTGCAACGTGGCCGACGCGCCCGAGCAAGGAGATTTTCATGTTCCGGCTGTGCTGCGCACCGAAGACGCAACTATCGCCGTGAGCACGGGCGGCGCAGACCCGCGACGCGCAGCAGCCTTTCGCGACCAGATCGGACGATTGTTGGCGCAGGCAGGAAACCCTGGAAAGGAAACGGAATGACAGGAAAAGCCTACCTGGTGGGCGCCGGGCCGGGACGCCCAGACCTGATTACGGTGCGCGGGCTGGAGCTGCTGCGCCGCGCCGACGTCATCCTCTATGACCGCCTGATTGCGCAGGAGCTACTGGACGAGGCGCGGCCTGACGCCGAGCGCATCTTCGTCGGCAAAGGCCGCGATTGTCACGTGGCGACGCAGGCGCAGATCAACGCGTTGCTGGTGGATCGCGTGCGACGGGGCAAAATGGTGGTGCGGCTCAAAGGCGGCGATCCGCTGATCTTCGGCCAGGGCGGGGAAGAGATGGAAGCGCTGGCCGCAGCGGGGCTGGCCTATGAAGTGGTGCCGGGCGTCAGCTCGGTGAACGCCGCCGCCGCCTACGCCGCTGCGCCGCTGACGAAGCGCGGGGTCGCCTCCGGCTTCGCCGTGGTCACCGGCAGCGAGGCGCCGGACAAACCGGGCAGTCAGTTGGAGTGGCGCGCCCTGGCGCACGCCCCCACCCTGGTGATCCTGATGGCGATGAAAAACATCGGCTCCATCTGCCAGGCGTTGTTGGAGGCGGGTCGCTGCGGCGAGACGCCTGCGCTGGTCGTCAGTTGGGCGGGAACTCGCCAGCAGCAGACGCTGCGCTCCACCCTGGCCGCGCTTCCCGCCGCGCTTCAGCAGCATCCCCTCCCCACGCCTGCAATCGTCCTGATCGGCGCCGCCGCCGCCTTTGCAGACCAACTGGCCTGGTTCAATCCTGAACGAGATGCCGCCGGCTTCGCTGGCTTTTTGCCGCTCGAGGGAGAGGAGTGATATCGAATGACCGGCGCGTTCGCTCCCCCCATTTACGCCCGCCTGCGTCCAGAAGCGCTGGCGGCTCCGCCGACGCCTCACGGCGCCATCGACTACGCCGAAATGGAGCAGCTGGGTCTGAACCCCGACGCCGTTCTGGATTTTAGCCAAAACAGCAACCCTTTTGGCCCTTCTCCGGCGGTGCAACAGGCGTTGCAAACTGTCGATCTCGCCCGTTATCCCGATCGCAATTGCAGGGCGCTGCGACGCGCATTGGCGGACGCTCTTCGGACTACGCCGGAATCGATCCTTATCGGCAACGGCGCTTCGGAAATTCTCTGGCTGGCCGCGTTCACCTTCCTTCGCCAGGGCGACTTTGTCCTCATTGTCGGCCCCACGTATGGCGAGTACGCACGCGTCGTCGCATTGATGGGCGCAACGGTTCACGAATGGCGAGGCGAGGAGCGCAATGCGTTCGCCGTTGAGCCGGAGGCAATCGAACGCCTGCTCGCACAACGCCTTCCATCCGCAGTCTTTCTGTGCAACCCCAACAACCCCACGGGCCGCTTCACGCCGGTGGAGGTTCTCCACACATGGGCGATGCGGTGGCCGCAGACCCTCTTCATCGTCGACGAATCTTATCTGGCGTTTCTCGCTGCGCCTCGCTCCGCCTACGCACCGGACCTTGCCAACCTTCTGATCGTGCGTTCGCTCACCAAGGAATACGCGCTGGCGGGGCTGCGGCTCGGCTACGCCCTGGCCGCGCCGACCGTCATCGAGGCAATGCGCCGCGTGCAGCCGCCGTGGAGCGTCAACGCCCTGGCGCAGACGGCCGGGGCCGCTGCATTGGCCGACCCGACGCATCTGCACAAAACGCTGGCCGCATTGCGCCTGGCTAAGGAGGAGCTGGTCGCCGGATTGGAGCATGGCGGATGGCGGCCGCTGCCTTCAGAGACCCATTTCATGCTGGTGCGCGTCGGGGACGGCGCTGCGTTGCGACGTCGCCTCCTTGCCCACGGCCTCCTGGTGCGTGACTGCGCCTCCTTCGGCCTCCCTGCGTACATTCGCATCGCTACACGAAAACCAGAGGAGAACCACCGCCTGCTGAACGCGCTTGAGCAGTTTCGTCTGGAGGTGGACGGAGCAAAAACCTTTGCTGCGCCAGGACAGACCGCAACCGCCGTTTCGTCTCCCGCCCTTGCACTGCATGGAGACGGACGCCGCCCTGCGCGCGCCCGCGCCTTGATGGTGTTGGGCACCCACTCCAGCGCCGGCAAGAGCCTCCTCACCACCGCCCTCTGCCGCATCCTGGCGAGGCGAGGCGTGAAGGTGGCGCCCTTTAAAGCGCAAAACATGAGCAACAACGCCGGCGTGACACCCGACGGGGGCGAAATGGGTCGAGCGCAGATCGTCCAGGCGGAAGCCGCCGGGATCGCCCCCCATACGGACATGAACCCGGTGTTGCTCAAGCCGGAGGCTGACCGCCGCAGTCAGATCGTCTTGAACGGCAAAGTGGCGGGGCGCATTGAGGCCGGCAACTGGTTTGCGCTCAAACAACAGCTCTGGGCGGAAGTTTGCGCCGCCTACAACCGGCTGGCCGACCGCTTCGACGTGATCGTGCTGGAAGGGGCGGGCAGCCCGGCGGAGATCAACCTTAAAGCCGGGGACATCGTCAACATGCGCATGGCGCACTATGCCGACGCCGCCTGCCTGCTGGTGGGCGACATCGACCGCGGCGGCGTCTTCGCTGCGCTGGCCGGCACGCTATGGCTGCTCGAGCCGGAGGAACGCAGCCGCATCCAAGGGCTGGTGATCAACAAATTCCGCGGAGACCCGACGCTGTTGGGCGACGTCAACGCGCTGCTCCGTGGAAAAACGTTTGGCGTTCCCCTGCTCGGCGTCATCCCTTATCTACCCGACCTTCTGCTCCCAGACGAGGACGCCGTCTCAATCCAACCGGATGCTTCGCGCCCTTCGTCGCAGGCGACCGAGCCATCGCCGCACATCGACATCGCCGTGATCCGCCTGCCGCACATCGCCAACTTCGACGAGTTCGACGCGCTGGCTGCGGAGCCGGGCGTGCGCGTGCGCTACGTCAGCGCAGTCGAAGAACTCGGCGCGCCGCACGCCATTATCCTCCCCGGCACTAAAGCCACAATAGCCGACCTGGCGTGGCTGCGCAGCCAGGGGTTCGATCGCGCAATCACAGAAGCTACGCAGCGCACGATTGTCGTCGGCGTCTGCGGCGGCTATCAAATGCTGGGAGAACGCGTGGCCGATCCGCATGGCGCCGAGGGGCCGGCCGGCGCATCCGTGGCCGGATTGGGCCTCCTGCCGGTCGCAACGACGTTCGCGCGCGCCAAACACACCTATCGCTCGCAGATGCGCCTGCCAGATGGCTCCCTGGTGGAAGGGTATGAAATCCACATGGGCGAAAGCGTCCGGCTCGGCGAAGCCATGCCCTTCGGCGTGATCGTGCAGCGCAACGGACAGGCGGTCGAGCTTCCCGACGGAGCGCTCAGCAAGGATGGCCGCGTTTGGGGCGTCTATCTCCACGACATCTTCGCCAACGACGCGTTTCGCCACGACTGGCTGCGTTCGTTAGGCTGGAAAGCAGAGACGGCCGCGACGACGGCGCGCTCGCTGCTTGCCTCCAGTCGCGAGCGCCGCGCGCGCGAATACGACCGTCTCGCCGACGTCGTTGAAGCCGCCATCGGCTGGCCGACGATCGAGCGTTTGATTGGGGGCGGGTGACGATGGCCGTGACGCCTCCCGGTGGACTGAAAACCGATCGGCGCTGGTTGACGCTTTTACTGGCGCTCGCCATCGATGGGGTATGGGGCGACCCCGCCAACCGCTGGCATCCGGTGGCGTGGATGGGGACGGCGATCGCCCGGCTGCAACGTCACGCACCGCGCCAGGGACCAACTGCGCCCTTTCTCTTCGGCCTCTGCCTCGCCGGAGGCGGAGCCGCACTCTCGGCCCTTGCAGCTTGGGTCTTGGCGCGTGCGCTTTCACGGGCGCCGAGGCCGGTCGCTGCGCTGCTCGAGGCCATCCTGCTCAAGATGACCTTTTCCCTGCGCGGGCTGTTGGCGGCGGGGCGCAGCATCGAGGCGGCGCTGGAGCAGGGAGAGGTGGAGACAGCGCAACGGCTGCTCGCCTGGCACCTCGTCAGCCGAGACGTCAGCCGGCTCGACGCCTCGCAAGTGGCGGCGGCGACGATCGAATCGCTGGCCGAGAACCTTTCCGACGGGACGCTGGCGCCGCTCTTCTATTACGCCCTTGCGCCCAGGGCTGAATGGGGGCTTGCGGCCGCCTACGCCTATCGCTTTTTGAACACCGCCGACGCCATGCTCGGCTATCGAGATGCCGAACGGGAATGGCTGGGCAAAGCGCCGGCGCGGCTGGACGACGTCGCCAACCTGCTCCCTGCGCGCGCCACGGCGCTGTGGATCGTCGCCTGCGCCTGCATTGCGGGCGGCGATGGGCGTCGCGCCTGGCGCATCTGGCGTCGCGACGCGCGCCGAACCGCCAGCCCCAACGCCGGCCACCCAATGGCGGCGATGGCCGGCGCGCTGGGGGTGGAACTGGAAAAAGTGGGACATTACGTGTTAGGGGCGGGGCTGGCGTCCCCGCAGACGAGGGACATTGGCCGCGCGCGGCGGCTGGTCGGGGTCGCCGCTGCGCTAGGCGTTGGGATGCTTGCCTTGTTGCACCTCACTCGCCGATGATTTTCACCAGCACCCGCTTCGCCCTGCGACCGTCGAATTCGCCGTAGAAAATCTGCTCCCACGGCCCAAAGTCCAGCCGTCCATTCGTCACAGCCACGACCACCTCCCGTCCCATGATCTGACGCTTCAGATGGGCGTCGGCGTTGTCCTCGCCGGTGCGATTGTGGCGATAGCGGCTGACAGGCTCATGCGGCGCCAGTCCTTCCAACCACTGCTCGAAATCGTGATGCAGCCCCGGCTCGTCGTCGTTGATGAAGACCGAAGCGGTGATGTGCATAGCGTTGACCAACACCAACCCTTCCTGGACGCCGCTCTCGCGCAGACATTCTTCGACCTGCGGCGTAATGTTGATAAAAGCGCGACGAGTCGGGACGTGGAACCACAGTTCTTTGCGGTAGCTCTTCACGAAACTGCTCCTGTCATCGTTATGGCAAACCCTATGACAAAGACTGGATGCATTCCAGCGTGAACGTCACTTGCGTTCCTTTTCCAGGGGCGCTTGCGACATGCACCCTTCCTCCATGGGCATGGACGATGCTCTGGACGATGGTCAATCCCAGACCGGCACCCCCGCGCAAACGCGAGCGAGAACGATCTCCGCGATAAAACGGCGCAAAAATATGCGGTAAATCCTCAGAGTCAATCCCCTCCCCCTCATCTTTCACCCAGATTTTCACGACAGTGTGTGTTGTCTCCCAACCGATTTGAATGACTCCATCCGACGTTGTGTGTTGTACAGCGTTGTCGAGCAGGTTGAAAAGCACCTGTTTCAAGGCGTCGGGATCGGCGTTGACGACCGCAGCGCCTCCCGGTTGCAATTCAAGCCGCCGGTCTCTGGTCAACAAATGCGCCTGGGGCAGAAATTCCTCTCGAAGCCAGCGCTCCACATCTAAAGAAATGCGGCGCAGGATAATCCCATTTTGAAGCCGCGTCAGATCGAGCAGCTGTTCGGCCAGGCGGTTCAACCGCTCTGTTTCGCTGTACATGGCGCGAATCAGGCGTTTGGCGCTGGTCGGATCGTCTTGCGAGCCGCGCAGCAACACTTCCAAAGAGCCTCTGATCGCCGTGAGAGGGGTGCGCAGTTCATGGGCGGCGTCGGCGATAAAGCGTTGCTGCGCAGCAAAGGTGTTCTCAATGCGCGTAATCATGTCGTTGAAGGCGCCGGCCAGTTGAATCACTTCATCTTTGGCCTCAGCGTTTTGTGGATAGGGCAGGTTGACGCGCTCGCTGAAATCGCCGGCGGCGATGCGTCGACAGGCGTCGGTCATGCGACGCAAGGGACGCAGCGCCGACGAGGTGAGCCAGAAGCTGCCCGCCACCCCCAGCAAAATGGTCACAATGCTTGCTACAATGATCACTCTTTGTTCGCGCCACAAAATTTCATTGATGGTCGTTATGGGGGTGTTCAATTGCACGACCCCGAAAATTTCTGAATGGCCGGGCTGAGGTCGCAGTGGAATTAAGAGCACCATTGTGTACTGCTTGCCCACCATCTCGTTGTACGTGATTTCATTTTCTCCCGATAGAGCAAGTGCCAATTTATCAGGATCAATCGGCGCAGGTTCCGGTTCCTCTGGCAAACGACGTCCATTTGCCAACAGCGCCTTTTGACGATCGATAATCAAGGCGGTTGTGTCGCGAGAGGTCAAGTCACGCGCAAGCTCTTCTGCAATGGGTTTCGACAGCTGAA
This sequence comes from uncultured Caldilinea sp., assembly GCA_937928035.1. Lineage (GTDB taxonomy): Bacteria > Chloroflexota > Anaerolineae > Caldilineales > Caldilineaceae > Caldilinea. Next base: position 1,750 of record CALFWA010000213.1, on the reverse strand, counting down.
TATTGGGAATGTTAAGGTGAAATTCCGCAATCCACCGTTCGATGACGGGCTTGGCCTGGGCGCGCAATCGCACCGCAGTGGTGCTGAACAGAAATGTGCGCATATCAAAATAGAAGAGCACGCCAAGGCCGCTCAACAATAAAGTCAATAAAGCGACATAAAGCACGGTGAGGCGGGTGCGCAGCGAACTTTCACGCCAGCGGATCATCTTCATCAGGTCGAAAACTGTACCCCAGGCCGTAGTTCGTTCGAATCAAGCGCTTGGCTCGATCGCCGATCTTTTCGCGGAGATGATGGATGTGAACATCGACAACATTGGTGTCGCCGGCGAAATTGAACCCCCAAATGCGGTTGAGAAGCGTTTCCCTTGTAAAAACGCGGCGAGGGTGGCGCATGAACAATTCAAGAAGGGCGAACTCTTTGGGCGTCAGGTCGATCGGTGCCCCATTTTTGTGCACCTCATAGGTGACGCTGTTGAGCACAATGCCCGCCGCCGTCACGACAGTCTGCTCCTGCGGTCGCCCGCGACGGCGCAATACGGCGCGAATGCGCGCCAGCAACTCTTCGAAACTAAAGGGCTTTGTCACATAGTCGTCTGCACCCAAGTTCAAGCCGGCAATACGGTCGGGAAGCTCGCGCTTGGCGGTCAGCAGAATGATGGCAAGATCGGCGTTAGCGGCGCGCAATCGCCGGCAGATTTCCAACCCATCGAGGTCGGGAAGCATTAAATCGAGAATCAACAGGTCAAACTCCTGCACATTGCACAGACGCAATCCACTCCATCCGTCGTACGCAACCTCCACCTGGAATCCTTCGTAAGCTAGCCCGACGCGAAGAAACTCAATAATGGTTTGCTCGTCTTCGATAATGAGAATGCAAGCAGAGGAGGGGCTCTTTTCTTCAAGCGTCATGGCGTGCAAGCTCCTTGAATCTCCGGTTCTCCTGATTGTACCACACGCCTCCTTTCCATTTAACCTACGCTCTAGTGCAACCCGAAAAAGATCCGACGACTTCCATCGTGCGCTGTAGAAGTCGTCGGCCTTGAGATGCAAAGTAAAAGATCACTGACCAAATTTACGGCTGGGGTGCAGGGCGCTCGTACCTCGGCGGAGGCGGCGCAGGACGTCCATGTCTCGGTGTAGGAGGCGCAAAATGGTCCTGCCCAGGCGGCAGTGCAGGGCGCTCATATCCCGGCATGGGGCGAGGATGGCGCACACTGCGCAGACCGGGTTTGTGAATCGTGAGCGACTGCCCAGAATCTAGTGCGACGATTGTCTCTGCCCTAAGATGAGCGTCGCCCTCTGGTCCAACGTGCCAACATCCCTCTACCTCAACATATGAACCCATCGAAACCGCCTCACTCACTCGCCAACGCTCGCGAGGGGGAAAGCGAACATGAACCTCGGCATCCAACCAAAAGCCATGGAAATGACCCTTGGAATTATAGGTAAATGCAACAACCTGCCCTTCCACAGCGGCTGCATGACAGGGTGCGTGAGGAGCCCTGGGCCGTATTTCGGGCGATGCAAGTGCGGACAAAGGTTCCCCCCATAATCCGAGGGCTAAAAGAGTGGGCGCCAACAAAGCTGTTGACCATTTGAACATTTTCGTGACCTTCCTTTCTAGATAAATGGGATTAATCTTGCATACCATCAGGGCGGGAAGAAAACGCTCATGATGGACGCAGACGATGGGATGCGATCGCCCCCTAGGCGATGCCTGCGCGGCGCAAAACAGCTCGGCAATGCGC
>CALFWA010000212.1 GCA_937928035.1 uncultured Caldilinea sp. | reverse complement strand
GAGTTTGAGAACGTCGCCGCCGCCGTCGCACAGGTGGCCGCCGAGGAGGGCGTCCCGGTCCGACCGGGAGGACATGTCCTGCATACGACGCAGCAACGGCTCCGCGAGAAGCAATTTTTGCGCGGTGCCGGCCTGCCGGTGACGCCCTTCGCAGCCGTGCGCTCTGAGGAGGATCTACACAAGGCGTTGGAACAGATCGGGGCGCCCGCCGTTCTCAAAACCGCTGCATTCGGCTACGACGGCAAAGGGCAGATGCGCATCGACGCGCCTGAACAGGCGCTCACGGCGTGGAACGCGATCGGGCGGCAGGAGGCCATCCTTGAAGGCTTCGTCGATTTTGAACGCGAGCTTTCGGTCGTCGCTGCGCGCGGGATGGACGGCGCATTCGCGCACTGGGGCGTCATCGAGAATGTCCATCGCAACCATATTCTCGACCTTTCCGTAGCTCCAGCCCGGCTCGAGCCTCGCCTGGCCGCCGAGGCGGTGGAGCTGGCGCGGGCGGTGCTGGAAGCGCTCGACGTGGTGGGGGTGCTTTGCGTCGAAATGTTCCTCGAGCGTCGCGGGCGACTGTTGATCAACGAGCTGGCGCCGCGACCGCACAACTCCGGCCACCTGACCATTGAGGCGTCCACCACCAGCCAGTTCGAGCAACAGGCGCGCGCCGTCTGCGGACTTCCGCTGGGAGCCACCGACCTGCTCCGCCCCGCCGCCATGGTCAATCTGTTGGGCGACCTCTGGAGTCACGGAGAGCCGAACTGGACGGCGGCGCTCGCCGATCGCAGGATCAAGCTGCATCTCTACGGCAAAAAAGAGCCGCGCAAGGGACGCAAAATGGGACACTTGACGGCATTGGCGGATACAATAGAAGAGGCGCAGGCGCGCGTGTTGAAGGCTCGCAGCGCCCTGGCGAAGCGACATGATTCAGCCCTTGAATCCAGAGAAACAGCCGTCCCGAGCGAATGGGCTGACGTAGTCAATGAGGGAGGGTCGCATGGCTCCTGAAGACAAATTGCATGAAGAGTGCGGCGTTTTCGGCATTTTCGCCCCTGGACTAGAAGCGGCGCGCTACACATTTTTTGGCCTCTATGCGCTTCAGCATCGAGGACAAGAGGCGGCGGGCATCGTCACCTGCGACGGCCGCATCGCTCATGTGCACAAAGGCATGGGGTTGGTCTCCCAGGTTTTTGATGAAGACAACCTGCGCTATCTGCGTGGACACATCGCCATCGGCCACACGCGCTATTCGACGACAGGCGCGCCCAAACTCCGCAACACCCAACCTTACGTGATCGAGACGCTCGACGGACCGCTCGCCATTGCCCACAACGGCAATCTTATCAACGCGCCGCAACTGCGTCTCGAGCTACTCAGCCGCGGCGTGGGCCTTTCCACCTCCAGCGACAGCGAAGTGCTGCTGCACATGCTGGCCGGCGCCGGCGGCGACTGGATAGCGCGCATTCGCACCATAATGGCGCGCGCCGAAGGCGCTTACGCTCTCACGATCCTGACGCGCAACGCCGTCTACGGCGTGCGCGACCCTTGGGGCTTGCGCCCACTCGTCCTGGGCCGACTGCCGGGCGGCGGACATGTGCTGGCGTCGGAGAGCTGCGCCTTCGCCACGATCGGGGCTGAGATGGTGGCGGAGATTCAGCCAGGCGAGATCGTGCGCATCGACGCCAGTGGGTATGAAATCGTCCAGGGTGCGCCGCCTCAACGCCTCGCCTTTTGCACCTTCGAGCAGATTTATTTCGCCCGCCCCGATAGCGTGTTCAACGGTCGACTCGTCCATCAAACGCGACAGAAACTCGGCCGTCAACTCGCCAAAGAGGCGCCCGCTGCAGCCGACATCGTCGTGCCCGTGCCCGACTCCGGCACGCCGCATGCCATCGGCTACGCCCAGAAGAGCGGCATCCCCTACAGCGAAGGGTTGATCAAAAACCGCTACATCGGCCGCACTTTCATCCAGCCCTCCGACGAGCTGCGCAAAGTGGGCGTGGCGATGAAGTTCAACCCTCTGCCGGAGAATCTCAAGGGTCGGCGCGTCGTCCTGGTCGATGACTCGATCGTGCGCGGCAACACCTCCGGCCCACTGGTGCGCATGTTGCGCAAGGCCGGCGCCAAAGAGGTGCACGTACGCGTCGCCTGTCCGCCGATCAAATTTCCCTGCTTCATGGGCGTGGACATGGCGTCCCAAGATGAGCTGATTGCAGCCAACAAGAGCATCGATGAGATCTGCGAGCATATCGGCGCCGACTCGCTCGCTTTCCTGTCCATCGCAGGCATGATGCGTGCGCTCAAAGCCGAGGACGGCTACTGCAACGCCTGTTTCACCGGCGATTACCCCTTTTCGACGCCGATCCCACTGATCGAGCTTCAAGAAAAAGAAAAATTTGCAGACGTGTGGGGGGATTGAACAATGACGACCGATTCCAAAACCGTGCTCTACGCAGTCGAAGACGCAGTGGCCGTGATTCGCATGAATCGCCCGGAACGGCGCAACGCCTTCACGCCGCAGATGTTGACCGAGCTGAACGACGCCTTTCATCGCGCCGAACACGACCCGGCCGTGCGCATCATCGTCTTGACCGGCGAAGGTCCAACCTTCAGCGCCGGTCAAGACTTGAGCATCTTCACCGGTGAAATCGATCCTTCCAATGTGCGGGAAGCGATTAAGGCTTATTATAAACCGCTGATCCTGCGCATGACAAGCATGCCCAAGATCATCATTGGCGCCATCAACGGCGGCGCGGCGGGCGCCGGCGCATCGGTGGCGCTGGCGTGCGACCTGCGCATCATGGATGAGGACGGCTATCTTTTGCAGGCTTTCTCCAACATTGGGCTGGTGCCGGACGCCGGCTCCACCTGGTTCATGGCGCGCATGGTGGGCTACAGTCGCGCCCTGCAATTTTGCATCGAGGCTGAACGCATCTCCGCCCCGCGCTGCCTCCAACTCGGGTTGTGCAATCAGCTGGTGGCCGGCTCTTTCTTGATGCACAAGGCGATGGAGTGGGCGCAGTCGCTGGCGCAACGTCCCACCAAAGCGCTGGGTTGGACCAAACAGGCGCTCAACGCGTCGCTGCAAAGTTCGTTGGAGGCCGCCATCGACTACGAGGCTGACCTTCAGGCGCTCGCCATCGCCACGCAAGATCATAAGGAAGGCGTGATGGCGTTCTTGCAGAAGCGTGCGCCGGTCTTCCGAGGCGAGTAACCCTGAGCCAAATCATCTGGCGACCCGCGTAGGTGTGGCTTCCAGCCGAACCGCCGGTTTTCTGCAAAATGGAGGCAAGGCGTCAGCGCGCTTCCATCAGACGCTGCAAAAGCGCAGAATCCTGCGGTAAAAGGCCTGCATCCATCAGGCGCGGCGGCAGTTCGCGCCAGACAGGCTGTACGTCATAGACCCGTCTGAGAAGAGGAAGCGCAGCATCCATCTGGCCGATCTTCGCCAGCGCACAGGCGAACCAAAACAACCCTTCCGGATTGTCCGGCATGAGGTCGGGCGCTTCGGCGAAACGCCTTTTCGCCACCTCGATTTTTTCGGGCGTCACATCGCTCTCTTGAAGCAACGCCTCGGCTGCATCCCATCCATCGTAGGCCCGACGCACGCGCAGCAGGCGACGCAGCTCAGTCAGCGGTTCGGGATGGTCGTCGACGCGCAGGTCGATCCATCGATCCATCCACGGTGGGCCGGAAGCCTGCAGGTTCACCACCACCATTGCAGCCGATTGTCGCCCGCGAAGATCACCGCCCTCGCCTTCCGCCGCTTCCAAGGCCGCCATCATACGCTCGGCCAGGTCGCCCTTCGTCTGCTCGTAGGCTTCGGCCATGGCATCCCAGACCGTTGCTTTCGCCATCAGATTGGCCTGAACCGAATAGCCTTCGCCAATGCGATGGCCAGCGAAGGCAATGCATTGAACGCCGGTGTGGGCGGCGACATTGCCGTGAATGTCCACCATCGCCACCTGGCGACGCTCCCGTTGCGGATCGACGGCGAGCAGCCCGGCCAACGCCTGCGAGGCGGTTTTGCCTGCAGCCATCATCGCCAGCCCCAGCGGCCCATACGAAATCTCCACAAAGGACTGCGTCGCCACGGCGCCGACGCCCGCCTGCACCCAGGGCACGACAACCCCGGTTCCGAAATAGTGGGATTGCACCGCTGCACCCAACTGTTCGACGGAAGGGTCGCAGGCGACGATCGAATAGGTGTGCGCCAGGCGAAACGCGCGCATCACTCCTCCAGTTCGATGGGTTGTGACGACAAGCGGCGATAGCGAAAGTCGCAAAAGGGCGCGCCTTGCATAATCGTCTGCGTGCGCGTCAGTTCAATCTCCGGGTTGAAGCCCTGGATCAACGCCCAGTCCCGGTTGCAAGAGAGCACCGCCCCCAACTCTGGGATGCCCAGCGCTCGGTATAGTTCGGCGTAGCGACAGCGCGCCACGTTGAACTCGAAGCGCTCCGCATCCTGCGCCAGCACCTCGATCTCGAGCGCATTGTCCTGCGTCCAGAAACGCAGCGACTCTGCCAGTGCAGCCAGAGAATTGTCGCCCATGGCAGCGGCGAGCTGAGCGCCTTGCTCCTGCGCCACTTTGACGATCGTCTGACGCACGATTTCCACGACCTGTTCACGCCCAAAGACTTCGCCCAGTGCGTCGATCACCGGCGCCAAAATGCGAGCTTCCACCTCGCGCCGCGTCAGCACGCCGATGCGAGCATTGAGCGTATCAGGCGGAGCAGATTGAGGCGATGGCGTCTCCGTTTCGGCGATCTTGGTGGATTGCGTCATCTCGCTTTGCTCCTTATCCCATCTGAAACAGGAGTCCGGCTTTGCTTTAAGCCACAGGTTGCAACGAAGGAACCAGAATATGACCCTCGGCGACGCTGCCGTAGACGCGCTGATAGCGAGGCCCGCGACGCCATGCGAACCAGACTACATAGGCGCATGTCACGGCGTCCAGCATCTCCTCCAGGGCCTGCAGCCTGCGCCCTCGCAATTGCGCTGCATCAATGGCGACCAACGTCTCCAGTCCTCGCAGCGGCGGATCGGCCTCCTGCAGGGTGCTCAGAAGCTGTTGATAGCGGGCAAACTCGGCGGCGACCATCGCTGGCGTGCGTCCGGGTTTGCGTTTGTATTTCAAGGTGCGCGGCAGCGCAAACAGAGCCACATGCGCCGGATGCGGAAAGACTTCGCAGATATAGCGGCCTTGTCCCTGATGGGGGATCGGCGCGCTTTCCATGAAGCCAAACCGGCGCTGGAGCCGCTCCGTCAGCATCTCCCCGCGCACCTGCCGACCACGCGCCAACAGACGGCGATTGGCCGGGTAGGCGCCGGCGCCGAATTTTCCCCAGTGCAACGACACCTCACGATCCGCCCGCCGACGCCCATGTTCGTTTGGAACGCGCAAAGGGGCGTCGACGCCGATCACCGCCGGCGCAGACGGCGGGAGATGCTGCGCCAACCAGGTTTCAATCGAAGCGTCATCGGTCAGATCGCCGGTTGCGTCCACCAGCGCCCCGTTGCGGATCACGGCTGCGCCGGTGCGATTGCGTTCGCTCCAGGCCAGGTCAAGGCCGATGAACACAGGAGTCTCCATCCTTGCCTGCCGCCTTCAGCTCTCTCCGATCATGCTTCGATGGTGGTCAGCTCGATGAGGTTGCCGAAAGGGTCTCGCACGAAATAACGCGGTCGGCCCGGAATCGGAGCGTCGCCGACGACGGTCACCCCGGCATCAACCAGTCGTTGGCGCAGCTTTTCCACATCGCCAACGGCCAGACAGAAGTGGCGCCCTGAACGATCTTGGCCCATCGGCTCTTCGACGAAGAGGTGAAGCTCACCCCCTTCATCAAGCTGAAACCAGATCACCTGAAGAGGTTCGAGAGCGGTCGGCGGGGTCATCTCCTTCAGGCCGAGGAGATCGCCGTAAAATGAACGGGCCGCTGCATCCGTGTTGGGCGGGCGTGCGATGGCGACGTGATGAAGACGGGCGGTCACGCCTGGCTCTTCCTTCCTCTCATCGGTGCGACAGTGGACGCATCTCGTTCATCTCCAGCTGAACGTGCGCACTGCGCTCGGCGGGCTGGCCGCCTCGAGCAGAGTGCGTCCGTCAGTGGTGCGTACGATGCGCACCACAGAAACCAGCCAGGCGTAATCCGCCGCCTTGCCCTCTTCTGGCGCAAGCGATGGCTCAAGCCGATAAGTCGTCTGTTTGGTCCACGCCGTGGGCAACGTGCGCGCCGCCAAATTGCGGGGCAAAATCTGAACGACGTACCATTCGTTTGCTGCAAGCAGATCGACGGTCGTCCACTGGAAGATCACCGGATCGGTGCGGGCGATCACGGCGCCCTCCGACGGGGCGATCAGACGAGGCTGCGCGTAGATGGTCGCCGTCGTAGCGCTCCCGTCGCTTTGAGAGGCGGCGGGCGTCGCCTCCGGCGTTACGTCAAAGGCTTCCGGCGGCGCGCCTGTGACAGGAATGACCAACACATCTCCCGGGCGAATAAACTGACCCGCCGCCAGATTATTGGCGCGCATCAGGTTCTCAACGGAGCTGCCGAACCGGGTGGCGATCGTGCTGAGTGTGTCGCCCGCTTGCACGATGTACTCGAAGTTGGAGGTGGTTGCACTCAACTGGGCGGCGGCGCTGTCGCGCAGCACCGGGATCACCAGTTCATCTCCTGCGCGGATCAACTCGCTGCTCAGGTTATTGGCGCGTTGAATATCCTCGACCGAAACATCGTACTGAATGGCCAGCGACAACAAAGTTTCTCCTCTTTGCACCACATGGCGCAGCAGCACAACTTGTTGCACAATAGGCACCGGCGTCGGCGTGGGAGGCGGCGTTGCCGTAGGCGTCGGCGTTGGGGTCGCCTCCAAAAGCGGGATGCTGGTGGGTAAGATCGCCTGGACGACGTCGGTCGACTCCGCTTCGCGCACCGAGCCTGCGCCGATGCGCCACCAGAAAATCAGCACAGCCAACACTGCGCCGACAAGCAGGACGTCGATCCACGATATGCGCCGCCCTTGCTGCGTCTGACTGCGCAGGTCGTAGCCGCACATAAAGCAGCTTTCGGCGTTGCGCGCCACCCGCGTCCCACAGTTGGGGCAACGCCGCTCAGCGATAGTCGGGGTGATGCGTTCTTGTGCCATT
>CALFWA010000211.1 GCA_937928035.1 uncultured Caldilinea sp. | reverse complement strand
AAGCAGGTTGCCCACCCAGATCAGATACTGTTCAGGATAGGATCGGTCAAGCCCCCAGCGGGTGCGAATCGCTTGAATCTGCTCCTCTGAAATGCGCACCTGCCCTTCGCCAAGGAGCAGATAGACCGGGTCGCCCGGCATCATGCGCATCACAATAAAAGTGAGCAGGCTAATGAGAAAAATGACAACGACACCATGAAAAAGACGGACGGCGACGTAACGTCCCATCGTTCATCCCGTAGAACATGCAGAATTTTGCAATCGCCTTCTTCCCAGAAACAAGCTTGTGCACATCGAAAATGGCAAAAATGACGTCCACGAAAATCCCATTGCCTGGCGAGAAAACCCTAAAGCATGGTTGCATCGAAACCAAGAGAGCGCTTCATGCCATCTTCCAGGAAGCTTTGAAGCTTCCTGAAAGATGGACGCAGAGACTTCTGTGAATCCCAACGCAAATCCATGCTCGAACTTCTCGCCAGATGCAAACGCTGCCGTTCTACCATCGAAGGTTCGCATCCTGGAAGAACGACCCTCTCCAGAACTTATCCTTCCAGCCACCATTCGTGGGCGCGGTAGTAGAAGACCGTGGAGGACTTTGGATTCTGCGGCAGGCCCTTGACGCGATTGCTGAAAACGTTGATCCATTCGTCGTACTGAAGGTAGAGACAAGGCACTTCCTCGACGAAGATCGCCTGAATCTGATCGTAGATCTTTTTGCGCTCGTTGGGATCGACGATCTGCAGCCCTGCTTCGATCAATCGATCCATCTCTTCGTTCTTGAACTGGTTGAAATTGTTGCCGCCCTTGGAATGCAACGTCGCAAAAGGATCCGGCTCCAGCGCGCCGCTGTTGTACGTCCAGTTGAAGATGGAGCTTTCCAGCGTGCCTGCGCGCAACCCTTCCAAGATCGAAGCGACAGGCGCTTCGGCGAGCTGCACTTCGACGCCGATCTCTTTGAAAGCCTGTTGGGCAAACTCTGCGATCGGTCGCCGCGCCTGATCGCCCGTGATCGTAGTCATAGTGAAAGAGAGACGGACGCCGTCCTTCACACGCACGCCGTCAGAGCCGGGAACCCAGCCTGCCTCGTCGAGCAACGCTCTAGCCTTCTCTACATCGTAGGGATACTTCTTGACCGTCGGGTCATAGTAGAAGCTCGTCGGCGGGATGTTCGAGTGCGCTACGGTGGCGGCTCCCCGCCAGAGGTCGGCGATGATCTTCTCGCGATCTAGCGCGTGCAGCATAGCCTGGCGCACGCGTTTGTCCGAGAGCTGCGGAACCGAGTTGTTCAATGGGAAATGCTTGATCGAGTTGCCCAGCGTGCGCAACAAGGTGTAATTCGGGTCGTCGGCGAAGCTCAAGCTATCTTCGACCAGCAACGGCCAGACTGAAGAGTGGGCGTCGCCGGTCTGCAGAGCGATGGTGCGCACCGAGGGTTCGGGCACAACCTCTAGCCGAATGACATCGATGTAGGGACGGCCACGGAAGTGATCGTCGAAAGCTTCCAGCTCCGTGTATTCCGCAGCGCGCCACTCCTTGAGCTTATAGGCGCCTGTACCGATCGGCGCCGTGCGATAAACGCTTTCGCCAACTTCGGCGTGATAGGTGGACTGCACGATCGGGAAAGAGGCCCAGTTCACCAGCGACGCCGCATTAACGCTGTCCATCTTGACAACCACTGTGTAGTCGTCAGGCGTCTCGATCTCGCCCACGCCGGTGAAAAGGCCAGCGCGCACGGCGCCATGTTCTGGATTGCGGTAGTAATCCCACGTGTACTTCACGTCTTTGGCGGTGAAGTCGCTGCCGTCATGGAACTTGACGCCCTGTTTCAGTTTGAAGGTGTAGGTCAGGCCATCCTCGGCGACTTCGTAGGATTCGGCCAGCACAAGCTCTAGCTCGTTGTATTCGTTGTAATAAAGCAGAGGGTTGTGAATATTGTTGATCAACACCGCCTGCACATCGGGGCCGGCGTCGTCCGGGCTGAGACCGGCGACTTCCTGATGTCCTAGCCAGACCATGACGCCGCCTCGTTTTGGCGCCTCGGCGGCCGGCGCTTCGCCTACAGCAGGAGCGGCTGCAGGGGCGCCTCCTGTCGGCGCCGCTGCGGGTGCGCATGCCGCCAGGAAGAGAGCCGCCGATCCTCCTACTGCAGTGTAGCGTAGAAAATCGCGGCGTGAGAGTTTGCGCCCATCCTTATGCCCGCCTCTCGTTTCTGCCGTCATCTGGAATCCTCCTTCTGGTGTGTGATGGCTCAAACGATCGGAAAACCACGTCGAAAAATACAAAAGAAAAACTATGAAGATTGCACTTTATAGAGAGCTACATATATGAAGTGCTTGCGTTGTCGCCGAAATTTGAACAGAGTCTACAATCAACAGGGACAGACTGTCAACTTGTGGCAAAATTCGCCGTGTTTGTGGTACGCTATGCAATAATATAGAAGGACGAGACAAACCTTTCAACCGTCAAACTCGACCTTTATCAAACAAAAAACTTCGACCAACCAATAACCGCAATCCGATAGAAAGGATGGACCGCCCGTGTCTGTTCCGCCGCTCACCCACCTGTGGTTAGAAGCGCCGATCTCTGACGAGGCGCTGGCACGATTGCCTGCCGGGGTGCAGGTGCTCTACGCCGAAGAGTCGCCCCCCATCTATCGCAACGCAGCGCCCGCGCAGGCGATCATCGCCTCGTCTCAGTTGCGCTACGATGCTACAGTGATGGATGCTTGCCCCAATCTGCGTCTGATCGCCCGCACAGGCATCGGCGTGGACAACATCGACCTGGATGCGGCCACGGCGCGTGGCATCGTCGTCACCAACACGCCGGACGGCCCCACCGAATCGACGGCGGAGCACACGGTCGCCATGTTGCTGGCGCTGGCCAAACGGCTCAAACAGGGCAACGAGAATCTGGCCGCCGGCAAATGGGGGCCGCGGACGGGCGTTTTGCTCGGCGACGAGGTGCAGGGCAAGACCCTGGGGCTGATCGGGCTTGGGCGCATCGGCCGCCGCGTCGCCGAAATCTGCCGACTCGCTTTTCAGATGCGCGTGCTCGCCTACGATCCTTACTTGCCTCCCGAGAGCGCTCCAGCGCTCGGCGTGACGCCGGCGCCGCTCGATGAAGTGATCCGCCAGGCCGATTTTCTTTCCTTACACGCGCCGGCGACTCCAGAGACTGTTGGACTGATGAACGCCGAGCGCATTGCACAGATGAAGCCGGGCAGTTATCTCCTCAACCTAGCGCGCGGCGCGCTCGTCGATGAGGCGGCGCTGCTCGATGCGCTGGACCGCGGCCATCTCGCCGGCGCCGGCGTCGACGTTTTCGCCGTCGAGCCGCCGCCGCCTGACCATCCGTTGCGCAATCATCCTGCGGTTGTCGCCACGCCGCATTTTGCTTCGGTCACCAAAGAAGGGCGTCTGCGCATGGAGCAGATGGCTATGGATCGTCTGCTGGCCTTCTTCCGCGGCGAAAAACCGGCGGACATCGTGAACCCTGCCGTATGGCCTGCGGCGTAGGCGCGTCCACATGCGTTGGAACGGAGTCTATATGAGCGCGCTGGAAAATTACCTGCAACACAAATCTGCTGTGCTGGCGCAACGTCGGGCGGACTTCACCGCCTCGCCGGAGAAGGCCACGGTGCGCATTCAGGCCCGCTCGTGGGTGGCGGGCGATGCAGGCGCTCGTCCCGTCAAAATGGGCGAGACGCTTTTTATCACCGATTCCGCGCCCGCGCTGGCCGGGCATGGCCTGGGGCCGACGGCGCCGGAGATGCTGCTCGGCGCGCTGGCGAGCTGTCTGGTGCACACTTATCTGATCCAGGCGGCGCTGCTAAACGTTCCACTCGACGGCGTGGAGGTGGAGGTGCAAGGCGCCGTGCCGATGGGGGGCGTCGTGGGTCTGCCGTATGAAAGACCGCCCCAGATCGAAGAGATCGTGTACACTGCGCACGTGCGCTCCTCTGCGCCGGCCGAAACCGTCGCGCGCATGCATCAGGCGGTGGAGGAGACTTGTCCGGTGTTGAACACGCTGCGTTTCCCGACCACCGTTGTGCGTCATGAAGCGAAAGAAGGCTGACGCCGGAGCGAAGCCTGGTCCTTAGTTCATGGCTCAAGAACTCAATCTGCGCTATATGCGGCGGGAGTTGCGGCCATAGAAATCAACTTGGAAAGGAGCTTTAACACAGTATGGGCTGGTCAATCAGGATTGCGCGCATTGCAGGCACCGAGGTCAAGATTCATCTGACGTTTTTCCTGTTGCTCGCCTGGATCGGGCTGGTTTATTATCTCCAGGGAGGGCCAGGCGCAGCCGTCGAGGGGATCATTTTCATTGTCTTGCTCTTCGGCTGCGTGTTGTTGCATGAGTTTGGACATGCGTTGGCGGCGAAGCGATACGGCATTCCGACGCCAGACATCACGTTGCTGCCCATCGGCGGCGTGGCGCGTCTCCAGCGCATCCCGGACAAGCCGCGTCAGGAGCTGGTCGTGGCGCTGGCCGGGCCGGCGGTCAATGTCGTCATTGCGTTCCTTCTCTTTCTCTGGCTTGGCCGCGCCGCCAGCCTCGAGGAACTGACCCGCCTCGAAAGCCCCCAGCTCAACATGGCGGCCAAGCTGATGGCCGTCAACGTCTGGCTGGTGCTCTTCAACCTGATTCCGGCCTTCCCGATGGACGGTGGTCGCGTGCTGCGTGCGTTGCTGGCAATGCGCATGAATTATGCGCAGGCGACGCAGATTGCAGCCAGCATCGGCCAGGGAATCGCCTTCTTATTCGGTTTTTTGGGCCTCTTCTTCAATCCCTTGCTCATCTTTATCGCCCTCTTCATCTATCTGGGCGCCTCGCAGGAAGCTGCGCTGGCGCAAATGCGCGACGTCGCACGCGGGCTTCCGGTTTCGGCGGCGATGGTGACCGAGTTCAAGGCGCTGCCTCCGAGCGCCACGCTCAACGACGCCATCGACCTGCTGCTGCGCACCTCTCAGCATGAGTTTCCGGTGGTCGACGCCACGGGAAGAGTGCACGGCATCCTGACTCGCGACGCCTTGCTGGCGGCGCTGCGCCAGAATGGCCTGGATACACCGGTGCGCGAGGCGCTGCAAAACCAGGGCGAACTTCCGCTGATCTCTTGGCGGGCGCTTTTCGATGAAGCGTTTCAAGAAATGCAGGCGTGCGGCTGCCCGGCGCTTCCTGTGGTCGACGACTATGGACGTCTGGTGGGTCTGATCACTCCAGAGAACGTAGGCGAGCTAATGATGGTGCAGTCGGCGCTGAAGAAAAACGAACGGCTTGCATGGCGTCCTGCAAACGGCTAAGCAGCTTCGGCGCCTTCCGTCGACTTTCTATCGTCCAGATGGCGTAGGCCATGTGGAAAGCATTGGTTTGTCATTTTCCTAAGAAAGATTTAAGGTGCGTTCAATATGATTGACAAGAACGACGTGCTCGAGATTCGCAATCATCTGGCGGACTTACAGCCGCCGGTGCTGTCGCTTTATGTGGAGGTGAACCCGGCCCAAACGTACAACGCGCGTCGCGCCTGGGTCATTCGCGCCAAAAACAGCGTCAAAGAGCTGGGATTGCCCCAAACGCTTGAAGCGGTAGCCTTCTCCGCCATCGAACAAGAGCTGGCGCCGGAGGCGCGTACACTGGCCATCTTCGCTGCAGTGGGGACTCGCAGCAAACGCGTCGAGATGGATGTCGTTCGCATCCCGCTCCACATCGATCTGCCCATCGTCGACCTCGCCCATGGCCGCGTGGAGGCGCGCTGGGGTGAGCCATATTTTGCCCCCCTGCTCTATGCGTTGGATGAGTACGAACGAGTCGGCGTCATCTGGCTGCGCGGCGAAGGCTGGAGGTTTTTCGAGGTGTTTTTAGGCGAGATCGCAGAACACACGGAGATCTTCCGCGAAATTGAGCCGGAAGTCTGGAAAGAGCTTCAGGAGTTCGATCCGGGTCGGGTGCGCAGTCTGGCGCAGGCGCGCACGTCCGGCAGCCGCGATCGGTTTTCCCAACGCATGGAAACGGTCGCCTATCGCTACCTGAAGCGGTTGGCCGACCTGACGGAGCGCGGGGTCGCCGCAATGGAGATTCATCGCCTCGTCCTGCTCGGCCGTGAAGAGTCGACGAAGACCTTTGTTCAGATGCTTTCGCGCAGCATGCGCGAGAGCATCGTCGCGCAGATTTCCGACCTGCCGCTTCCGCAAGCCTCGTCGGCGGCGGTGTTGGAAAAAGTGCTGCCTGTGTTGATGCAGGTGGAGCGAGAGCAGGAGATGGCGTTGCTTCAGCAAATCCAAGAGCAGCCCGGCGTCTGGGGGATCGATCCGACGCTCGATGCGCTGCAGGCAGGGCGACTGAGCGTGCTGGCGGCGCCGTGGCAGCTCGATGAGCGGGTCTGGATCTGTTCCAACGGTTTGATGGCCGGAACAAAGCAGGCGGCCAGCCTCTTTTGTGACGGAGAAGAGCCGCAGCCGATCGCGCTGCGAGACGTCATCGTGGAGGCATGCGCCGCCTACGCCACGCGGTTGGAATTCGTATCCGGCCCTGCAGCGGAGAAATTGGTCAACGAAATGAAAGGGATCGCCGGGCTTTTGCGCTGGTAGAGCGTTCAGAAGTGGGCGCCCACGCTTCAAATCGTTCAGGCTTCATGAGGAGAGCGCCTTTCTGGAGTTGACGAAGGGGCGGGAACCCGTTAGTATTCACTTTCCAGGTTCCCCCACCTGCAAATGGTGCTGTGTTTTTGCAGACAATCATCTTTTTTGAATCAGACGAATTTGAATCAGACGGATAGGAGGAGGCAACCATGCGCCGTCATTGGACAATTGGATTTACTTTGATGATGGTTATTGCGCTGATCGCAGCGGCGTGCGCCGCGCCGACTGCGCCGGCGCCTACGGCGCCCGCTCCGGCGGCCGGCGAAAGCGCAGCGGCGAGCGAGCAGCCCCTGCGCATTGTCCATTTCGTCAACGGTGTGCTGGGCGATAAATCTTTCTTCGATTCGGCGCAGCGCGGCGTCCAACGCGTGGCCGACGAGTTCGGTGCACAGACCAAGACGATCGAAGCGGGCATCGACCCCACGGGCTGGGAGGCTGCATTGATCGACGCCGCCGCCAATGAAGAGTTCGACATCATGATCGTCGGCACGTTCCAGATGGTGGAGTATCTGGAAAGACTGGCGCCGCAATACCCGGACAAAAAGTTCTTCCTGTATGATGCACCCGTGAACTATGAGGGCGAAGCGTGCGCCCCTAACAAGTGCGCCAATGTCTATTCCATTCTGTACAAGCAGAACGAAGGCTCGTATTTGGCCGGCGTGTACGCTGCGGCGATGACAACGCAAGACATCGAGGGCATGAATCCTGAAGCCATCATCGGCTCGGTCGGCGGCCAAGAGATCCCCGTGATTCTCGACTTCATGGTCGGCTACGAGCAGGGCGCCCGCGACACCAATCCAGATATCCAGGTGATTCGTCAGTTCGCAGGCGGCTGGAACGACCCGGCCAAGGGCAAAGAGCTGGCCAAGGCGCAATACAGCCAGGGCGCCGACATCGTCTTCCAGATTGCGGGCGGCACCGGTCAGGGCGTCTTCGAGGCCGCTGCAGAGGATGGGCGCTACGCCATCGGCGTCGACTCGGACCAGGCGTTGATCATCGAAAGCGCCAACCCGGAGCAGGCGGCGCGCATTCTCACCTCCATGATGAAGAACGTCGACAACTCGATCTACCGTGGGGTCAAGCTACATCTCGAAGGCACGCTGCCCTACGGAACTGCGGAAGCGCTCGGCATTGCCGAAGGCGGCGTCGGTCTGGCGCGCAACAAGTACTACGAAGCGATCACGCCGGACGAGGTGAAGGCATTGGTCGACGAGGCGGAACGGAAAATCCTCAACGGCGAGATCGTCGTGGACACGGCGTTCCGGTAATGTCTGTCGGGGCGACGGGGTTTTCCTGACTTTCAGGTCTACGCAGAGCGGCATCCTCATCCATCAGGAAGCGTGAAGCTTCCTGGTGGATGAGGGCTTGACCTGGAAATTAACAGGGGCTTGGAGATTGAGAGAGACTGCACATGGAATTGCACCATCCTCACATCCCACCGCCCTGAACCCCCATCTCCCCCATCCCCCAACAAACGAATTCTCTATAACACAACTCAGCCAGCCTTTCAGGACTCGACCGATTCATGGCCGCACTTGTTGAAATGAAGCAGATCACCAAGGTCTATCCCAATGGCGTCGTCGCCAACAAAGGGGTGGACTTTTCGGTGGAGCAAGGGGAGATTCACGCCCTGGTGGGCGAAAACGGCGCGGGCAAGAGCACCTTGATGAAAATTCTTTACGGACTCGAAGCGCCGACGCACGGAGAGATTTGGCTGCGAGGGCGCCGCGTGGAGATCCCGAATCCGCACCGCGCCATCGAGCTGGGCATCGGCATGGTGCATCAAAACTTCATGTTGGTGCCATCTTTTACGATCGCAGAAAACATCGTGCTCGGCAGCGAGCCGCGCAAGGGCCGCTTCATCGATCGCGCACAGGCGATCGCCGTCACCGAAGAATTGAGCAAGACCTACGGCCTGCAGGTGGATCCGACCGCGCGCATCGAGGCGACGCCGGTGGGCATGCGCCAGCGCGTCGAGATCCTCAAAACGCTCTATCGCGGCGCCGATCTGTTGATTTTAGACGAGCCGACCGCCGTGCTCACACCGCAGGAGACCGATGAGTTGTTCATGGCCATCCGGACGCTGGTGAACCAGGGCAAGACGGTGATCTTCATCACGCATAAACTGGTCGAAGTGAAAGAGATTTCCGATCGCGTCACCGTCATGCGGCACGGCGAAGTGACCGGGCGCGTCGCCACGCGCGATGTAACAGAAGCCGACATTGCGCGCATGATGGTGGGCCGCGCCGTCTTTTTACAGATCGACAAGCCGCCGGTGCTGCGCGGTCGCGTCGTCGCCGAGGTGCGCAACCTGGGCTACGTGGCCGAGACCGGCCGACCTGTGCTGCGCAACATCAGCTTCAGCGTGCATGCAGGCGAAATTCTAGGCGTGGCCGGCGTCGAGGGCAATGGCCAGACCGAGCTGGTCGAGGTGATGACCGGCCTGCGCCCAGCGACGACCGGCGAAATTCTCGTCGACGGCAAGCCGGTGCAACGACAAAGCCCGCGGCGCATCCGCTTAAGCGGCGTCGCCCACATCCCCGAAGATCGCTTGACCAACGGCGTGGCGCTCGACGCCACCATCGCCGAAAATTTGGTGGTGGATCGCTACAACCGGCCTCCCTTCACCCAGCGCGGGGTGCTTTTCCCCCAGGTGATCCGGAAACACGCCGAGACGTTAATGCAGCAGTTCGACATCCGCGCCGCCGGCCCCGACGCCCTGATGCGCTCGCTCTCCGGCGGCAACATGCAGAAAGTGATCGTCGCTCGCGAATTTTCCGCCGAACCCGTGTTGCTGATCGCTGCGCAGCCGACGCGCGGGGTGGACATCGGCGCCACCGAATTTGTGCACACCCAGTTGGTGGCTAAACGCAACGAGGGCAAGGCGGTGTTGCTTGTCTCCGCCGACCTGGCGGAGGTGATGAGCCTCGCCGACCGCATCGCCGTGATGTATAAAGGCGAGATCGTCGCCATCTTGGACAACGGCCCGGAGCTAACGGAAGAGGAAATCGGACTTTACATGCTCGGCGTTCGCCGCCAGGAAATTGTTACAAAGGCTGCATGAATATGAGAGGGATGGCCAAATTTGTTGAACCCGTTCGCATCCTCGCCGTGGTGTTGATTGCGCTGGCGATCGGTTTTGTCATCACGGCGCTCGTCAGCAAGGAGCCGGCGCAGGCGTACACGGCGCTGCTCACCGGGCCGTTGCCGAGAATATCCTTTGAGAACGGCTTTGCGATCAAAAACATCAACCGCTTCGGCAACTGGCTGGAGGAGAGCACCACGCTGATTCTGCTCGGCCTAGCGGTTTCGATCGTCTTTCGGGCGCGACAGTTCAGCCTCGGCGCAGAAGGGCAGATGTTGCTCGGCGCGCTGATGACGGCTGTCATCGCACTGAAACTTTCTTTGCCTTTTCCCGCCCACATGCTTCTGGCGCTGGCGGCGGCGATGATCATCGGTTTCCTCTGGGGCTTGATCCCGGGTCTGCTGAAAGCCTACCTCTCGGTGGACGAGATCGTGAGCACCTTGATGCTCAACGTGATTGCGCTTCAACTCTTCGATCTTCTATTGTTTAACTGGCTGCGCGACCCGGCCGCCGGCTTCGTGGGAACGGCGCCTTTTCCCGCTTCTGCGGTGTTGCCGTTGCTTATTCCCGGCACGCGTGTTTCTCTCATGACGATCCTCATGCTGATCGCTGTGGTTGTCGCCTGGTTTTTGATGGCGCGCACGCCCTTTGGCTTCGAGTTGAAGATGCTCGGCGCCAACCGTAAGTTCGCCGAGTACGGCGGCGTTAACACGAAGCGGGTGATTGCCTTGAGCATGGCTGTCAGCGGCATCCTGGCAGGGCTGGCCGGCGCCCATCTGAGCATGGGACTGCTCAAACGGCTGACGATCAACCTTTCGCCCGGGCTGGGCTTTGAGGGCATCGTCGTGGCCCTGCTGGCGCGCAACGACCCGCGCTGGGTGTTGCTGGCCGGCCTTTTCTACGGCTACTTGCGCACCGGCGCGCAGATCATGGAGCGTTCATCCGACGTGACGCGCGAGGTGGTGTTGATCATCCAGGCCATCATCATCCTGCTGATCACCGCCGAGCGCCTTTTCCCCTTCGTCCAGCAATGGGTTCAACTGCGCCGCAGTCGAGGAGAAGCGGTTGTCGAAGCCGGGTGACGCCGATCAAAGTTTGTGCAATTGGTTCTGGTGCAACTTTTTGAGGTAAGCTGAATGTCTCTAGAAGTCGTCCTGCAAAGCATTTTCTCGGCGGCGTTCATTGCCACGGTGATCCGCGTGGCGACGCCGCTGATCTTGCCAGCGATGGGCGGCCTGCTCTCTGACCTGGGCGGCGTGATCAACATTGCGCTGGAAGGCATCATGCTGGCGGCGGCCTTCACGGGCGTCATCGTCAGTGGATTCGCTCCTCAATGGTTTCCCGGCGCACCGGCGTGGTCCTACCCTTGGCTGGGCGCACTGGCGGGCGTGCTCGTCGGCATGGCGATGGGCTGGCTGATCGCCTTTTTCCACCTGGAGCTGAAAACGGACATCATTCTCACAGGCCTGGCGATGAACATTCTGGCTTCGGGCGCCACGGTGTTCCTAATGTTCTCGTTCACAGGCGACAAGGGCAGCACGTCGACGCTCGCCAGCGCGCGGCTGCCTTCGCTGCAGATTCCGTTCGTCAACAACGTTCCGGTGCTCGGCACCCTGCTCAACGGCGAGAACGGCACCGGCTACAACATCATGAGTTATCTCGCCTTTGTGCTGGTGGTCGTGATCTGGATTTTTCTCTACCGCACGCCGGCGGGAGTGCATCTGCGCGCCACCGGCGAGATGCCGGACGCTGCACAATCTGTCGGCATCGACATCCGCCGCGTGCGCTATCAGGCGCTGGTGGCGAGCGGCTTCTGCGCTGCACTGGGCGGCCTCTATCTCAGCATGGGCTACCTGAGCATCTTCCAGGCCAACATGACGGCGGGACGCGGCTTCATCGCCTTGGCGGTGATTTTTCTCGGCAACCGTCATCCGATCGGCGCCCTCATCGCCGCTCTGATCTTTGGAACCGCTTCTGCGCTGGGCACGCGGCTCGGCACGATGGCGATCCCGCCGCAAATTGTGGAAATGATCCCACCCGCTGTGACCATCGCAGCATTGATCATCTATAACATCCGCCGACGCGCACGCATCAACGCTGCAGCCCGGCGCTTTCAGGAACAGGCAACCTCATGAATCTTGACTCCACCAACTGGTGGGAGCGCATCGAGCCAGAGGCCCGCGCCACGCTGGCCGGCGTGTTGATTCCAATCGGAACGCCAGGATACGCTGGCGAACACAAAGCGCAGTGGCAGGCCCTGCTGGACGAACGCTTCGGCGATGACGGCTGGCGCATCGGTCACTACGTGCGCGGTCGGATCGTGTCCTTCGGTGAAGCAATCGCTGAATACGAGCAGTGTTATCGGATTTTTCTGCGCAATCATCCTGAAATCGTGGAATGGCTGGCGACCTGGTGCGGCAACGTTTATGACGACCGTCGTGAAAATGTCTACGAGGACGACTATTTTCAGCCGCACACGCAGCAGAACCACTACCAGGATATTGCAGTGCGCCGCATTATCGCCGAGTTGGTCGAGGACTCGACGTGGCCCGCCATCGTGGATACGCCGGCGGAAGATTGCGAGCTGCTCGACCTCACCGACGGCAGCACACATCGACTGCCGCGCGCCCGCGGCATGCGCGGCGCCTACTTGCTGCAAATTCGTTCGCCCAAATCCCCGGGCTTTTTCCTTAGCCCGGCGGTTGTGCCGGTCTATGATCCTGCGTTGATCACCGCCCATCCTCGCATCGAAGGTTGGTGGCTACGCGAAGGCTGTCAACACCTCTCTGTGGAGTCCTTCTGGCAGATGAGCAAAGTGATCGTGGTGCGCTACGATCGCTTTCTGGCGTTGGGCGAAAGGCGACGCGATCCTCTCGCCGGCCTGTTCGCCGACGAAGCCTGAAGAGGCGTTCGCTCTCAACTCCGGTCTCGAACATTGTTGAGAAAGACCTATGTCGAACACGCTCGTCTTACACAATTGCAACGTCCTTATGCGCAACGACGACGGCGCCTACGTCGTGCTGCGCAACCATGATATCCACGTGCGCGGCAACCGCATCGCCGCCATTTCGCCGACCCAGCCGATCGAGCAGCTCGAAGCCGATAACATCGTGGCGGCGGATGGTCTGCTGGCGACCCCAGGGCTGATTAACACCCACGCGCACACGCCGATGGTGCTCTTCCGCGGCATCGCCGAGGATGTGTCGGTGCAACGCTGGTTCAATGAATTCATTTGGCCGGTGGAAAGCAATTTGACCGCCGAGGACGTCTACTGGGGCATGTTGCTGGGGCTGGTGGAGATGATCGAAGCAGGCGTGACCACCGTCGCCGACCATTACTTCTTCATGGACGAGGCAGCGCGTGCGGTCAGCGAGGCGGGCACACGCGCGCTGTTGGGATGGGCAGTCTTCGCCAGCCAGGGCTATGCAGCGCTGGACGCCACGGCCGCCTTTGTCGAACGTTGGCAAGGCGGCGCCGGCGGACGTATCCACACGTGGATGGCGCCCCATGCGCCCTACACCTGCGACGACGACTTTCTACGTGCAGCGGTCGCTCATGCCAAACGGTTGAACGTGGGCATCCACATCCATGCAGCGGAAGACATGGCGCAGACCCAATCCAGCCTGGCCAAACGAGGGATCACCCCAATTCAGGTGCTGGAGCAGACCGGCGTGCTCGATGTCCCGACCTTGATCGCCCATGGCTGCGGCATTCTGCCCGAGGACATCGAACGGTTGCGCGCCTACGCCGACCATGTCGGCGTCGCCCATTGCCCGAAGACTTACCTGAAGCTGGCTGCAGGTCTGACGCCGATTCGCCCGTTGCAGGCTGCAGGCGTCTCCATCGGCCTGGGCAGCGACGGCGCGGCCAGCAACAACACGCTGGACATCTGGGAGAGCCTGCGCCTGATGGCGCTTATGCAGAAGTTTACGGCCAACGACCCGGAGGTGATGCCCCTCCATGCAGCGCTCGACGTCGCCTTCCTTGGCAGCGCTGCGGCGATCGGCATGGCGGGCGAGCTTGGACGTTTGGCCCCGGGCTTTTTGGCCGACATCGCGCTGTTGGACCTGAGCGGCGCCCACAACCAGCCTGTGCACAACGTTGCGGCCGCCTTGCTCTACAGCGTGCGCGCCTCGGACGTGCGCACGGTGATCGTCGACGGACGAGTCGTCATGGAAGATCGCAAGCTGCGCACGCTCGACAAGGCGGAAATTCTGGCGCAGGTGAACCGCAACATCGGCCGGCTGGCGCAGCGCACGCCGGAGCGGCGGATTCAGGTCTATAATCCTTGAAATGTGTTCGTGTTGCGTGTTTCGTGATTGGGCACGCAACACGAAGTATGCAACACGCCTTCCCTCACCGCACAACTATCGGCAAGTACACCGATGAAGTCACCACCTGAACCTGGCCGTCGAGGACGCGATTGAGAATCGAGCGTCCGCTGAATGTGACATCGCTTTGCCGAGGGCTTGTCGTTTCAAACGACAACAAGGAGCCAGGTGAATCTGTCGTCGCCGTCAGGGCGAGCGTCGCCACGATGAAGTCACTCTCAGGGAAGGGTGCGTTGAGCGCCCGCGCACGCAGGTCGACGCGGCCCTGCGTGTTGTCCACCTCATTGAGGAGGATTTCCGGCAGCGCGTCCCCGGGCGCTATCGACGCAACCTGCAAAACGTTTGGGTCAAAGTTGAGATAAGCGGCGGCTCCCTCCACCGGCTGATTCGTGCGCACCTGCACTTCGACGGTGAAGCGTTCGCCAGGGCGCACTGTCAACGCAGAAGGGTCGATTGCCAGCACCGCCCCTGTAGCAGGCGAAGGGGTCGGCTCTGACGCAGGAGTGAAATTGAGCGTTAAGTGCAGATTGCCTCCGGTTTGCGTTTTGAGCAGAAGTGCATGCGACTTATGAGCCGAGATGTTGACCCCGTAGTCGGCGACTTCGATAAAATACGTTTCCCCTCCATTGACTTCCAGCGTCACACTTGACTGCAGCGTGTTTTCGGCGTCGTCGTTGCAGGCGAGCCGATTGAGCGCGCCGCGTTCTCCGGTGAAGATCGCCAGCACCGTGTCGTAGTCGCTGCCAAAGGTGTTCGCCGTGAGCAACCCGTTAACCTGCGGCGAGAAACGATACCAAACCGTAGCCTCGCCTCTTGTCCCGGTGCAGAGGACCGGATCATCGTTCGACACGGTGGCGTACGTTGTATGTAGAACCTGGCTAAAGGGAAGCGGCGTCGCTTCTGTGGGCCGGTCGAAGTCGTCGTTGGGCGGCGGCGTGGCGGGAGCAGGAGGCGTCGACGTGGGCGTTGGCGTGGCTCCAGGCGGCGTCGGCGTGGGCTCCGCAGGCAAATCGAATCGAGTATAGAGAAGGCGATTAGGGGAACCACTTCCGGCGTTGCTCACCACTCCATGGGTGGCCGCAGCAATGAGGGCGTCGGCAACGTCGGCCGGAGAAGCGGAGGGCGCCCCTTGCAAAAAGAGCGCCGCTGCGCCCGCCGCATGAGGCGCAGCCATTGACGTGCCGGAGACCGTCTGCTCGGCGTTGTCGCCGGTGTGCCACGCCGACAGAATATTGACCCCGGGTGCAAAGAGATCGAGGCAGGCGCCGTAATTGGAGAAGCTGGCGCGTTGATCGGCGCTGTTCGTGGCGCCCACCGTGATCGCCGTCGCCTCGCGGGCAGGTGAAGCGTTACAGGCGTCTATACCCGAGTTCCCGGCCGCCACGACATAGACGACGCCCGCCGCCACGGAGTTGCGCACGGCAAGATCCAACGCCGTGGATGGATTGCCGCTCAAGCTGAGGTTGGCGACGGCGGGCTTGATGTGATTGGCCGTCACCCAGTCGATGGCGGCGATGACGCCCGACGCGTAGCCGACGCCGTTGCAGTCCAGCACGCGCAGGGAGTGCAGGGTCACATCTTTGGCAACCCCGTAGGTTGCACCGCCGACGATGCCGGCGACATGCGTGCCATGGCCGTTGCAATCGTCCGGCGTAGCGTCGTTATCGATAAAATCGAACCCTGCGCCGATGCGGCCGCTGAACTCGCCGTGAGTCGCGCGGATGCCGGTGTCGATGACGTAGACATGCACGCCGACGCCAGTGGCTTCGTAGACGTAGCGCTCGTCTAGCGGCAAGGCGCGCTGGTCGATGCGATCCAATCCCCACGGCGGGTTGACTTGTTCGCCGGCAACCGTCACGATCTGGTCTCGCTCGATTAGGGCGACGTCACCGTCGCTGCGCAATAGTTGAAGCGCAGCAGGAGAAAGCGTGGCGGCGAAGCCCCGGAATGTATGCTGGTAGCTGCGATGCACGGCGACGTCCGGACGACTTTGCAATGCGGCTATCTTCTGGCGAAGGGCGGAGGCTGTGCGCACCCGGTCCCCGCGCAGAACCACGATGTAGCGATTCAGCGCAGCCTGTTGTCCATCCACTCCATGCAGGGGCGCCAACTCCACAGCCATCCCTTGCGCCGCTGTCGCCCCACTCAAAGAAGCGATCAAAAAGAAAGCCAGCACCGCCAGGAGCAACGGCCATGCCAGCCAGTGAGCATGAACGCGGCGTAAGGAGATCCTCGACGACAACCACCTGTATTGTCTCATGTTTATTTATTTCAGGTCGAATCCGTAAGCTACATCAAAATCCATAAACATTGTGGCAGAAAATTTGCCAAAATGGAACAATCGAATACTTGATGGTTCAGCCGGTCCCTTGGCTTCAAAGCGAAGAATGAATCGATTGGTGAAAAGCAACGCTAGAAGGCCGGACGCCTCGTCGTAGGTGGCTGCGACGAGACCAAGCGTTTTCACATAAAGCCTCCAGGCTCTCCCCCATCCCGACTCTCACCGTCTCACTGTGAACACTGCCCCTCCACTCCGTCCCCACACTTCGGGGAAGTACATCATCTCGCCGTGCACCGGCAACACACGAAACTCGCCGGGGAGCGAGGCGCGCACCTGGAAGGTGTATTCGTAGGCGCCGGCGGGCAGGTAGGTGGCGAAGAGCGTCACCTTGTCGTCGCGATAGTCCACGAAGCTCGGCGTCCACATCCACCCGCTCTCCTCCGTCGGTCGGATCGGGCGCAGTGTCGGAGGACCGTAGGCGTCCTGCGGCGAAACGGTCGACAGGCTGGGATCGAGCGGCTCCACACCTGCCGGGATGGGCGTCTCCACCATCACGTGGTAGAGGTCGGTCGGCGCCACGATTGTGACCGTGACGCTAAGCACGTCGCCGACGCCGGCGCTGTGCACGCTCTCACCGTTCAGGTTAAACCGCCGATCCAGCGAAAGGCCGCGGTCGAGCGGCTGCACGGCCAACGCATCAAGGTTGTAGTGCAGATGGGTCGTGTAGTAGAGCCGGCCACTCTCGTTGTCGCGCGCGATGCGCAGGAGGTTGGCCTGGTCGCGCAACAGATCGGTGATCGACGCGCGCAGCGTCGCTGAAGTCAGGATGTTGGCGTTGTCGAAGCGCCCTTTGCCCAACGAGACGTCGTTGAGCGTCGCCTGCCAGGCATAGTCTGCCTCCAGCTCGCCGGTATAGGTCAACCAGTCGGTCAAAGCGATGACGCTCCAAGCGGTCTCCTGCGTAGTGGCCCAGTGGCCGGCCGTGCGCGCGCTCACCAGCCAGCGCACCACGTTGGGCAGGATCGCTGCATCCGGACGGATGCGCAGGAAGGCGGTCAGGGCCACAGCGGTCGAACGCACGTCGCTGCCAAGGTTGACGTAGTCGATCGCATCCTCGCGCCATGAGGCGCCTGCAGCGCTAACCTGCACCGCGCCGGCCAGGTCATCCATCAGCGTCTGCACGCGGCTATCGTCGGCATCCATGCGATGCATCGCCATCGCCAGGAAGGCCCTGCCGTCCATCGAGAGCCGCTCGCGCACCTCGTAGAGCGTGCTCATGCGCCCGGCGTCTCCGCGACCCATTTCCGCCAACACATAGTGCATGAAGGCCATTTCGTTGAGCTGCGCGGCGCCGGTTGCGTCCGCAGGCGCCGTGAAGCGGCTGAGCAGATACTCGGCGGCCCGGTTGCGATTGTCAAGGGAGACCGGATAGCCGAGCGCGTCGGCGCTGTTCAAGCCCCACAACACGTAGGCAGTAATGAAGGGCGAGCTTTCTTCGCCGGGCCAGTAGCCCCATCCGCCGTCAAGGTTCTGGCGGCTAATGAGCTGCTGCACGCCGACGCCGACTTGATAGCTCAGGTTGCGCTCCAGGTCGGGATCGCGGATGTTCAATGCCTGCAATGCGCGCACCGTGAAAAGGTTGGGCAAGAAGCGACTCACCGTCTGCTCGTTGCATTCGTAGGGGAAGTGCTCCAGATAGCGCAGCCCTTCGAGCAGTCCGGCGCCCAAGCTCGGATCGAGAGTGACGGTCAGTTCACCATCGTCGGTGGCGCCTGTCGGCGCGTGAATGGCCTCCACTGCGCCGAGGCCTTCGATGACGCCGCTGGAGCCGACGACCTCCGGCGTCTGATAGCGCACGACCGGAATTTCCATGCGCAGGCCGTCGGACAGCGCGTCCGCCACGGCAGTGAGGGTCACGATGACCGATGTCGTCGCGGCGTCCACCGTCACCGGAAAGTCGAAGGGGGCGAATTGACCGGGGTCGAGCGCAGCGAAGGACGCTTCGCTCCTGGTTCCTCGTCCCTCGATCGTTGCGCCGCTGACCTCGAAGGTGAAGGCGCCCGCCGCCGTCGTCTCTTTGCCGCCGTTGAGAACGACGCCGCCGATGAAGGCGCGGTCGCCCGCCGTGAAGAAGCGCGGCAGGATGGGGCGCACCTGCAACGCCTTGGTGGCGACGATCTCGTGCATCGCCTCGCCGACGCGCGTGTCTGGCGTCACAGCCTTGGCGGTCAGCACCCAGGTAGTCAGGTTGTCGGGCAACTTCACGCCGAACTCGATGACGCCGTTTGCGTCGCTGACTGCGTCGGCGCGCCAGTAGGCGGTGTCCGCCAGGTCTTCGCGCACATCGACGCCCAGGCCATCGCCGCCGCCACCACCGCCCTTGCCGCCTTCGGCAAGCTGCTGGCTGATGCGATCCTTGTTAATGACGATCAGTGAGCCGGTGTTGACGCCGAGCGGCCGCTGATAGTAGAAGATGTCGACCAGCTTCCGCTCCGCGCCGTAGGCGCCCGCCAACGCCAGCACTGCCTTATCCACCAGCGCCAGGCTCGTCTCCGCGCCGGCGACCGGATTGCCTGCGTTGTCTCGCACGGTTAGGGTGTAAGTGACCACGTCGCCCGGACGCACCACCTCGGACGATGCCTGCACGTCGATATGCAGCTCCTTCTCGGCGGTGTCCACAGCCAGTTTGGCGTAACCGACGCGCGTTGTCGGGAAGGGATTGGTTTCGTCCACGCCTTTGACGATGACGACGCCTACGAAAACGTTGGGAATGTGCGCAGCCGTGACCGGGACTTCAATCGTCTCACTGCTGCCGGTGAATTCTATAACGTTCGCCTCCAGCACGCCGCTGCGCTCGAGCGTCACCAATGCTTTGACCGAACCGCTGAACGGGTTGGGCACCAGAATCTTCGCCGTCTCGCC
>CALFWA010000210.1 GCA_937928035.1 uncultured Caldilinea sp. | reverse complement strand
CGGCGCCTTCCGCAGCGTAGCGAACACGGCAATCGTGCCTTTACAGGATGTGCTGAACCTGGGCGGCGAGGCGCGCATGAACCTACCCGGCCGCGCCTCCGGCAACTGGGCGTGGCGCTTTGTCCCCGAACAGTTGACCGGCCATGTCGCCGAGCGGCTGCTGGAAACTACGCTCATTTACGGCCGCGATCCCAAGATTTACGAAGGAAAAAGTCCGGAGGCCGGAGGACAGAGCGGCCAGGAACAGAAAGGCATCGGCGGCGGCTGAAATGGCCGTCGAAATCGGCGGGCGGAGCATCCAGCGCTGCTTGACCTATGACAACGCGTCCCAGCCGCTTGAAATCCTACATGCTGGTGCTCATTCAGTTCGGCGCGCTGCTTACGCTTGCAGCGACAGGGCCGTGGATCGCTCGTCACCCTGTGTTCCTGGCCATGGAGATCGCCGCGTTGGCGTTAGGGGGCTGGGCGGTTCTGACCATGCGCATCCGTCGTCTGAATGTGCTCCCCGACGTGCGCAAGGGGAGTCGCCTGGTGCGCGAAGGCCCGTATCGATGGATTCGCCATCCCATGTACGCTGCAATTTTGCTCGGCGCTTTGGCGCTGGCGCTCGACGCGCCGACGCCGCTGCGCTGGGGCGTTTATGCGGTGTTGGCGGTTGATCTGCTGGTCAAGCTGCACTATGAAGAGCAGCTGTTGGCGGCCGCCTTCCCGGCCTATCGAGCTTATCAAGAGACCAGCAAACGCCTGATCCCGTTCATCTATTGAGGGGAGGAGCGCCGTGTTCGCCAGCTTCGTCTTCACTGTAGTTGCGGTCTGCTCAGGCATCACCTACATCTGGGCGACTTACGCAGGGGGCCCTGCGCTGCGCTATCTCTTCAAGCCGCTGACAACGGCGCTGATTTTGCTGATTGTCCTGACGTTGCCCGATCCGGTTTCACCGCTCTATCGCATGCTGATCGGAGCAGGCATCCTTTTCTCGCTGGCGGGCGACGTTTTCCTGATGTCTCCCGGCGATTTCTTCCTCTGGGGGTTGGTCAGCTTTTTGGTCGCCCACCTCTTTTTTATCGCTGCCTACCTTGAGCAGGCCGGTTTTCACATGCACTGGTTCTTACTAACCTTGTTTGCGATCTACGGCGTCGTTCTTCTGTATCTACTCTGGCCGCATGTCGGCGCGCTGCGGCTGCCCGTGCTGATCTATGCGCTTGTGTTGCTGTCTATGGGCTGGCAGGCCAGCGAGCTGTGGTGGAGCACGTGCAGCCTTTCCGCACTGCTGGCGCTGGGCGGCGCGCTGCTCTTTCTTGCGTCCGACTCCATTCTGGCGCTCGACAAATTTCGAGCGCCGATCCCTCACCGCGATCTGTGGATCATGAGCAGTTATTACGCCGCTTTAATCTTGATTGCATGGTCTGTGCTGCGCTTTGAACAGGTTTGAATGAACATGACGACTTTTTTACAACGGCTTGAACGTCGTTTTTTTGAAAACCCTTTCGGAGAAGCCCTGCTTCAGCATGCGTTGAGCCTGGCCGTTCGCCTGCCGCGGGGGCGCTACGCCGTGCAACGAACGCGCAACGTATACATCGCGATGCGCGATGGCGTCAGACTCGCCTGCGATCACTACGCGCCGGTCGGCGTCGAACGAGGGCCAGCGATCCTGATTCGCACCCCCTATGGTCGCAACGGCCCGGGACGGTCGTTGACAGAGATGTATGCGCAGGCGTTCGCCACCTATGGCTATCACGTCATCACCCAGGACGTGCGCGGACGCTTCGATTCGGAGGGGACGTTCGTCGCCTTTGTGCACGAAAAAGAGGATGGCGTCGACACGTTGGCATGGATGGGGAGCCAGCCCTGGTGCAGCGGCGCCATCGGCATGTGGGGGCCAAGTTATCTAGGCTATGTGCAGTGGGCTGCAGCGGCGGGCAAGTCACCCTATCTTAAGGCGACTGCGCCGATCATCACCCATTCGCACCTGATGGAATACCAAGAGCACGGTTTTCCGCTCGACCTGTTGCTGCGCTGGATGTTCCAGCTTGCGTCCATGAACGATCCGTCGCTGAGCATATGGGAGCGCCTCCGACGCATCAACGATGGCGCAGTGCAGGATCACTTTCTGCGCGCAGCGTTCATGCATCTGCCTATGCAGACCGCCGACGAGTTGGTCATCGGCAGGCCGGACGCCCTCTACCGGGAAATGAGCGCGGCCGGCCCCGACCATCCGCTGTGGCGAGAGGTCGATCACCGCAGCGCTGTCGCCAGTGCACCCCCGGCGCTTTTCGTCAGCGGCTGGTACGATCTTTTCCTCGACGGTTTGCTGGAGGACTATTCCGTTCAAGAGCGGGCCGGCCTGCAACCACGATTGATCGTCGGCCCCTGGCACCACATGGAATACGGATACATGGCCGTCGCTTTTCAGGAGGCGCTGCGCTGGTACGCTGCGCATCTGCGCAACGAACTGGCGACGCGAACAGAAAAACCGGTGCGTCTCTATGTCATGGGGTTGAACCGATGGCGGGAGTTCGACCGTTGGCCGCCTCCCTCGCGACCGTTGCGACTTTATTTGCACGGCAATGGACTGGCCAAGACCGGTCGGCTGTTCCCACATCCGTCGCATGCGGAGGCGTCCGCCGACGTGTACACCTACAACCCTGCGGACCCGACACCCAATCTCGGCGGCCCCAAACTAGCCAACGGCGCCGGCAAGGTGGACAACCGTCCGCTGGAACGGCGCAGCGATGTGCTTGTCTTTTCCTCGCTTCCCTTGCGGGAGGACATCGAGTTCATCGGGCCGGTGCAGCTTGAGCTGTACGTTCAATCCAGCCTTCCGACGGCGGATTTTTTTGCGAGGCTGTGCGTCGTCGAGCAGTCGGGCTATTCGCGCAACATCTGCGACGGCAACTTTCGCGTCGAGCCGGGCCGTGGAGAAGTGCAGCCGGACGGCAGCGTGCGCATCGTCGTGGTCATGTCCTCAACGGCCTGTCGGGTCAATGCTGGTCAACGCGTGCGACTATTGGTCGCCAGCGGCGCCCACCCACGCTTTGCGCGCAACCTTGG
>CALFWA010000209.1 GCA_937928035.1 uncultured Caldilinea sp. | reverse complement strand
TCTCCCTTTGACAACTGGCGCTTGGCGACGATCTGCGGCACAATAGGCGCCTATGAGTATGCAATTTCAAACCACCCAATCGCACGCCGATCCGGATGTGATCGACTTTGGCCTGGGTCATCCAGGAGACGAGTTGTTGCCACGCGCCATCCTGCAGGAAGCGGCGGCGCTGCGCCTTGCGCAAACAGACGCTTCGCTGCTTCAGTATGGATGGGAGCAGGGCGATGGCTATTTCCGCCATGCATTGGCCAACTTTTTGAGCTGGCGTTACGGCGCTCCGGTGGAGATGGAGCATCTTTTCGTCAGCGCAGGCGCCTCGCAGGCGCTTGATCTTATTTGCACGCTCTACACGCAGCCGGGCGATGTAATTATCGTCGAAGAGCCGACCTATTTTCTGGCGTTGCGCATCTTCGCCGACCATCGCCTGACCGTGATTCCGGCCCCCACCGACGCCGACGGTCTCGACGTCGATGCGTTGGAGGAGGCGTTGCAACGTCACCGTCCTGTCCTGCTCTACACCGTTCCGACGCATCAGAATCCGGCCGGTTTCACGCTGCCGTTGGAACGGCGTCAACGGTTGGTGGAGCTGGCGGAAGCGCACAATTTTTTGATCGTCGCCGATGAAGTCTATCATCTGCTGAGCTATGATGCAGCACCGCCTCCACCGCTGGCTTCCTTCGCCGCCACGGGCCAAGTGTTGGGGCTTGGCTCGTTCTCCAAAATTCTGGCGCCGGGGCTGCGTCTTGGCTGGGTTCAGGCTGCGCCTCAGCACATGCGCCGTCTCTCGACCTCCGGCCTGCTCGACAGCGGCGGCGGCCTCAACCCCTTCACCTCCGGCCTGGTGCGCGTGGTTCTGGAGCAGGGCTGGCAGGACGCATATCTAAATTACCTGCACGAGATCTACCGTCAGCGCATCGATGCACTGGACAGCGCCTTGCAGGAACATTTCGACGGCGTCGTGAACTATGCGAGGCCGACGGGTGGCTACTTTTTTTGGTTGCGCCTGCCGGAGGCGGTCGAGGCAGAAAATCTCCTGCACGTGGCGCTGGCTCACAAAGTCGGTTTTCGGCCTGGGGTGCGCTTCTCCGGCTGCAGCGCCCTGCGCAACTGTTTGCGCATCAGCTTCGCCTATTACGCGCCCGAGCTGCTGCAGGAAGGCGTGGTCAGGTTGAAACGTGCTCTGGAGAGCGCCTATCCAGAACTTTGAACCTGCTTATGCTGTAGCCGCTTTACCGACGACAGGCTCCACCGGCCCTTGCATATAGGCCATTGAGCCGGCGCGATCCGCGCGCCAATCCCATCCCCAATGGCGCACGACGAGGCCGATGACGCTGACCGTGATGCTAATGAGCGCAATCCACTGCGCCGTCGGCAGCGTACCCATCATCCAAGCGTCCGGGCGGAACATCTCCACCCAGAACCGACCGAGTGGGTAGGCGATGAAGTAGAGCAGAATTCCATCGCCCTTGCGGAAGCGCTCGCCATAGCGGCGGAACAGAAAAGTCAACAGGGCGAAGGCGAAGAGATTCCACAGCGCTTCATAGAAAAAGGTCGGATGAAAGCCGTTGGTGGCGTACCAGTCGAGCGACTGCTGGTCAAAGGGTTGCAGATGACCGGTGCCGCAGGGCTGCACGGAGAGCGGGCGGTTCGGCGGGTCTTGGCAGGGGAATTCCGGATTGATGTGAAACGCCCAGGGCAGATCGGTGGGCGGGCCGTAGAGTTCCTGGTTGACCCAGTTCCCCAGGCGACCGATCGCCTGGGCGAGCAGAACGTTTGGGGCGATGAAATCAAGCCACATCACGAGATCGAGTTTTTTGCGCCACGCGTAAATCGCAATTCCCAGAAGGCCGCCGATCAGGCCCCCATAGATGCCCAAGCCGCGGAACCCGCCGCTCCAAAAGTTAAAAATATCCTGCGGATTTTGCATATAATAGCTG
Source organism: uncultured Caldilinea sp. (assembly GCA_937928035.1). Lineage (GTDB taxonomy): Bacteria > Chloroflexota > Anaerolineae > Caldilineales > Caldilineaceae > Caldilinea. The sequence continues at coordinate 5,860 of CALFWA010000209.1, read as the reverse complement.
AAGCCGACGCCGTTGGCGGGCGAGCTGAAGACGTGGTAAAGCCGGGCGCCGATGATGCCAAGGATCAGCGCCCATGCCAGCATGTTCCAGATATGGTCGGAATCCAAACCGGCTCTGGCGGCGGTGCGGCCGGAAATCCAGGCTGCCAACACGGCGCCGCCGACGATAAAGACGCCATACCAGTGTAGAGAAAAAGGCCCCCATTGAAAGATGACCGGGTTCATACATGCGCTCTTTTCTATGTCGTGTTTTTTACATCGGTGCCATGTCTTGACGGGCATCGCCAACAATGAAAATCCCACCGAACTCACAACATTCAGGCTTGAAAGGCCGTTCCAAGGTGCCTAGTATAGTCTGCATCGAAAGAAATGCAAAAGCCTTTGTGCTATGGCTGCTTCTTGCAACCATAGCATTGACGGCGTGCACTCGCGCCCCGACTCCGCTTCCCCCCGTTGTAGACGCTCATCTTCCACCACCATTGATGCAAGAACAGTCGCCGTCGTCGGTTATAATGGCTGCGGAGGGCGGCGCCATTGAAGAGATCGCGACATCGCTGATCCTGACGGAGCGCAATGCCGCCCGGACGCGCGACCTGGCGACGCTGGCGCAGCTGTGGGCGGACGACGCGCGCATCATCGACCGCCGAGGCTCTGACGATCCCGCCGCCGCCTACATCTGGCAGGGGCGAGACGCTATCCTGGATCGCTATCTGCTAGCCGTCTTTCCATCGCCGCCGCCTCCCTTGCCGGAACCGCTCGAACTGGTGGTGGATGTGGATGGCGATGTAGCGACGGCGACGCTCGGCAACGACCGCTGGCAATTTGTTTTGCGCGAGGGGCGTTGGTGGCTAAAAGAGCTATCCTATTGAACCCGGCGCTCGGCGAAAGGACTTCCTGATGAACGTTTCCGACCTCATGACGCTTTACGACTACAACTACTGGGCCAATCGCAGAATTCTAGAGGCGGCCGCGCAATTGTCTCCTGAAGAATTGGTGGCGCCGCAGAATCTGAGCTGGGGGAGCATCCGTGATGTGCTGGTGCACATGATGGGCGCAGAGTGGCTTTGGCGCATCCGCTGTCAGGAGCATCGTTCGCCCAGCGCCATGCTGGACCCTCGAGAGTTTCCTACGGTGGAATCCATCGCAGCGCGCTGGGCCGAAGAGGAAAACGCCATGCGCGCCTATCTGGCCTCGCTGACGGAGGATGACCTTTCGCAGCCGCTGGCCTACGTCACAACAGCCGGTCGTCCATTTTCGAGCACGCTTTGGCATATTCTGGTGCACGTGGTCAACCACGGCACGCAGCATCGCGCCGAGATCGCCCAGGTGTTGACGCAGCTTGGCCATTCTCCCGGCGACCTGGACATGATCTTGTACGACCGGGAGATGACGGATAGCGAAGGGGCATGAAGTTCGTCACCTATGAGGCCGTTGACGTCTTTCTCGCTGCGACGAAGTCTGATCTGCTTCGTGAGGAAGCGAAACATGGGCTGCTGCTCGATTTGGAGCAAGGATTAATCAAAACTGAGAATGACGGTTTCGGGCAATCCGTCACAGACGCCGATGATGCGATGATCGATCTCCCGATAGGCGCCGGCGATGCAGTAGCGCCCGCTGCGATGGAGATGGCCACTCACTACATGGGTGACCTTGGCTGAGGAGCGCACCATTTCGCCGAGCGCCAGGTTGCCCATGTAGGCGCGCAGGAGGCTCAGCCGTTCACACTCCGGATACGAAGGAATCGCTTCGTCGAAAATCGGCATGTGCGTGACCACCAGGATGCGACGGATGGAAGGGTTCGCCTCCAGATTGGCCAGGCGGCGCTCGAAGCTGCGCGCCAGATAGCGCGCCATGGCGCGATCGCTCCAGGGCCAGTCGATGTAATCGGCGTCATGGTTCACCAGGGTCTTGAGCAGCGGATAGGCTGCGTCCGGCAGAGCGAGCGTCGGCTCGCTGGTCGAATAGTCATACCAGCCCATTGTGCCGCAGACGCCTAAATCGCCAAACTGCACCGTTTCCTCCTCCAGCCAGAGGAAACCGGCGTCTTGAATCGCCGTAGGCAAAACCGACTCCCACAAGGTGCGGCTGTCGTACTCGCTGCAATAGAGGTCGTGGTTGCCCGTCACCAACAGCTTGAGACAACTCAACGGCTCGAACAGCTCCAACGCACGCCGAAAAAGCCGCAATGGATGGCCGAGATCGCCGGCCAGAATCAGACAATCTGGGCGTTGATCTGTGATATGTTCCACGAGGGCGAGATATCGACGTCTACGAGCGGGGCGATAATGCAGGTCGGCGGTGATGACGATGCGCATGATTTAGTCCACGTTGACAGGAATGCGCTGCGCTCGTCGATGACCACAGCGCATGAACATAATAAATTTCAAGCGAGGGAAGCTCTTTGCTTCTCGCGGACGAGACGCGCTCTAGTAGATGCGCAGCACCTGACCCGCCCGGATGTAATTCGGGTTGGGAATGCCGTTCAAGTAAACCAACGCACGCACGGTGGTGCCGCAGCGCCGCGCGATGCTACTGAGGGTGTCTCCCAATTTCACCGTGTAATATTGACCGCAAAAAGCAGGTGGGGGCGGCGCCGGCGGGTGGTATGTGCTGGGAATGCACAGCACCTGCCCCACATAAATCAAGCTAGGATTGCGGATGCCATTCACTTGAGCGATGTGCCAGACGCTTACCCCGTAGATGCGCGAGATACGCGTCAGGTTTTCGCCGGGGCGGACGTAATGATACGCCACGCATCCTCCGCTCGCGGTCACGGCGGCGGGCGCACTTTCCTGTGGAGCGGCGCGTGCAATAGCCGGCGTCAACGCCGCAGCCAGCACAATAGCCAACGCCAACAGCAGCGATCCAGCCCGCACGCCAGACGATAGTGCGTTGCGCCTTGTCATTTCACTGCTCCTTCCTTGCATCGAGATGCAAACTTGTCTTCTCTCACGACGCTACAGCTTTCACCATGTTCGGGGTTTTTTGTCTCTATCGATCAAGACGAAAGGGCTGGGCCAGAGTAACGGTCAGTTCCCTTGCATGGAAAATCCCTGCGTCCAATAGCGGATACTCGATCAAGAATGACAGCGCGCCATATGGTAGACGATATCCGCCGCCGATAGGACGCCCCTCGGCTTGAGTCGTCCATCCACCGCCTCGACTGCGACCACGCGGTGGATGTGGCGGTTGAGCAGGAGTTCCATCACCTTCAGCAAGGAGTCGTTCAGAAAGACGGTGGCGACGTCGGTGTTCATGTAGGCCTGCACCGGCTGTTGCTCCCAGTCCACCCGTTCGTAGCAGGCGCGCACGAGGTCGGTGCGCGTGATGACGCCGATCAGATACCCCTCTTCGTCGACGACGACCAGCGCGCTGATGTTGTGCTCCTGCATAGTGCAGGCGGCGGCCAGCAACTTTTGATGCGGCCCGCACGTGATGACGCCATAGCGCTTCGCCTCGAGCACCGTCATGTCTCTCATGAAGGGCGCCTCCGCATTATGAAAAATCCAAATTGTGAAAAATCCAACAAGCCGGCTGTTTTCTATTGTACTGCATTTCGAGGCGATTTACAACTCGCTTTCTGTGCGCCGCCCGCCCCTTTCTAGTTCCCCTTCCATTTGAAGCGGCGTCTGCTCGTCCGATGCTCACCGAGCGGATGGCGCCCCCGGCGGGCGATGCGACGGCGTCCCTGGTTGCGCCTTTGCGCGATTTGACAAATCCGCCGTTCGCCGTGATCCTCTGTAATGTCTCAACTTCAAGAGAATGGCCCAAAAATCATCCATTCATTCCGAGAACCAATATGATTCAAGCGCAAATGTCGCCTACTTTTCGAGATGTGCTTCATGCGCGCAGGGTGATCGCCGCGCATCTGCCGCCGACGCCGCTGCATCACTATCCCCAACTGGACGCCTTGCTGAACGCCACGGTGTACGTCAAGCACGAGAACTACCAGCCGATCGGGGCGTTCAAGGTGCGCGGCGGGATCAACTTCATGGCGCATTTGACGGCGGAAGAGCGACGGCGCGGCGTAGTGACGGCTTCCACCGGCAATCATGGTCAGTCCATCGCCTATGCAGCGCAGCTTTTCGGCGTGCGCGCCGTCATCGTCGTGCCGGAAGGCGCCAATCCTGTCAAGGTCAACGCCATGCGCGCCTACAGCGCGGAGGTGGTTTTTCATGGCGCCGATTTCGAGGCGAGCAAACGCTATTGCCTGACGCTGGAACAGGAGCAGGGATTGCGGTTCATCTCCTCAGGGGACGAGTCGCTGCTGATCGCCGGCGTCGCCACCCATACGCTGGAAATTCTCGAAAGCCAGCCCGATGTGGAGATGATTTTCGTCCCCGTGGGTGGGGGAAGCGGCTGCGCTGGCGCATGTCTGGTGGCGAAGACGCTCAACCCGCAGATTCAGGTCATCGGTGTCGGGGCGGCGGGAGCGCCGGCAGCGTTCCTCACCTGGCAGGCGCGCAGCGAACGCACGGCGCCGATCGCCACGCGCGCCGCCGGCTTAGCCACGGGCGCGCCGTTTATGATGCCGCAGGCCATCCTGTGGGAGCATCTCGATGATTTTGTGCTCGTCGAAGACGCTGAAATGTTCCAGGCCATGCGCATCTATCTGGAAAAGGCGAAGACGCTGGCCGAACCAGCGGGCGCAGCGCCTCTGGCGGCTGCGCTAAGGCTTCGAGACCGGGTTATGGGAAAGCGCATTGCCCTGATTTTGAGCGGTGGTAACGCCTCAATGGAGGAGTTGGCGTCCTGTCTGGGATTGGGATGAAGACGAGGAAAGGGACGTGGTGCGTGTTGCGTGAAAGTGCGCTCCGCTCCATACGCAATACGCACCACGCAACACGGATTACGCAACATTCAACGGCTCAGGCTGTTCGCATGTGCTTTCCACCACGATGTGGCGTCCTTCGTCCGAAGCTTCATGAATGGCGTGCATGATGTCCAGCACATGGTAAGCCAGCTCGCCGCTGGCGCGGTGCGGTCGTCCTGTGCGCATTCCTTCCGCCATGTCGGCCAATCCCAGTCCGCGACTGTTGTCTGTATATGGTCGCGTCACCGGAATTTCTTTCCAGGCGTCGTCGCCGGCGAGGCGCACGCGTACCGGCCCGCCGAAGGTGTTGGGATCGGGCGCAGCCAACGTGCCTTTCGTTCCGTAGATTTCAATCCAGGGCAGGTTGGAGGCCTGCACGTCGAAGGTGGTGATAATCGTCCCGATCGGGCCTGCGGCGAAGTCGAGCAGCCCGGCGACGTGCGTGGGCGTCTCTACCTCGATGACCTCGCCGTAGCGTGGCTGGCTGGTGATGATGCGCTGCGGTTGCGTGATGCGCGTGGCGCCGGTGACGCGGCGCACCGGCCCCAGCAGGCTCACCAGGGCGGTGAGGTAGTAGGGCCCCATGTCGAACATCGGACCGCCGCCTTTCTGATAATAAAAGGCCGGGTTGGGGTGCCAGTGCTCGTGACCGCGGCTCATCATGAACGCCGTGGCCGCCACCGGTTCGCCGATGACGCCGGCGTCGATCAGCTCGCGACAGGTCTGGAGTCCACCCCCTAGAAAGGTGTCCGGCGCGCAGCCGACGCGCAGCCCCTTCTGCGCCGCCAATGTCAACATGCGGCGCCCCTCCTCGCGCGTGAGGGCCAGTGGCTTTTCGTTGTAGACCGATTTCCCTGCCTCGAGAGCGGCGATGGCGATTGCGCCGTGCGCCTGCGGCACGGTCAAATTCAACACGATCTCGATTTGGGGGTCGGCCAACAAAGCTTCGACGGAGAGCACGCATGGCACCTGATATTGCTCGGCCAGCGCCCGGGCGGCCTCTGGCCGCAGATCGGCGCAGGCAAGCACCCGAACAATGGGAAGGGTT
>CALFWA010000208.1 GCA_937928035.1 uncultured Caldilinea sp. | reverse complement strand
GACGCCAACGCCAACGCCGACCTTTACGCCAACGCCTACTGAGACGCCAACATTGACTGTCAGCCTTACACCTCGATGCACCGAGGAGGGGTTAATTTGGGAGATCGTTTCCTCACAGAGTGGGCTTTATCAAGTTCAACTCCTCAGCAATGGAACGGTCATTGAAACCCTGCAGCTAACTCTGACTGCGAACACGGCGCAGACCTTTGTGTTCGAAGGCGATTCGACTACGCCCAATGTAGTGAGGGTGCTCTATCGAGATGGCGAGGTGTTGGCGCAGGAAGGCCCCGAACCTTGTGTGAGCGGTCTCTCCGTTGCGCTGGCGCGCGTCTGCACGGCGAATGGCTACGAATGGACTGTGATCACGAATCGCTCCGGCGAGTACGTTGCGCAGTTGGTGAGCAACGGCGTAGTCATCGAGAGCATCAACCTGACGTTGACGGAGTTCGTCGATGAACAGTTCATCTTCCGAAACGATCCGACCAGCCCCAGAGTCGTGCGATTGCTCTATCAGGGCAGCGTCTATCTGGAGGAGCCTGGTCCGGCGACGGCCTGTGTGCCGACGGCATTGCCGCCTTCGGAAGAGCCTGACTTGCCGGTGATGAACCATTTCCTCTACCTGCCGTCTATTCGACGCTAAAGTTTAAGGCGGCTTGCGGCCGAGAGGAACGAGATCGGGACGCAAGGATCGATGAACCAAACAGTCAAGGGGAGGGCATGCCCTCCCCTTGACTGTTTGGTGATATTTTCAGAAAAACGAACGACGTCTGCACTAGGTCTACACTAGGCCAAAAGTACGTCGCCGTCATCCTCGTAATGAATTTTCTTGTCTCCTAGAAGGGCGGCGGCGCGCTCCTCCGCCGCCGGGCGATCTTCCTCGAACCATTTGAGCCACTCCGCCGGCGCGTCCAGGTCCTGACCGCCATGCTGTGTGATGCGGCGGCGCACGCGCACCAGCACCGGCGTGTTGACGCTGGCGCCGCTGACGATCACCTGGCCCTTGCTCAAACTCGGCAGCTCCTTGAGCAGGTCACGGCCGACGCTCTCCACCGACTCAGCGATGCGATTTTGGTCGATGGGATTGGTGATGCGCATGATGCACTGGGTCATACACTGACTGAGCACATCGCTGTCGAGCTTGCCCGGCCGCTGGGTGATCAGGCCGATGCCGACGCCGAACTTCCGCCCTTCGCTCAAGATAGTCTTGAGCACGTCTGAGCTGACGGCGTCGGCGTTGGCGGGCGCGTAGTTGTGCGCCTCCTCCAGCAGGCAGAAGACCGGATAAGGGAGGTGGCTGGGATCGCCCCGCTCCAACTTGCCCTTGGCTGTGTCCATGCGCGCCTGATAGACGCGGCGCAACAGTGTAGCGACGATCACCTGTTGTTCGCGGCGGTCAATCTCATTGAGTTGGATAATCGTGCATTGCCCAGGCCGAAAGAGCTCGTTCAGCTCTAGGTTCTCGAAGTCGTGGAAGATATGGCTGTTGCGCAGTGCGCCGTTCAGCCGCCAGAGCAGCCCCATCGTGGTGACGTCCTCTTCCTCCTCCTCGAAATTCTGGGGGGCCTTTTTGCTGTCGGCGGCCTCGCGCACGGCCTGAAGCAGTTGCTCCAGGGTGTAATGCTTTCGACGCTGCGCCATCTGATAGGCGCGACGCAGTTGATAGTACTGTTTGTCGGTGAGCGGCGGCAACAGGTAATGCAGATCGGCCAGCGTCAGCGTGTCGATGCGCACGCGCAGCTGATCGGGGCGAAAGATGCGCACGCGCGGCCTATAGTCGCCCTCGCTGAACTCGCGCAGGTTCATCATCTCCTGAAGCGTGCCGTATTCGCCGTGAGGGTCGATCACGAGCACGGCGGCGCGATTGTACGGGGCCATCAGCTCTTCGAGCAGGACGCCGGCCAGATAGCTCTTGCCGCTGCCTGTGCTGGCGATCACGGCCAGATGCGTGCCTGTGAAGCCGCGTACATCCAGCACAATCGGCGCAGCATCTTCCGGGCGGCTGAGCAGGCTGCCGATGTACGCACTGCCTCGCTCCCCACGCCGACGTTTGCTCAACACCTCCGTCAACAGCTCATCTGACGCAATGTAAACCGGCGCGCCGTTGACCGGCGGCACGCGGGGGTTGATAAAGTCGCCGAGCTGTGGGCTGTGATACCCGAGCACCGTCACGGTGATCTCAAAGAGTTCGGTGGCGTCGCTTTCGTAGCCGAGCAAGGCGGCCACCGATGCGGGCGGCACCGACGGATCGGCCAGGAAACTATCGGGAAAGAGTTTGACCGGTCGGCGACCGGTGACGCGGCCCAGGATGGCGCGCTCCACGCCGTCCACGGCGGCCAGGTAGTAGACAAACTCTCCGTGCTTGACGCGTCGCTCCGGGTCCGGCGCAATGAAAAGATATTCGTTGGGGGTCTCCCCCGGCCCTTTGACGGTGCCAACAGCGGTCATAGCGTCTTCTCGAGTCATGGGACGTCCATCACAACCCTGTGGTGTGTTTCGTATTCCGTGGTGCGTCACGGAACACGCCACACATTCGCACGAGTCACTTTCACCTCGCCGGCTGCACGATGCTCTTCCACGCCAGGTTGTTGCGCATGACCGCCAGCCGGTTGCGACTGTGCGGGAAGAGCCCGCTCAGCCGGTCGATCACGGCCATCAACAGCGGCGCCACCAGCGCATGTTTCTGCGCCAGCAGAAGCGGCGTATAGCGAAGTTGCGGCTCCCCTGCGGCGTCGACGTGAAAGGCGTAGATTTCGTCGGTGGAGAGCAGGCGCACCGGGCAATTGACCGTCGCCGCCAGCGCTGGCACGCCCTGATGCGCCTGACCTTGAGCGTCGAACCAGCCGATGCAGATCACGCCGAGCAGGGTGGCCGTCTCCGCGAGGTAATCGGGCGAAAAAATTTCCACCTCGTCGCGAGGGCTGAGCCGCGGCCCCAGAGAGCCGAACTCCGGGTTCATCAGCAGGGTGTTGTAGATGAGGCCAACCAGCGCAACGCCGCTGTGCGCCTCCAACTCAGCCGCCACAAAGCCGCCAAAGGCATAGTCGGTCGGATCCGGCGGATGCGGCGTCTCGCCGCTGTTGTACACCTGACAGACGTAATCGACGTGGGAATTCGATTTGACGATCTTGCCGATCGGTCGATGCATCATCGCGAACTACTCCGCCTCCGAATCGATGCCCAGCGCAGCGAGCTTCGCCGCCAGCGCAGCTGCGCGCTGTCTCTCCTGCTCGGCGCGTGCTCTCTCGGCGAGAAGCTGTCGCTCTTTCTCGGCCGCCGCTTCCTGGCCGGTGAACAGAAGGTTCCCATCTGCGTCGCACCAATGCAGCCACATTTGCCTCATGCCTTCATATTCGCCTTCCCACAGCGTCAACCCTAGCCCAACTTGATCGAGCCACAGAGCGTCCATCTCGGTGTAGCGCAGCCCTTGCCGGGCGAAGACGCGCAGCGGACGCTCGCCGATTAGCGTCCTCGGATCATAGACGATATAGTAGGCGACGCCGATGCGAGCGCAGTCGAGCAGTTTGTCGCTCAATGCCTTCCCTTCTTTGTTGGCCATCGCCACAAACGGACGTCCCTCGCCCGGCTCTCGCCAGGAGGCGTAAAGTGAATCGACGAGCAAGCGCATCTGGCGCTCGGGAAAGAGATTGTTCACGGGCTATGAAGCTCCTCGGCTTCCTGCATGACAGGCTCTGCCATGACGTCATCTCCTTCAAGAAACCCGGGCGCACTTCAGAAGCCGTCTGCACCTATTGTATACCGCACAAACGTTCTGTGCAACAGGCGAAAGCACATAAATGTCTCGTCCCCAGCGGAGCATTGGCGCATGAGCCGAAGCCAGGGTTGCGCGCTTTCTCTGGAAGCCTCTACCGTCCGCCCATGCCGCTCAAGGCGATGCCCTCCACGAACCATTTCTGACCGAGGATATAGATCACCAGCACCGGCAACAGCGCAATCACCGAGCCGGCCATGAGCAGATCCCACGCCGTGCTGTACTGTCCGACGAAGGCGGCCAGCCCCACCGGAATGGTGCGCATGTGTTCGGAAGTGGTGACGACCAACGGCCAGAGGAAATCATTCCAGGCGCCTTGAAAGACGAAGATCGCCAACGTCGCCAGCACCGGCCCGCTGAGCGGGATGATAATCTGCCACCAGATGCGCAGGCTGGACGCGCCGTCCATGCGCGCAGCCTCGTCGAAGTCGAGCGGAATGCCGCGGTAGTACTGGCGCAACAGAAAGGTGCTGAAGACGCTGAAGAGGCCAGGCACGATCAACGCCCAGTAGGTGTCATACCAGCCCAGCGCCTTGATGATGAGGAAGTTGGGGATCAACGTCACCGGGAAGGGAATCATCAGAGTGGCGAGGTAGAACAAGAACAGCGCATCTCTTCCACGGAAACGCAGCCGCGCAAAGGCGAAGGCGGCCAGCGACGAGATCAAGATTTGCAAGACGGTCACCGAGACCGAGACCACGATGCTGTTGAAGTAGTAGCGGCCAAAGGGAACCACCTGAAAGGTGCGCACGTAATTCTGCAACGAAAAGTTCTCCGGCGAGAAGTTGCGCGCCAGAAAAGCGGCGTTGGGAATGAGCGAGACCACCACCATGACGAGAAAGGGCGCCAACATGACGCCGCTAAAAAGCAGCAAAACGATGTGCAACCCAACCTGGGCGGGCAGGCTGAGCCGAGTGGGAGCGCCGGAGCTGGATGCAATGACGCCTCTCATATCTCACTCCGACTCATAGTAGACCCAGCGTTTTTGCATGAAGTTTTGCAGGAGTGTAAAGGCGAAGATGAAAACAAAGAGCACCCACGCCATCGCCGCCGCCTTGTCCATGCGAATGTCACGAAAAGCCGCCAGATAGATGTACTGCACGACCGACAACGACGAATTGGCGGGGCCTCCTTGCGTCATGACGAACGGCTCCGTGAAGAGCTGAAAGGCGCCGATCATCTGGAAGATAAATAAGAAGAATGTCGTCGGGCTGATCAGCGGCAAGGTGACGTGGCGGAAGCGCTGCCAGGCATTGGCGCCGTCGGTGTGCGCAGCGTCGTAAAGCTCCTTTGGCACGCCCTGCAAGGCGGCAAGATAAACTACCATCGTAAAGCCGGTGTTTTTCCATAGCGTCAGGATCACCACCGACCATTTGGAAAATTGGCTGCTGCCCAGCCAGTTGGGCGGGGTGAACGGAATATCGAGCGCGCCAAAAAGCGCAGCCAGCCACTGGTTGACCGGCCCGTTAGTGCTCAGCAGCAGGCGAAAGACGATGGCGCCCGCCACGATCGTTGTCACCACCGGCATGAAATAAATCAACCGATAGAGGGTCACGCCGCGGATGGCCTGGTTCAGACCCACCGCCATGGTCAATCCCAGCGCAAGCTGCATGGGCACGATCGTGACGATGTAGAAGGCGGTGTTGCCGAACGCCTGCCAGAAGACGGGGTCGCGCCACAGCTGTTGATAGTTCGCCAGCCCGGCGACGCCGCGAAAACCGGTCAGCCCCCAGGTGGAAAAGCTGATGCCGAGCGACATCAGCACGGCCAAGACGATGAAAATCAAAAAGCCCAGAAAGCTGGGCAAAATGAACAAATACCCTTCCCATTGCTGATCCGGTCGCCAACGAAAGAGAGAGCAAGGTGGTGTGCGCAGAGTCATGGCAATCGGTGGCGCGTAGAGATAAAGAGCTTGAGAGTGTGAGAGCACGAGCACATGAGACACAAGAGCATGAGAGCACGAGAGCATGAGAAAGGGATGAAAAGGGAGAAGAGAGCGGGCTCTTTCAGGCAAAGCTCGCTCTCTTCTTTCTCAGCCGCTCGGGCGCTTCTCCTTTGATTTATTTCGGATATCCTCGCTCGGCCAGGAATTGATCGACCTGAGCGCAGATGTTGGTCAGGCCGGTCTCGACGTCGACTTCGCCGGCCCAGATGAGGTCGAGGCCGGGGCCGATGATCGAGCCGCTCAGCTCGCCCCACTCCGGGAAGTAGCCAAAGCCACCCACGTCCGAGGCGCCGGCCTCGATGATGATCGCCTGCTTGTTGGCGGGCGGTTGGTCGGTCATGAACGCCGGAGAATTGGCCACCGACTGCAACGCCGGGAAGATCTCGCCGGCCTGCGTGTAAATGGTCTGACCGCCGCCGTCGCTCTGCAGCCAGCGGATGAAGGTCCACGCTGCATCCTTGTTGTCGCTGGCGCTGCTCATGACCCAGGCCGCGCCGCCAGCGCCGTTCCAACGCTTGCCGCCTGCGGGGATGGGCGCCGGCGCCACGTCGTAGTTCATCCCTGCTGCGTTAAAGGCAGAGACGCGGCTGGTGTTCTGCAAGATCATTGCCGCCTGGCTGCTCATGAAGACCGCCGCATCGCCGCCCGCCTGATTCAGATCGGCCGGGCGCATGGCGTAGCCGTTGTTCATCAGATCGGCGAAGAATTGGATGCCTCCCACGGACGCCGGCTCGGTTAACAGACATTTGGAGGGGTTCACATAATCGTCGAAGATGGCGCCGCCGTTCTGGTTGACCCATTTGGGCCACTTGCCGCCCTCCGCCGCCAGCGCATAGACGGTCGTCATGCCGTTGGCGTCCTTCTGCGTCAGTTTCTCCGCCGCAGCCAGAAAGTCGTCCCACGTCCAATCCTCGCTGGGATAGGGGACGCCGGCGGCGTCGAACATGTCCTTGTTGTAGTAGATGATGTTGACTTCGATGTCGCGCGGCAGCCCATAGACGCTGCCCTGATATTTGGCCGACTCGAGCAGCCCCGGCCAGTAGTCGTTCAGATCATAGCCGGACGCCTCGATGTAAGGATCGAGGTTTTCCAGCACGCCCTCGGCGGCGTAGCGCGGGGTCGGCCATAGGAAGGCGACGTCCGGGATCACCTTCGGATCGCCGCTGGCCCACAGCGCCTGAATCTTGGTGAAATAGTCGTTCCAAGGCTGATGCCAGATATCGATCTTGATCTCAGGGTGCTCTTTCATGAAGGCGGCGGCGACGCGCTCATGCGAGGCTTTCTCCTCCGGGCTGCCCCAGAAGGCCCACGTGATGGTCACGGCTTCTCCGGCGGCGGGCGCGCCTGGGGCGGCCGCCTGTGGAGCGACGCCTGCGCAGGCCGATAATGAAACTGCAAACACAAGCAAAATCAGGCCAATCCCTATTTTCCCTTTGAGCTGCATAAGGCACTCCTCCTTCGCTCAATCCATCGGTTTTTGTGTTAGATTCTGAGGTTGCAATGGGTTTCGAGACCATTGCGAAGGCGAGATCAAGCTCGATCATAGCACGGTCAAGAGGGAGCGGCAAATACTTTTTGAAAGGATTTCGGGGGATGATCAAAGCTGTAATTTTCGATGTCGGCGGCGTGTTGGTGCGCACCGAAGACCCTGCCCCGCGCCGGGCGCTGGAGGCGAAACTTGGCTTGCAACCCGGAGAAGCCGAATTTCTGGTGTACAACAGCGAGATGGGGCAAAAGGCGCAGCGCGGCGAGATTACGGCGCAGCAATTGTGGCGCTGGGTTCAGGAGCGTCTTCACCTCGACGACGCCGGCATCGCTGCGTTTCGCCGTCAGTTCTGGAGCGGCGATCGCCTGAATATGTCCCTGTTGGCGCTGGTGCGGTCGTTGCGTCCGTCCTATCAAACGGCGATCATCTCCAACGCCATGGACGACCTGCTGCCAACGCTTACCGAAGTTTATCCAATGGCGGAGGCCTTCGACCTGATCGTCGGCTCCGCCTATGAAGGAGTGATGAAGCCGGCGCCGGAGATCTTTCTGCGCACGCTGGAGCGCCTGAGACGGCGACCGGCGGAGGCGATTTTTATCGACGATTTTGTGCATAACGTCGAAGGCGCCCAGGCGGTGGGCATGGTCGCCATTCACTATACGCCTGATCTGGACGTCGCCGCAGCGTTGGCTGCGCATGGCGTCATTCCGGGCCGTTAGGCCCGTGCAGGGTGGTGCGCAAGCGTCTCCTCGTACACGGCGGCAATGCGCTCGGCGATGATCGCCCAGTCGTAGTCGCGTGCGTAATGCATAGCGTTGCGCGAGAGGCGCTCGCGCAGCAATCGATCGTTGAGCAGATCGGCGATGCGGTGTGCCAATGCCTGCGCATTGCGCCGCGGCACCAGAAAACCGTTGTAGCCATCGCACACCACGTAGGCCAGCCCGCCCACCTCCGAGGCGATCACCGGCGTTCCCATCGCCATCGCTTCCAACGCCACCATGCCAAAACTCTCGTAATGCGACGGCATCACAACCATTTCTGCGGCGGCGTAGTAATAGGGCAATATATTTTGATCTCTCGCACCGGCGAAGGCCACCAGGTCGTCCAGCCCTAGCTCCAGACTCATCCGTTGCAGTCGCTCCATTTCCTCGTCGAGCGTGTCGGCCCAGGGGTTGCCGCCGATGATCGTCACGCAGGTTTCGGAAAGGTCGGCGATGCGCCGCTCCTTGAGCAGCGCGATCGCCTCCAACAGCGTGTCGATGCCCTTGAGCGGCTCGATGCGGCCAGCGAAGAGGATGTTCTTGCGTTGCGGCGGGATGCCGATCATCTGCTTGGCCTGGAGCTGGGGAATCGGGTGAAAGTGCGCCAGGTCCACGCCGGGCGGCGCAACGACGATCTTTTCCCGCGCTGCGCCGTACAGTCGCACCAGTTGCTCCACCTCCGCAGGCGTAGGGGCGATGATGCGATCGGCGATTCGAACCACCTGCGTTTCGCCGTCGAGTCGGCTCTGCGAGGCGCGCTCGCTCGGGTCGCGGGCGATCTGGTTCTTCATATGACCAAGGGTGTGAAACATCTGCACGATCGGCGTCCCGCCCCAGGCCTTGGATAGCGCCTCCGCTGCGACGCCGGAGAGCCAGTAGTGACTGTGAATGACGTCGTAGCGCAGCCCTTCTCGGTCCGCAAAGTCCAGAATATTAGCGACGAATTCATCGAGATAGCGCTCAGTTTCGCCGACCGGGATCGGACGCTCCGGGCCAGCAGGGATATGCATGACCTGCGCGCCGGGGCCAAGGTCATGCACGACGCGCGGCGCACAGTCGTCCTGCGAGCGCGTGAAGACGTCGACGATGATCCCCTTCTTCGCCAGCGCGCGGCTGAGGTCGCGCACATAGACGTTCATGCCGCCGGTCTTCTTGCCGCCCAACATCGCCAGCGGGCAGGTGTGATAACTGAGCATCGCCACGCGCAGAGGCTCGGCGGGAGCTGTGCGGTGCGTGAAGCGCGTTGTTTCCATCGTGACGTTTTTTCTTTGCAGGATAAAAGCCTTGCTCGATAATTTGACCTTTGTTGTAAAGATATTGTAGAGACAAAACGTTGGATTCTCTGTAATTTCATCGATGCAAGCAGCCATGACCGAACTCGCCGACTACTACGACGCCGTCTACCTTTCGCCGCATCTCGACGACGCTGCCCTCTCCTGTGGCGGACAGATTGCACAACGCACGCGCGGCGGCCAGCGCGTCTTGATCGTCACCGTCATGGCGGGCGATCCTCAGCAGGACGTGGAAAACGAGTACATCCGCAGCCTGCACGCACGCTGGGCGCTGGGGCGCGACGCCGCCGCCCAACGCCGCAGTGAAGACGTCGCCGCCTGCGCCATCCTGGGCGCCGACTTCTTGCACTGGCCGCTGCCCGACTGCATCTATCGCCTCCACCCTGTCGACGGCCGACCCCTCTATGTCTCGGACAATGACATTTTCGGCGATGTGCATCCGGCTGAACAGCCGTTGGTGGAGCAAATCGTCGCCTGGCTAAAGATGCTGCCTGCGCACGGGCGCTGTTATGCGCCTTTGACGGTCGGCCACCACGTCGATCATCTGCTGGTGACGGAGGCGGCGCAACGCGCCTTCGGCGCTGCGCTCTCCTTCTACGAAGACTACCCCTACGCGCAACAGCCGGGCAAGCTCTCTGCGGTGCTCGACGCGGCGCCAACACAGTGGACGCCGATCGTCGTCTCGCTCACAGAGATCGACCTCGCAGCAAAGATCGAGGCGATCCTGGCGTTCCGCTCGCAACTGAGCACCTTCTTCACCGATCGCGCCGACCTGGAACGCCAGGTGAGGGGCTATGCAGCGTTGGTGGGAGGAGAGCGACTCTGGCACAAACGCCAGGGGTGAAAGGCGTCGCTCAAACGCATGGATTGCGTAGGTCACATGTTTTATGTGCGCAACGACTTTTGCACATGGTCTGTGATAAAGTTTGCGCATATTCTCTGTGTGGCGATTCACTCGCCCGCAATCTTGTCAGGCTACAGTCAAAGCAGGAGAAAGCGCTGTGTCTTCACCGGAACTGCTTGATGCTTCGCTCGAATCGATGGCCGGGGCCGAACTGGAGCCGGCGCTCAGCCGCCGCGCGCTGTTGCAGAAGAGCGCGGCCATCGCTGCAACAGCTGCGGTGGCGCTTCGCCCGGCGACCGTCGACGCCCAGGAGGCACCGCCCGCCCCGGCGATGCGCACACCCTACAGACCTTCGGCCGCAAGCGTAGACGCAACGCCTCCCTCCCCCGAAATCATTGCGCTGAACCGCATGGCGTTTGGCCCCCGGCCGGGCGATCTGGACGCCCTGATGGCGTTAGGGGACAACAGCGAAGCGCGGCTGCGCGCCTTCATCGATCAGCAGCTTGCGCCGGAGACGATCGACGACAGTCAGTGCGATGCCATCATCGCTGCGCAGGGCTTCACGACGTTGAACAAGTCTCGACAACAGCTCTGGGCAGATCACGCCATCGGAGACGTCCCCTGGGGTGAACGAATGCGGCCATTGAACGAAACGATTCAAGCGACGTTTTTGCGCGCCGTTTACAGCAAACGCCAATTGGTCGAGGTACTGGCCGATTTCTGGCACAATCACTTCAACGTCTATGCCTGGGATCGCTGGGCAGGGAGCACCTGGGTGCACTACGACCGCGATGTCATTCGCGCCAACTTGCTTGGCAACTTCCGCCAGATGCTCGGCGCCGTCGCCAAAAGTCCGGCTATGCTCTACTACCTGGACAACATCTCCAACACCAGCGCCGGCCCCAACGAAAACTATGCACGCGAGCTGTTTGAGCTGCATACACTCGGCGCAGAAAACTACTTCGGCGTCGCCTCGATCGTCGGCCCGGACGGCGGTTACCATCACCCTGCGCCAAAGGACGCCAACGGCGTGGCGTTGATGTACATCGACGAGGACATCTACGCCGCCACCCAATGTTTCACCGGCTGGCGCATCGACCAGGCGACAGGCAATTTTCGTTTCGACGACGCCGTGCACGCCAAGTACTCGAAAATTGTGCTGGCCAAGGCGACACCGAGCGGCGCCGGCGTGCAGGACGGCGAATTTGTGCTCGACCTGCTTGCCAATCATCCAGGGACGGCGCGTTATATCTGCCGAAAACTCTGCCGACGCCTCATCAGCGACAACCCACCGGAAACGGTCGTGCAGGCGGCGGCGGACGTCTTCTACGCCCGGCGCAACGAGCCGGATCAGCTCAAGCAGGTGGTGCGCACCATCCTGCTCTCGCCGGAGTTCCGCTCAACATGGGGCGAAAAGATCAAACGCCCCTTCGAGTATGTCGTGAGCCTGCTGCGCGCCGCCAACGCCAACTTCGCCTGGAGTAACGACTTCCGCTGGCGGTACGAACCGCTTGGTCAGGCGCTCTTCAGCTGGCCTCCTCCCGACGGCTATCCCGACACCAAAGAGCGCTGGACGGGCACTATGACCATCCTGCAACGCTGGCGCATCTGCAATTGGCTGATGGACGGCTGGAAGATCGGCGGCGAGGG